>CAMMDS010000006.1 GCA_946495655.1 uncultured Clostridium sp.
CTCTAAAATAAATATTTATACTAATGATGATTATGAAAATGCAATAGCAAGTTTTATGATAGAAAATGAGACTAATAAAATTATAGATTTTACAGTAAAGGAAAAATATATAACATTGAATAATGAAACTTTAGAAAAGTACATTAATTATTTACAACTAGAAACTACTGGATGGAAAAGCTTTGAGAATAATTTTAGGCTAGAAAAAGATGGCTTAATCGTAAATACAGAAAATAATGATAAATTTGTAACAACTAAAATAATTCCCTCATTTTTAAAGTGAACTTATAAATTAGATATAAATTAGATATATTTGAATGATAAAATCTATATTGTATAAGAAACTGATTGCAATTTGAATTCTTATACAATATTATACCAAAGGAACTGCTTTTCTTTGTGGAGGGTAGTTCCTATTTTAATTTTCTAAACAGCAATATCGTTGTTCTTCTAAATATCGAATACACAAGTCAATAAAATATTTTAAACTAATTATTCTTCCATCATAATGTTTTCCAAAAATATTGTAAATTTTATCCTTATTAATATAAGTTAGCATACTATTTAAGGCTCTATCCATATCAGAGCGAACAATTCTATCGTTTTTTATTTTATATTTTTTTGCAACTTTTTTCACAAGCGCTTTTGTATCATATAATAAATTTCGTTCAGTATATGCAAATAGAATTGCATCCTTCAAATAAATAGTTCCTTTAAAATAATAAGTAAATCCAAGACTATTTAATAAATCATTAATTGATTTTTCTATTTCTAAACAATCTTTTAAGGAATCAGACACTAGTTTTACAATATCAAGTAAATTTGTATGATTAGAAGTTTTAAAAAAGTGATAATGGTATTCGTATTTAATATTGGATATGCTATCAGAATTGATCACCAAAATAATGATATTCACTTTTTTAGTATCTACATTTTCAATTGCATTCTTCAATATATTTTTTACAAATATAACTGAAGTTTTTGAGTCCAATATTATTACATTATCTTTTGGTTTGATTTTACAAATTAGTTTTCCTAACTTGTTTGGTGGTACTTTTATTAGTTCAATATTTAGTTCATTTTGCAAAAGAATATTAGATAAGCTGTTGTAAAAAATATCATTATTATTGGCAATTATGATTTTAACCATAATAACACCCTCCTAATAATGATATACAAATTTTACCATAAGGAAGAATGAATGACCATTGGCTATATAGCCTTAAACTATTCGACAAAATAAGCTGATTTTTGCGTATTTTTTCCGATTGTTGCTGATTTTATGACAAACTAGAAAAAAGAGTATATTCTTTTTTCTAGGACAGAAGTCTGTAAAATTAAAGGAAGTATATTAAAGCACAGTAGATAAAAAATAAGATTCAAAAGATGCTAAAAAATATGCTGTATTATTTTACAGACTTTTGTTATGGGGGGATTAGATATGGGGTAATAATTAAATAGAAAATAAAAAGATAAGTTTTATAAGTTAATAACTTTCTTTGATTTTTCAGGCATTTGTCCAATCTAAGAAGATTGGAGAAAGAAAATGAAAAGAAAGGATATTGACGAAAAATGTATATATCAAGAAAAAGAATTTTCAAACGATATTGTATTTGCAAGGTACATAAATTATATGAGAAAGGCTTTATTAAACAGACGCTTAAATTATTTAAGACATAAAAAATATTTATTAGAAAAGGAAATATCTATGTCTAATGAAGAATGGGAAGAGTTATCTAATAGGGGTAATTCTGACCATTCTTTTTTTAGTAAAAGAGATTTGAAATTTGCTTTAAATAAATTAAATGATAATCAAAGAAAAGTAATAGTTAAATACTATTATGAAAATAAAAAAATAAAAATTATTGCTGAAGAAATGAATATAAACGAAAATGCAGTAAAACAGTTGAAATTACGAGCAATAAATAATTTGAAAAAATATATGGAGGGAAATTATGAAAAATAGAACAAAATTTTATGAAATATTAGTAAAGGCAAGAACAGATGAAGTGTCAATGATTTTAGTAATAGGAAAGATAATGCCTCTTATTGATAAATATTCCTTAAATGAAAAAAATGTTATAGACCAAGATTTAAAGAGTATTTTAATTGAATACGCAATTAGTGTAGTAAAAGAAGAAAATTTTGCAGAAAAATTGGCTAAATAAAAAAATTTATAAAAAAAACGTAACCTTTTTCGTTTTCAAGTGCTGTTCATAGTAGAAGCGTAAAAAACTTCTGGTATGGATTGCA
Source organism: uncultured Clostridium sp. (assembly GCA_946495655.1). Taxonomy (GTDB): domain Bacteria; phylum Bacillota; class Clostridia; order TANB77; family CAG-508; genus CALXVA01. The sequence continues at coordinate 2,254 of CAMMDS010000006.1, forward strand.
CATTGAAAATTGAATAATGTATTTGTTAGATCATACAAGAACTGTGTTTTAGGTGGGTTAGCAACCACTTAAATTAACAATAAGAATGTTATCTTATTGTGAATACAGTTTAGGAAACTTTTGTATAGTCACAGCACGAGCGTAAAGTTATAAAGGTAGTCCATAATACTTTTATAATGGTGCGTCACACGCAATGAGTACAAGCCAGAGTTCTGGTTGGTGAAATTCCAATGTTGCTAGAAACAATAGCAGTCTGACAAATGGGAAAAGTAAGAAAATAATAATATCTAAATTAGGGCTATTCCCCCAATAGCCCTAATTAGAAAATCGGAGGCAAAAGAAATGTTAGATATTATTTCAATGGCTATATTAATGTTTATATTAATTGGATTACCTTTAATTCTAATTATTATAGGTGGGAGTAAAAAAACCCCAGAAGAACAAGAATTAGAAGATGAAGAACAGATTAAATATTTGAATGAATATCAAGAAAAGAAAATAAATAAAAAATAATTTTGGAGGTTATGATGGAGAGAAAAATATATAATTGGAAACAAGTTGTTTCATACGGTTTAATTGCATTACATAATTTACTAAATTCTGCAAATGAAGTAAATATAAAAAATATGCAAATATTTTATGAGCCTTTACAAGAATTACATTCTAAAAAAGAGGCAGAAAAATATGCAGAAATTTTATTAAATAAAGAAAAATAAAAAGTTGGCAAATGCTGACTTTTTTATTTTGGAGAGGAAATGATAATAATGAGTGAAAGATTAATTTATACAGTTCAAGAAGTGGCTAAAATTTTACATTCTAGTCCTAACTATATATACACTTTAATAGAAAAAGGTTACCTACCTGCTTTAAAACTTGGAAGTACAAAAATATTAAAATCTACATTAGAAAAATTTTTGATTGAAAACGAAGGAAATGATCTTTCAGATTTGACAAATATTAAAAAGTTAACTGCTAATGTAGGAGATGATAATATATAATGGCTAATGTAAATATAAAAAAGAGAGGTAAAGTATATCAATATCAATTTGAAATAGCTCCTGCAAAAGGAAAGCGAAAATGGATAACAAAATCGGGATTCAAAACAAAAGCAGAGGCACAAGAAGAAGGAAATAAAGCATATACGGAATATTTGAACGCAGGTATTCCATTTAAAGAATGTAATATATCATATACTGATTATTTAGATTATTGGTTAGAAAATTATTGTAAAATAAATTTAAAATACAACACAATACAAGCATATAAGAATATAATAAAAAATCACATAGTTCCTAAATTAGGCAAATATAGATTATCAACATTGACAAGTGTAAAACTTAATTCATTTATAACTGAAATTTGTGAAGAAAATAATTTTGCACCAGCATATTTTAAAAATATTTTAAAGGTACTAAAAGGATCTTTTAGAGATGCTTGTAATATTTATGGATTTATAAAGTATAATCCTGCTAGAGATTTACGATTGCCACGATTCGACAAAATGCAAGAAAATATAAAACATTTATATACTCAAGAAGAAATAGATAAAATATTAAACAAATTTAAAGATAACGATACATTTACTTGTGTGTTCTTAACAGCTTGTTATACAGGAATGAGAACAGGAGAAGTATGTGCATTAGCTTGGGACGATATAGATTTTAGTAACGGAACTATAAATATTAAGCACAATGTATATGATAAACCAAAAGATGATAAGGGAAGATGGTTTTTGGGAAGCACAAAAACTAAATCAGGAACAAGGAAAATTCATATAAGCAATACTTTATTGTTTGCATTGCGAAATTACAAAAATAAACAAGATTATTTGAAAAAACTTTATGGAGATAGATATGTCTATTACCATATTGAATATGTAAAAAATACTTCTGGCAAAATAAAAGAAATGCGAATAGTAAAAAATAATCCTAACGAAAAATATGAAAACGATATAGATTTAGTTTTTACTAAAGAAGATGGGACTTATACAGGAACAGATATAACTCGTTCACCATTTAAGATTATTCGTAATGAATTAGGAATTAAGAGTAGGTTTTATGATTTAAGAGGAAGTTATGCAACTAAAATATTAAAAAATGGAGTTGAAATCAGAGATGTTGCAGATATTTTAGGACATAAAAATATCGAAACAACAGAAAATTTTTACATATCAAGCACAGAAGAATCTCGCAAATATGCAACTGATATATATGACAGCATAATACAATCAAAAACCATAAAAGAAATAATTAAATATAAAATTGATTTATGATTTCTTGTAATTTTCTTATGATTTCTTGTAATTTTCTTACTCATTGACTATTGTTTAAAAAAATAATATAATAAGAACGAATAATGTATAAAAAGATAATTTATACATTTGATTATATTTGGTAATAGAATATAATGAGTGTGGTAAACGGATGTTGACATTGTCCACGATTTGTCCACAGAAAAATGATATTTATAATAAAAATAATACTAATAATATTGATAATTTTAATGTTACTTAGTCCTCAAAAAGCCTGAAATATCAATAATATTATAAATATTAAATATATTGATAATACATAAGCAGCTACTTCATGCGGTTCGGGAAAGAAATATAAGAATTGCTGCGGAAAGAACTCATAGCACTTGTGTTTAAAGCATTTTACAAAAATCTAAAATTTGATGTCAAAATTAGGTTGACACCTAAACTTAAATAAAAATTCATAAAAGGCTTAAAATTAAAGAAGTGTAACCTAAATAAAATAGGGAACACTTCTTTTTTATCCATATAGAGTATAAAATAAAAGGAGATTAAAAAAATGCCAAAGTTTGTAGAAGATGATGACATCGCTTTGAATATAAAAGCGACAAAACAATTTACTGATAGAGAAGAACCAAGAAAAGTATTTTGGGAAAAATATAACCAGATGTTAAATAATATGGGGAATAATAAAAATCCAATTCAAATAATTTCATATTATGGATTTGGGGGAATTGGAAAAAGTTCTTTGCTACATAAAATAAGTGAAGAATTAGAAGAGCAAGCTAGTAATTCTAAAATAGAATTTATAGATTTCGAAAAATTAGTAGAGCTAAATAATAATGTATTAGATGTTTTAAAAGTAATTAGACAGGATTTAAAAGATAAATATAAATTTTCGTTTCCAATTTTTGATTTAGTAGTTTATGTGTATGAAACTAAAATGGGAAAAACCGCAACTAAGCCAGAGTTAAGCAGTATATTTGATGAAAATAAGGAGCTTGGATTTTTAAAAGATGTAATTGGAGAAATCCCACTAATTGGAACATTCGCAAAAGTAATTTATTATGCAGATGCAGGAAGAAATATGCTACAAGATAGATTAAAAAACCGTAAACTACGTGAACGTTTATTAGATATTGAAAATACATCAATAGAAAATATAAAAGAACATTTAGCATATTATTTTGCTATAGATTTAAAAGAAAATTTAAAAAACGAAAAAGCACCATTTGTATTCTTTATAGATACATATGAAAAATTAGTTAATGAATTATCACAAATAGGCGATCCTTTAAAAAATGATTTATGGTTAAGATCTGATGAAGGATTGATTTGCAGAATACCTAATACTTTATGGGTAATTGCAGGTAGAGAAAAACTAAAATGGGAAGAGCTTGATTCTAGTTGGAAAGGGACATTAGAACAACATTTATTAGGCACTTTATCTTTTGCTGATACAATGCAATTTTTAAAAACTGCAGGCATTGAAAATGAAGATTTAATTCATCAATTATATGCTTTAACACATGGGAATCCTATGTATTTAGATATGTGTGTAGATACATATATCAAAGTGGCAGAAAAAGGTAAAACTCCAACCATAGAAGACTTTGGAGGAGATACAACAAAGTTAATAAAACGATTTTTAATGTATATGAATGATATGGAAAGAGATTTTTCTATAATGCTTGCGTATGTTCCAGAATGGACAGATGAGACAATAGAAGATATATCAATAAAAATGAATGGTACTTTTTCATTCTCACTCTATGAAAAAGTAAAGAAATTTTCTTTTATTGTTAATGAAAATGGAAAATATAAAATGCATGAAAATGTTAAAGATATTATTATAGCAAATACTCCAGAAATACAGAAAAATAAATATCAACGAATCCTTCAAGAGGATACTAATATAAAATTAAATGAAGCAACCCAAATAGAGGAAAAGAGAATTAATGAAATTTTAAAAACAGAAAATAATGGAAAATCCGATGAAAAAATCGCATTTATAGATAACTATGAATCTAAATATACATACAGTCAGATTATCCGAAATTTGTATAATGAAATTTTAGAAGAAAAAGAAGAAAATTCTTTTAATGGTAAAGTATTATTTTTAATAGAAAAAATAAATGAATATGAGGATAGATTTAATGAGCCAATTTATTTTAATGATTGGCAAAAAGTGCCTTTCCCAAAATCTAAATATAATAAATTATTAAAATCATTTAATAAATATGTTACATCAGAAATGATATATGAATATTATGAAGAATTGAAGGAATTATGGGGAAAATATAGTGAAGAAGCTATATTACCAATAAAGCATAATTTAAGATGGGATAATATAAAATTTAGTGAAAAAGAAATAAATCCTTTTCTAAATGCTATTGAAAGTAGTATAGGAAAAAATAATCTATACTATATATCAGTATATGGATTATGTGAGAAATCGCAAGAAGCAGCATTAGAGTTTGTAAAAAGTATAAAAGAATATAATGGTTCTAAAAATAGCTTTTATATGAAATTAATTTTAAGAGCATCATCTGAATATATGTTAGAGCAATGTTATTTTAAAAATACGGCTCTTACACATGAATTTTATGAGCATTATTATCTCCACGAAAAAGATATCGCAGTAACAGCAATGGAAAATTTCTCAATTGCAATTAATACTTTAAAAGAAAATCCAGATCTTTTAGATTTAGATATATTAAAAAGACTTTATGGTGTATATGTAGGTTTTGATATGCATAAAGAAAGGCCATTAACTAGCTTATTGTTTGAATATATTTATTCAATTAGATATATTGCACTAAAAACTAGTAATCAAGAAGTAATAGATTGTTTTTTACGAATCTTTAAAGAGTTTATGGGAGGAGATAATAATGAGAAAAATTCAATCTCAATCGATAAAATCCTATTATCTAAAACTTTAGACTTTTTAAGAGAATTAAAGTTGCGTTATGAAGAGCTTTATGGTAAAGACCATTACAATGTAAATGAAATGGAAGATTTTATAGATAAATTTGAAGATTTAACACCTGCAAAATTAGAAAGAATAATGAGAAGTAAAGTAGAACGATACGGATTTGGAGATAGAAGGACCCAGAGATCTTTAGAAACATATGCAATTGAAGTAAAAAATACATCTAAAAGTGGGGAAGAGGCTAAAGCATTTTTTGATATTATATTCTGCAATCTTAAAGATATGATTAAAACTTTTAATAAAGAAGAATTATATGAAAAGTCTGAACCATATAAAGATGCTCCAATCATTGCGTTTTGTAAATGGGTGGAAAATATAAAAGATTGTTTAGAAGAAATATGTAAAGATGAATATTACAATAGAATATTAGAAATTGATAGTATTTTATATAAATATTACGATGATTCAAAATTTGACGCATACTATATAGCATCATTGATTGAATATGATATTACACAATTTATTGAAACCTCTTCAAGACTAAAAGATGAGGCTCAAATTACTAATGCTATACAAATAGTTAAAGATATAATAGAACACAGATATACTAATGATTGTTTTCAAAAACCTATAATTGCATACGCATTATATAAAGTATATCATTTTATAAATAATAAAAAAATTAGTAGCTTAGATTATAAAGAATTGAAAGATACTTATTACAATCAAATTGATACTTTAGAACAAGTAATAAAATATGAATTAAATGAAAATTTTGGACTAAGCTATGAATACGAATGGACTGAGAAAATATTTGCAATATTATCTGAAAAAGATGCTAATGCTTTTCATAATTATGATGCGGAAAAGCTAGAAAAATTCCTAAAAATAATAGAAGACATGAAAATGCTCCATGAAATATATGTAAAAGAATATGGTAAAAAATCACGTAAATCTATTTTAGCTCAAGCTTATACAGGTCTTCTTGAAATTATAACTTTTTTAAAAAATGGAAACGACATTTTAGATAAAGCTTTAATATTAGCAGATTCTGAAGATGAAGATTTAAAGTTAGAGTTAACAGAAATTAAAAATATAGCTGATACATATATTGCAATTCAAAAAAATTCTAAAAATTTTAATGGTTTAGTATTATTTGATTATAAATTAACAGATTTGCATAATATAACAAATGAATCAAAATAAAAATGAACGTTAATAGAATGCGTAAATGTAAGAATATTAACTTGCTTATTCTTAATAGTTATAGTATAATACCGCTAGTAAAAGATATTTGATTTATGATAGATAGGAAGTGATATTTTGATAGATTTACAAGAAATAAGTAGTAAACTAGAAAATTTAGATAATAAATTAAATCAAATAGGTGATTCACTTTGACATAAACAACTTAGAAAAAGAATTGACTAATTTAGAACAGCAAACTACCGAAACTAGTTTCTGGGAAGATTTTAAGAATAGTTCAAAAGTTTTAAAAAGAATAAATGAAATCAAAAGTAGAGTAGAGCAGTTTAAAAAAATAAAAAGTGAAATTTCAAATCTAATCGAATTAGTAGAATTGTTAAAACAAGAAGATGATGAAGATTTAGAAAAAGAAGTGCAAAATAGAAGTAAAAAACTTGAAGAAGAGATTGAAAAACTTGAAATTTCTACACTTCTATCAGGAAAATATGATATAAATAATGCAATTTTAACTCTCCATCCAGGTGCTGGGGGAACAGAGGCTCAAGATTGGGTTGAAATGCTATATCGAATGTATACAAGATGGGCTAATGCAAATGGATATAAAATAGAAGAGCTAGATTATTTAGCAGGAGATGAAGCTGGAATAAAAAGCGTTACTTTTTCAGTTTCAGGAGATTATGCATATGGATATCTAAAAGGAGAACAAGGTGTTCATAGATTAGTTAGGATTTCTCCATTTGATGCAGGGGGGAGGAGACATACTTCTTTTGCATCAGTAGAAGTCCTTCCAGAAATAACAGATGATATTGAAATTGACATTAATCCAGATGATTTAAAAATAGACACATATAGAGCATCAGGTGCAGGAGGACAACATGTAAACAAAACTTCATCTGCTGTAAGAATCACACACATTCCCACAGGAATAGTTGTTGCATGTCAAACAGAGAGATCACAAATTCAAAATAGGGAAACGGCTATGAAAATGCTCAAATCTAAATTGTTACACATAAAAGAACAAGAGCACAAAGATACAATAGATGAACTTAAAGGTATTCAGATGGAAATAGCATGGGGAAGTCAGATTCGTTCTTATGTTTTTTGCCCATATACTTTGGTAAAAGATCATCGAACTAATTATGAAGTAGGTAATGTACAATCTGTAATGGATGGAGATTTAAATGGATTCATTGACAGTTTTCTAAAATATAATAATACAAATGGAAACAATTAATTAAAACAAAAATATAATATATTATAGGTAAAATATGATTATATTTATGCCTTTTACATTTACATTAAAGGACTGTTCATAATGGAAACTATAGTATTAAAATTTGGAGGGAGTTCTCTTGCAGACAATATTAAATTAAATATTGTGGCAAATAAAATTATTGATTTTTACAACAAAAAAAACAAAGTAATTGTTGTTCTTTCTGCGCAAGGAAAAACAACAGACAACTTAATAAAAGAAGCTAAAGAATTATCATACGAGCCAGACAAAAGAGAAATGGATGTATTACTTAGTACAGGTGAGCAAGTTTCTATTTCTAAACTTGCAATATTATTAAAAAGATTAGGATATAAATCTATTTCTCTAACTGGTTGGCAAGCAGGAATTTATACATCAAACACAAATGAAGAATCTAAAATAGAGTATATAAATACAGAAAGAATTCAAAAAGAATTAGAGAATGACAATATAGTGATTATTGCTGGATTTCAAGGAATAAATGACAATAAAGACATTACTACACTTGGAAGAGGTGGTTCTGATACAACTGCTGTTGCAGTTGCTGCTGCCATGAAAGCTGATCATTGTTATATTTTCTCTGATGTAGATGGCGTATATTCTACAGATCCAAATAAAATTACAGATGCAAAGAAAATAGAAGAATTATCATATGACGAAATGCTCGATTTATCTAATGAAGGAGCAAAAGTTCTTCATAATAGATGTGTAGAAATAGCTCAAAAATATAATGTTTTGATTGAAACAGGTTCTACTTTTAATAATAATATTGGTACTCAAATCAATGATAAAATAGAAGAAAGTACTGTCAAAAGTATTGTTAAGAATGATAATATTTTTTTAATAACATTAAAATATGAGAATTACAATGAAGATATATTAAATAAATTATATAATTCATTATTAAATAACGATATTATTCCTACAAATATAATAAATAATAGTACAAATAGTTTTAATATTAGTTTTACAATTAAAACTTCAGACCTAGGTAAATTTCAGGAATTATTAGAATCAGAACTTAGTATGTTTAGTTCATCATTCACTAATATTTCTAGGATTTCTCTTGTAGGTTATGGAATAATGAATAATAAAAATATAATGAAAAAAACAATAGAACTATTAAATTTAAATTCAGTTGAGATATTTTCTACTCAATTAGAGGAATGCAAATTTTCTATAATGCTTAAAGAAAAAATAAGTAATAAAGTATTAGAACAATTACACCATGAATTAATAAAATAAATATTAAAATATAATCACATTAAACACATGTTATATATTAGTAATAAACATAAAAAAGTATAAATTTTTAAATAAATAGCAATAATTAAAATAAATAAATGAAATATGGAAGGAGAACATAAGAAAATGGCTTTTTACTCATATATATTTTCAGCAAATTATAAAAGATTTCTAGATAACCTAAAAAAAGTAGCAAAAAAAGAAAAGAAAAATTATTTTAGATTAATATTAGATACAGGATATTGTGTATTTAGATATGGATTTTGTCTTAGCGATTATTTAAATTATAAGTTATACAACAAAAACAAAATTGAAAGAAAAAAATATGTTAGCACTAGAACAGAAAATAAATTCTATGAAACTGTATCTCCAAGTGCATATAAGCAAAGATATACTATTAAGCCAAACTTCTTGGCCGATTTCAAAGAATATACTAAAAGAGACTTTATAGTACCAAAAGAAGATAATTACGAAGAATTTAATAAGTTTTTAGACAGTCATGAAGTATTTATGTCTAAACCTTATGATGGATTAGGTGGGGCAGACGTTAAGAAAGAATATACAAAAGATATTTCAGATAGAAAAGAATATTTTTATAATGCAATAAAAAATAGAATCTTTTTAGAAGAGCTTGTTATACAACATCATGATATGAATAAGTTATGTAGTAAAAGTGTAAATACAATGCGTATAATGACATTTAATAATAATGGCACTCCTCAAATTATTTGGATGGGATTACGTGTAGGAAACGGAGTAAATTCAATAGACAATTTCCATGCAAAAGGAATGGGGGTAAATATAGATATCAATACTGGTAAACTTATTGGTAATGCCATAGATAAAGACTTAAATGAATATTCTGAACATCCTGTAACTCATGTAAAATTTGATGGTTTTCAGATTCCTTGTTTTGAAGAAGCAAAGAAAATGGTTTTAAAAGCTAGTTTAGAATCAGATAAAATATTAGTAGTTGGATGGGATGTTGCAATATCTGAAAATGGTCCTGTTATTATAGAGGGGAATAGAAGACCCGGTTTTGACATAGTACAAGTATTATCTGGTGGAAGAATGGATATAGTTAATAATGTTTTAAATTGTATAGATAAAATCAATAACAATAAATAAATTACAATAAATAATAAATTTGAGACACTGTAATATACAGTGTCTCTTTCTTATAGTAGATTTTGGTCAACCAACTCTTCTAGAGGAAAAGCTTTCAATATTAGTTCTAAAAAGACAAGTTGTGAATATAATATTTTATATAAGTTTATTATATTATATTGGAGGTTTTTTTATGACTATTGATGAGAGAAAGAATAATAATATTTCTCAAAATAATAATGTTATACAAAATTTAATTCTAGAAAATAGAGAAAAATTAAGTATTTCTGGAGCACTAGATGTACTTAGTTTTGATGATCAAATAGTAATTTTAGAGACGGAATTAGGATTATTAACTGTCAAAGGAGAAAATTTAAGAATAAATAAACTTAGTTTGGATACTGGAGAGGTAATTGTTGATGGAGAAATATCTAGCTTAGGATATAGTGAAAAGGATTTTGAAAAAAAGAATTCTGGAGGTATCTTAGGTAAAATCTTTAGATAGGAGGCTCCAATTTGAATCAACTATATATTTTTTTTAATTTTATATTAACAGGATTTATTATTGGAATATTATATGATATTTTTAGAATTATTAGAAAAAGTTTTAAAACATTAGATTTAGTAACATATATACAAGATTTCATATTTTGGATTTTAACAGGTATAATTCTTTTATATAGTATTTTTACATTTAACAATGGAGAATTAAGAGGATATGTTTTTATAGGTATTCTAATAGGCATATTATTATATATACTTCTTATTAGTAAATATTTTGTAAATCTAGCAGTGAAATTAATAAAATTAATAAAGCGAATATTATATTATCCATTTAATAAAATATATAATTTTAGCTTAAAATACATTTTTAGACCAATTTATAAAAAAATTTCTAAAATTAATATTAAATTACCTAAAATAAATCTAAAAAAGAAAGAAAATGACAATTTATCTAATAAAATTTAGTAATATAAGAAGGATTTTTTGGAAAAATGTAGAAAAATATAAATAGATTAATTCTGGAGTGAAAATACATATGAAAAATAAAAAAATAAATAATTTATTAAAAAAGATATTAGTATTAGCTTTTATTGTATATTTTATTTATACATTAATTGCACAACAAAAAACTTTAAATTCGTATGCACAAGAAAAAGATAAATATAATAATGAAATAGAAGTTGCTGAAGATGAACAAGCAGAACTTAAAAAAATGAAAGAAAACATAAATTCAGACGAATATATTGAACAAATTGCACGAGAGAAATTGGATATGTACTATCCTAATGAGAGAGTTTATATTGATATCGAAAAATAGAGAAAATTATAAGAGGCATAATAAATGCCTCCATATTTGCTTTTTTCATTTTATTTTAATTTCTTATAAAATTTCACAATTAATTAAAAACAATTATATAGTAAAAATAAATATATAGGGGGCTTTTAGTAATGGATTTAAAAGATTATACTTTAGTTGAATTACGCCAGTTAGCAAAGGAAAACGGTGCTAAAAATGTATCTAAATTAAAAAAAGATGAATTATTAGAGTTTTTAAAAAATATTGAAGAAGATAAAAATAATTTAATAAATCAAAATCAAGAGGAATCGAGTGAAATACAAGTTGAGTCAACTGATGAAAGTGATAATGAATCTGGTTACAAATTAACTAACGCTGATGATGAAATAGTAGAAGGTGTATTAGAAGTTTTGCCAGATGGCTATGGCTTTTTAAGAGGTGAAAATTATTTATCAACTGCAAAAGATGTATATATATCGCCTGTACAAATTAGAAGATTCAAATTAGATAATGGTGATAAAGTTAAAGGTATTGCTAGAATGCCAAAAGAAGGAGAAAAATTTCCTGCTTTAATATATGTTGGAGAAGTAAACGGAGATGCTCCAGAAATGGCTTTTAGAAGAAGAAAATTTGATGATTTAATTCCTATTCATCCAAATGAAAGAATTCATTTAGAAACCTCTCCAAATGAATATGCCATGAGAATAATTGATTTAATGTCTCCAATTGGTAAAGGACAAAGAGGAATGATTGTTGCTCCTCCAAAAGTTGGAAAAACTACTCTTATTAAGAAAATCGCTAATAGTATAAGTATAAATAATCCTGAAATTGAATTAATAGTACTTCTAATAGATGAAAGACCTGAAGAAGTTACTGATATGAAACGTTCAATTAAAGGAGATGTTATATATTCTACTTTTGATGAATTACCAGAACATCATGTAAAAGTAGCTGAAATGGTATTGGAGAGAGCCAAAAGATTAACAGAGCAAAATAAAGATGTTGTTATATTATTAGATAGTATAACAAGACTTGCTAGAGCATACAACTTAGTAATTCCATCTTCAGGAAGAACATTGTCCGGCGGATTAGATCCTAGTGCTTTACATAAACCAAAAAAATTCTTTGGTGCTGCTAGAAACATAGAGAATGGGGGAAGCCTTACAATTCTTGCTACAGCATTAATTGAAACAGGTAGTAGAATGGATGATGTAATATTTGAAGAGTTTAAAGGTACTGGTAATATGGAAGTTCATCTTGACAGAGGACTTTCTGAAAAAAGAATATTCCCAGCAATCGACATAAATAAATCTGGTACAAGACGTGAAGAATTATTATTATCACCAAAAGAATTAGAAGTTGTATTCGCTTTAAGAAAAGCATTATCAACTAGATCAGTTGCAGATATTACAGAGCAATTAATTGAGCAAATGATGTTAACAAAGAATAACTCAGAATTCTTAGATAAGATGTCAGAATTTTTAAAAATGTAAATAATTTAATAAATAATAAAAATTGGGAAGAGGCTATTAATATAAAATTTCCTCCCAATTTTTTCATTATTTTAAAAATGTATCTTTCCACACACTATATAAAATAATAAATATATTAAAATAAAAAAGGAGAGGAGGGATGCTTATGTTAAAGAGATTTAATAATAAAAAGAATCTTACCGGCAATTCTATAAAAGAAGCACGAGAAAGAAAAGGATTGAGTAGAATTCAATTATCAATTAAATTAGAATTGTTGGGGATTTATCTAGACAGAATTCAAATTTACAGGATAGAAGGAAATAAATTAATGATAAAAGATTTTGAACTAATCGGGATTGCGAAAATTTTAGATCTAGATTTAAATAGACTTAAAGATTTATTAGATTAAAACTTATTATAATGTATATAAATTAAGAAGGAAGAGGAAAGTGCAATAACATATTTCTATTTTTTTTAGAGATATGTTATTGCACAAAATCAAAGTTTTGCGCAATAAGGTATAGGGGCAAAAATATATAACCACATACATAGCTATTTCTCGTAATCCTTGCTATCAGCCTTGTACAAAGCCTTCATACTCATTTATTTAGACTAATAACTATATTACTTTCTTATAAAATCCCCTTAAAACTGATTCTGAAGACTCATTATTTGGGTTGGATTTTTTTTCATTATTGTAACCAGTTTTTTTATTTAAAAAATTATAAGATTTTTATTTTTTTCTTTAATTTTTTAAAAACCTTATATTTCAGTATTTTGCCTTATTTCACGGACAACAAACTATATGTCTAAAAAATAAAAACGCCTTAAAATCGATTCTCGTGCGTCATATTTTTGGCACTTTTCTTATAATTAATATATCTCTTGCTAATTACTATAATTTGCATATTTATATCATATATTATAGTATTTTTTATTATTTCTATAATTATCAGACTTTTATATATCTTTAAATAAATAACTTTTAATTATAAATGAATAATTTTATTACTTTATTATTAAATTGCCTTAGAAACGATTTTAGAGCCTTGTAAATGTATTACTAATATTCAATTTCAAAATATAATTTATAATAAATACTATTATAAAGATATTATATTAATTGCTATTAAATATACTAAATTTTATATTTATAACAAATGTTCGTTTTTAAAAATTACAATGTTTGTATTACAAAATTATAATTTTTAAAAATTTAAATATTTATAAATTTCTAAAAATTAATTTTTTATATTTAAAAAAGTTTTTATTTATAAAATTTATTATTTTTCAAATAGAAGATTGTACAAAATTTTATTTAATGCATTTAAAAATTTTACATATCTTTATATATCCTATAAAAATGTGCTGTTCCCCCCTACTCTACTGTTCTAACCAAATAAAAAAAGATTAGTTGTATTTCAAACTAATCTATATTTTGCAATTAAATTTGTTGTAACTAATAATTACTCATTATTTAAGAAATTCATTACTAAATCTATAATTACATCTTTTTCCTTAGGATTTGACTCAGCAATAAGTAATGTTAATGCAGCTAATGTATTATTATCAATTGTTTGCTTTCCATTTTTATATAAAATTCCATAAAAGTTTAGAAAATATATAAATAAAGTTGCTGCAATTCTTTTGTTTCCATCTGCAAAAACATGATTTTTTACGATTAAATATAGAAAATTTGCAGCTTTTTCTTCTATGCTTTTATAAATATCTTGTCCATCAAAACTTTGGTATATATTACCTATTATTGATTCTAAACCTTTATCTCTTTCTACTGCAAATAAAGAACTTTCTTCATTAAATCTAAGTTTATTAATAACTTCTATACAATTACTATACTCTATTTTTCTTTCGTCTACATTTCCATTTACTTTCTTTAATGTTCTATGATCATAATCATCTAATAAATCTAATGCTATTGAATATTCGCCAATTACTTTTAATATTTCTTTCGCATCAGATTCTTCAAGTCTTTCATCAATTCTATTAGCAATATCAATTAGTTTAACTGTTTTTTCTAAATATTCTAATCTTTTTTGATTGACTGCATATCCTTTTAACATATAATCTTTTAAAACTTTGTTTGCCCAACGTCTAAATATGATTCCCTTATTAGATTTTACTCTATAGCCAATGCTGACTATCATATCTAAATTATAATATTCAATATTCCTTGTAACTTTTCTATCTCCTTCTTTTTGAACTGTCGCAAATTTTGCGACAGTTGGAACATCCTGTAATTCTTCGTTTAAAGCATTATTAATATGTTTTCCAATAGTTTTTACATCTCTATCAAACAATTCAGCTAATTGTTCTCTGTTTAGCCATACTGTTTTTATATATTTTCAATAAATATGTATAAAAAATCAAAAAAATTATACATGTTTTAAAAATATGTATAATTTTTTGTTTGTATTTTCAAAGTATTAAAATTAAATATCAATAAATTGTATATTTTACTATTGAATTTTTTTATTTCTTAGTATAATATATTATTATATTTTGTGCAATTAGAAAAATATATTATATATAAAGGAGTAAAATTTATGATTAATCCTGATCAAAATCCTGAATTCGTAAATTCATTTTTGGATTATTCAATTACAATATTAAATAAATCTGCAAATTCAGTCAAAGAATATAATTATGATTTAAATATGTTTCTTAAATATATGAAAATTCATTTTAAATTGACAAAAGAAACTGATTTTAAAAAAATATCTATTAAAGATTTTTCATTAGATACATTAAAGAAAATCACTTTAGACGATATTCATGCTTTTCTCTCCTACCTAGCACTTAACCAGAGAAGTAAACCAGCGACAAGAGCAAGAAAAATATCAACAATTCGTATTTTCTTTTCTTACTTGTCTCAAAAAGCCAATTTGTTAGACCATAACCCTGCTCAGAACTTAGAAACTCCTAAGCTTGATAAACGTTTGCCCAAATATTTATCTTTAGATGATAGTAAAAAACTTTTATACGTATCTGAAGATGATAATGATGCAAACAAAGAAAGGGATTTTGCAATCATTACTCTATTTCTTAATTGCGGATTACGTTTATCCGAATTAATTGGAATAAATGTTCAAGATATAGATTTTAATGAATATAAATTAAATGTAATTGGTAAAGGTAATAAAGAACGTACAATATATTTAAATAAAGCATGTATTGATGCAATAAATGATTATATTAAGGTTAGACCAACAGAAGGTCTTAAAAACGATTCTAAGGCTTCTAATAAAGCATTATTTTTAAGTAAGAGGCGTGAACGTATTAGTAATAGAATGGTACAATATATTGTAGAAAAAGAACTTAGAAAAGCAGGTCTTGATACTTCAAAATATTCTACACACAAATTAAGACATACTGCTGCAACATTAATGTATCAATATGGTCAAGTTGATATTCGTGCTTTACAAGAACTACTTGGTCATAAAAGCATATCTACAACAGAGATATATACCCACGTAAGTAATGAACAAGTAAGAAATGCTATAGAAAATAACCCTTTAGCAGATATTTCAATGAACAAGGAGAGAAAAACTCATGACAAATGAAACTATAACAAATAAAGTAATGAATAAAACAATATATGTAATTATCTTTTTAGTACCGTTATTAATGCTGCCTTCACAGCTTGAATCAATACCATCTAACATATTAAAATATATAGTATTGCTTGTATGTGGAACTATTTTGTTAGTAACATTATTTTTAAAAAGAAAAGAACTAAAATTTGATTTAATAGACAAAACACTAATTGCATTTTATATTTTTATTGTTATTAGTACAATCTTTTCAATGGATATACTAAAATCCATATTAGGAGAATACAATAGATTCGAAGGTTTGTTAACCTTCACTGTATATTTTCTTACATATTATTGTGGAGAATATTATTTTAAATATGATAAACAATTAAAGCTTTTCGCTATTATAACCATATGCATTACATCAATTATTGGTATTTTGCAATATTACAATATCTATCCTCTATATTATCTTTATGATTTGCTTAACATAGAATATAGAGCAGGATTTGCATCTTCAACATTTGGTAATACTAATTTTTTCGGTAGTTTTCTCTCAATGGCAGTAACAATTCTTATGGCTTTGTATATTGTAAAAAATAAAAAAGTTTATTTAATAACTAGTTATTTAGCTTTCTATATACTTATACTCACAATGACTAGAAGTGCATGGGTTGGATTTTTGGTTGCTTCAATTTTTGGTATTATATATGTCATTAAAAACAGAAATAAAGAACTTATAAAAAGAACTCTTTATGTTATTATAGGTTTTGTTGTTATTTTTGTTTGGATACTTTTTGCACCATCCTTCATAACTGATTCACTACCCGATTATTCTAAAATGATGTCTTTAAGTAATAGATTAGGATTAATAAATAGTGAAATACAAACAGCTATAAATGATGGAGAATTGAAAAATACTTTTGGTAGTGGTAGGATTGAAATCTGGTCAATGGTTCTTAAAGTAATTGCTATGAAACCAATGCTTGGATCTGGTCCAGATACATTAGCACGCTCACTTTTACATAATGTTCCTGCTGATGCTATAGAATATATTGAAAGAACAAATACATATGTTGATAAAGCACATAATGAATATTTACAGATTGCTGCAACAATTGGCATTCCAGCTTTAATTATTTATTTAGCATTTCTCGCTCAAATTCTAACAAAGCAAAGTGATATGTTTAAAAATAGTGCAACTTTTATTTTACTAATACCAATTATCGCTTATTTAGTACAAGCATTTTTTAATATTAGTACAATAGGTGTAGCCCCTATATTTTGGTTTCTTTTAGGATTAATTCAGAACGAAGATTTTAAAAATAAATTATCTTTTCAACCTCTATTAAAAGATAAAACATAATACCCCCTATATACCTTATAGGGGGATTTAAATTCATAATAAAATTGGTTCTATTTGTTCTTTTTCTAATGCTAATTCAATAGTCGGAATCATATAACTAAAATCCGCAACTAAGGAACGAGGCTTAGTTATCGGATTATCTTGTTTAAATGGTACAAAATAGTAATTTTTTCTATTAAGCAGTTTTCCAATATTTTCAGCACTACCTGATAATCCATCATTGGTAGATATAGCTAAAACAACAGGATTATTATTTCTTAAATGCGATTTAGCTGCCATAAGTACAGGTGTATCTGTTATACCATTTGCAAGCTTAGCCAAAGTATTTCCGAGAACAAGGTGCAATTACCATTATATCGGTTAATTTTTTTGGTCCAATCGGTTCTGCTCCTTGTATAGTATGGATAATTTCTTCATTTTCAGAAATATCTTTTAATTCTTTTATATAATCTTCTGCATCTCCGAATTTAGTATCTAAATTATAAGAACTAAAAGACATAATTGGTAGTATTTCTGCTTTCTCTTTCTTTATTTTTCTAAGCTCTTCTAGTACTTTTTTGAAAGTACAAAAAGAACCTGTAAGAGCAAATCCTATTTTTTTCCCTTCTAATTTCAAAATAACACTCCCTTTCACGATAACATATTTTGATTTTCGGATAATTAAAATTTTCCTACTATCTTATATATAATATGCTATTATGTAAAGTGGAGTGTTGAAATTATTATTAGTAATTTGCTTAAAAATCAATTAAATATTTCCTTATTTCAAATAATTATTAAATATATTTCTTACTTTAGGTAAAAGATAATGACTACCTCCCCTATTTTCTACATTTTCAATCATATTTATTGTTAATAACTGTTCTTCTTTTACATCGCTAACTACGAAAGCATTGAACCATCCAAGTTCTTCTCCTTCTTCTTCTCCAGCACCTTTAAGTTCTGCAGTTCCTGTTTTTCCAGCAAGAGTTATACCGTTAATTCTAGTTTCATGTCCTGTTCCATTTGGATTTTCAACTACTTGGATTAAATCATCTTTTATTTCTTCAGCAGATTCTTCCGAAAAAGCATTTTCTATCCAATACTCTGTTTCTTCTGAATATTCAATATGTGGTTTTATCATATTTCCATCATTTACAAATGCCGAATATATAGATGCAACATGTAATGGATTAACTAATATTTTCCCTTGACCATATCCAGAATCTGCAAGATCTATTTCTGATGAAAATTCACTATTTTCACCAAATTGAGATTTTGACATTGTGAGTGGAAAATCCATACTTTTATCAAATCCAATTTTTAATAATTGTTCTGCGAAAGTATTACTTCCAATTTTAAGAGCTGCTTTTGCAAAATATATGTTATCTGAATATATTAATGCATTCCTCAAATTGGCTGTTCCTCCATATGTAGTAAGAGTTGTAATTCTATAGTCTCCCCAGCTTTCATCTTTTTGCCAACTCAAACCACTAGATTCAAAATTTTCATTAGCTGTGAAGCTATTTGTTGTTAATCCTACTGCACCTGTAATTGGCTTAAATGATGAACCAGGTGCCCATGTATTTTCATATCTAGCAAACATTGGAGTGTTTTCATCTGAACTTAAATCATTCCATTCTTCATCTGTAAATCCAGTAATAAATTTATTTGAATCAAAACTTGGCGTACTTACCATAGCCAAAACTTCACCGTTTTTTGGATTAATTGCTACTGAAAAACCATTATCTCCATCCAATTCTTCATATATATCTTTTTGTAAATCTATATCAATTGTAGTTCTAATATCTTCTCCGTCTTCCATATCTGTTTCTGCAATTGTCTCTATTACTTCTTCATTTTCATTTACTATGTATATACCACTTCCATTTTTGCCTTTTAATCTATCCTCAAATGCAAGTTCAAGTCCTGTTTTTCCTATTAAACTACTTTCAGTATATCCTTCTCCTTTATGTGCTTCTAATTCTTCACTACTAATTCCTCTAATGTATCCTACTAAATGAGCAGCTATTTTTCCGTAAGGGTATTCTCTATTTCCATCTTCATCATTAGTTGCTAATATTTTTCCATTTCTATCTAGTATATCCCCTCTTGCTCCTGTATTTGAATAAACTCTTACTTTATATTCTTCTTTCAAGCTTGGAATTATTAAATTCGAATACCAATTTAAATAATATTTATTATCTTCTTGTCTATCAAATGTGGCAGTATAATTATATGATAAATTTCCTGCTAATGTATCAAATGATAAATTATACGTTACAGCTTTTGTATCCTCATTTACTAAAACATTGCTAATTACAATATTTGTTGCTTCAATGCCTTCAAAAATATTTTTATTTCTAGATATATATGTATCATGATCTACACGAGTTTTTGTAGATTCTGATAACAATGAATACATTCCCTCATAATCTTCACTACTTAAATAATTTATGTACTGCATTAAAACTTCGTCAGGCTTGTTTTGATCCATATTTGATATAATATACCAAGCCACGCAACCTGCGATTACTATTAATAGCAACAAAATTATAACTATTATTAATACTTTTCTGGATTTTTTATTTTCTTCATTCTCCATAATTAATCTCCTTTTATTCAAATATATAACTATTTAATTTTGAACTTATGTTATCTAATCTATTATTTAATTTATTAATACATCTATTAATAATAGGAATTTTCTTTATTCCATAACATATACCTCTTATTATTAAATCTATTAATAAGCAAGCGATAAATACAGAAATTATCATAAGTACAATATATGGTAACATTAACCAAGAATCAGCATAATTCATAATTCCCATTTTTAGCCACATTATATCTCTTATGTTTATACTTTGATGTATTAAATATATAGAAAACATAGAAGGTGAAATTATTGTAATTAATTTCGTCATGAATTTTGATTTTATTGTAATCGTTTTAAATTTCATAAATATAAGTATGGTCATTATAATTACTAAAATGCAATTATATTCTCTAATTCCTATAAGTACAGTTTTTATTTTTGAATAGAAAATATTGTTGTCAATTGAAAGAGAAATTATATATATTACTATATATAACAGAGCTGTAATTGCTGTAAATAAAATATATTTAACAAAATATTTTTGATTAGGTTTTATTGAAACATATTTTCTTATATATGCGCCAATCATATACATTAATGTAAATGGTAAAATCCCTCCTGAAAATATACCTGCAGGATTAAATAATACTCTTATTATGCCTACCATAATAGTTAAAGTTATTAATAGATATTTAAATTGTTTTTGATTTAGCTTATTTACAACAATGTTAATAATAGGTTGTAAAAAGTAGAATGCTATATAAGCAGTAATAAACCAATATTCTCCTGATAGAATAGGAAATATCGAATCAAAAACTACTGTCCTCATGTTTAAAAGATTGCAAATAATAAATATTGCCCAAGAATAAAAGATTGTTTTTCCCCACAAAGTTAATATTCTTTTTAGATTAAATTTCTTGTTAATTGAATAATAACCAGTAATTATTAGAAAAATTGCGTTGGCGGTTAAAGAAAACGTATTTAACAACGTTATTAATACCGTATTGTATACATTAATGTATGGATTTTCTAACAACTTTCCATTTCCTAAACAGTGTAATGTAACTACCATTAACATCGCTACAATTCTTAATAACTCTATATTTAATTCTCTATTTGTTTCTTTTTTTATTACATTTGCTTGTTCCATGTTTGTATTTATCCTTTCATATTAAACTGCATTTATAATTTAATATATGTTTCATATTTGAATTTAAGCATTAAATAGTTAATTCTACTTAATGCTTAAACCAGATTAGATTTATTTAATTACTAAGTCTCTTGTTTCTCTTGCAATCATTAATTCCTCATTTGTAGGAACAACATATACTTTTACTTTTGAATCTGGTGTAGAAATCTCAACTTCTTTTCCTCTATAATTATTCTTTTCTTCATCAATTTTTACGCCTAAGAATCCTAAATAATCACAAATTTCTTTTCTTACAGCTATACCATTTTCTCCAATGCCTGCTTCAAATGTTATTACATCTACTCCATTCATTTGAGCTGCAAATCTTCCTATATAGCCTGCGACTTGGTATACAAAGTTATCTATAGCAAGTCTAGCTCTTTTATTTCCTTGTTCTGCTGCAGCTTCTATATCTCTATCATCAATACTAACACCAGATAATCCTAATTTACCTGATTTTTTATTAAGTATTGTGTTCATTTCCTCTGGAGATATATTTTCTTTTTCCATTAAAAATGTTACCACTGATGGATCAATATCACCTGATCTAGATCCCATAGGGACACCTGCAAGTGGTGTTAATCCCATAGAGGTGTCAACTGATTTGCCATCTTTTACAGCACATAAACTAGCACCTTGACCTAAATGACAAGAAATTATTTTTAAATCTTCGATAGGTTTATTCATGATTTCAGCAACTCTTTGAGATACAAATTTATGAGATGTACCATGAGCACCATATTTACGAATTTTATATTTTTCATAATATTCATATGGTATTGCATACATATATGCTTTTTCAGGAATAGTTTGATGAAATGCTGTATCAAATACAACTACATTTGGCTTTCCTGGTAAAGCTTTTTGACATGCATAAATTCCTTGCAAATGAGCTGGATTATGTAATGGTGCAAACTGAATCGCATCTTCTATTCCCTTTACAACTTCATCATCTACTAAAACAGACTTAGTAAATCTCTCTCCTCCATGAACTATTCTATGGCCTATAGCGTCTATCTCATCTAAGCTTGATATTACTCCATAATCTTTATGTAATAATTGTTCAATAACAAGTTCCATTCCATCTGCATGGTTTTTTATATCCTTCTCTATTTTATATTTATCTTCTCCTACTCTATGAGTTAAGAAAGAACCTTCTATTCCTATTCTTTCTAAATACCCTTTTGCCATTACTTCTTCTGTTTCCATATCAATTAATTGATATTTTAATGATGAACTTCCACAGTTTACTACTAATACTTTCATTATATAACCTCCTAAAATTTAATTACTAATTTTACTTAAAACATGTAAAAACATATAAAATTAGAATAATATTAATTAATTTATTAATCCATACTATTTGCTTGAACAGCTGTTATAGCTACAACTCCAGCTATATCATCACTATTACATCCTCTAGACAAGTCATTAACAGGTTTTGCAATTCCTTGGCAAAGAGGACCATAAGCTTCTGCTTTTCCAAGTCTTTGTACTAATTTATATCCAATATTTCCAGCATCTAAGTTTGGGAATATCAATGTATTTGCTTCTCCTTTTACTGGGCTTCCTGGTGCTTTACTTGCTGCAATTTCCGGAATTATAGCAGCATCTAATTGAAGCTCTCCATCGCATATTAAATCAGGCATTTTTTCTTTTAATAATTTAGTACCTTCAATAACCTTTTCTGTTAATTCTGAATGCGCACTTCCATATGTAGAATATGATAACATTGCAACCTTTGATTCTTTTCCTGTTAATTGCTCAAAACTCTTACTTGATGATATAGCTATTTCTGATAACTCTTCAGGAGTAGGATTTTCGACTAATCCGCTATCACCAAATACAAATATACCATTTTCTCCATATTCGCAATTTGGAACCACCATTAAGAAAAATGCTGAAACAAGCTTTGTTCCAGGTGCAGTTTTTAAAATTTGAAGTGCTGGTCTTAACGTGTTTGCTGTAGAATGACAAGCACCAGACACCAAACCATCTGCATCACCTTGTTTTACCATCATTGTACCAAAATACATATTATCTTTTACCATTTCTCTTGCTTTTTCAATTGTAATTCCTTTAGCTTTTCTTAATTCATAAAATGCATTTACATATTCTTCAAATTTTTCAGATGTCTCTGGATCTATAATTTTTATACCAGATATATCAATATTATTTTCTTCAGCTAATTTCTTAGCATCTTCTTCTTTGCCTATAAGTATAATATTGGCAAATCCTTCTTCTTTAACCTTTTGTGCTGCTTTTAATACTCTTTTATCTTCACTTTCTGTTAATATTATTGTTTTAATATTTTGTTTCGCTTTATTTTTTATTTCATTTATAAATGACATTAAAAAGTACCTCCCTAAAATAACAAAATAATACCTATATTATATATGTTATTTTAGAAAAGTACAAGTATTTTTTGCGAAAATGAGAAATTGGGGACAGACCCCAATTTCTCATTAATAATATCTGTAATTATTTCCTGCATTAGGAATAGTTTGATTATTCATGCTACTTAAATAATTATTATTCTGATTCATATTGTTACTATTATTAAAATCGAATAACATGTTATATGGCAAATTTGAAATTGTTATAAATTTAATTGAATAAATATCAGCATATGTTATGACATCACTTTCTAAAGCTCTAAGTAAAATGTAACTTGCACCTACGTCTATTAATATTCCAGTTCTATCTACTAAGTTATTTGTTCCTATTAAAAATTCTACTCTCATTAATTTTCCTATGTTTTCTCTTAAAAAGGCTGGTGTATATATATTATTAGTAAGTATTTCTGGTGAATTTGCATTTATGTTCACGTTTCTATTTTCTTTTGTTTCAAGTTCTTTATCGTTATCCACAGCACATCATCCTTTCTCTATATTAAATTATTTTTTTATTAATAGTTGTTTCAAAATATTATATGAAATAAATATATTATTTGTTATCATTAATTAAGTATCTGCATAACTACTAGTAGGCCTATAAAAACAATGGTCTCCTAATCTCGTGTGAAATGTACCAGAACCATTTGTTGGAAAAGTGCTTCCACAATTAGGTCTAAACGGATTTAAATACCATAAGCACTCACCTATTTCATTTAGTTTATTACCAGATAATGCCCAGTCTGCTATTTCATAATGTACATCAGTTGGATTCATATTATAGATGTTTTGCGGATTGTACTGACCATTTATAGTTTCTCTTACACAATCAAATTGACCTGGTTGAAAAACAATATTTCGAATATTTCCGCCTTGTGAAACTCTAGCATATTCTCCTTCTGATGCCTGTACTCTATTCATAATAACTGTCGCAACTGCTTTCATTCCGATTGTCTCCTTCTCCCCCAGCTTCACATTGTATTAGTCTCGCAATTAATTCTCTATCTGAATATGCCATATAAAACACCTCATGTTATTATATTCATCAATATATCTTTGGGTGTGAAAATTATTTATAACATTTATTGAATTCTTTCATATTATGTAAAGAGGTGAGGCTTTATGATATTAAACGCCCTTATTTTAGCATTATCTGCAAGTATAGATTCGCTTGGTGTTGGAATTACTTATGGTCTAAAGAAAACTAAAATATCTATTTCTTCATTTTTTATTCTTTTCATACTTAGTATTATAATTACAAGTTTATCTGTTTCCATAGGAAATATTATAACTTTATTTATCTCTACTTATGTAACAAAATTAATTGGTGCTTTTGTTCTATTTGGAATTGGTATATTTATAATATATGAGGCTACTTTAAAAAAAGAAAAAAAGACAAAGAAAGCAAAAACAAATCATAGAGAATATAATATATTCATAAAGTTTTTAGGAATAACTATAAACATCATAAAAGATCCAATAAACTCAGATATTGATAAATCAAATAGAATTGATATAAAAGAAGCCATATTTTTAGGGCTTGCTATGTCTATTGATTCTATTAGTATTGGATTTGGTGCTAGTGCAATAGGAATAAACAATGTTATTTTTCCTTTATTAATAAGCTTTTTCCAAATCATATTTTTAAGTATTGGAAGAATTATAGGAAATAACATAAGTGATGTTTCCAAGTTACCTAAAAATATTTGGAGTATTATTTCAGGAATATTACTTATTTGTATAGGAATATCTAAACTAATTTAAATAAGAAAATAAGCCGATTACTTTTATGAAGTGCACCCAAAATGTTAGATATTTTATCTAATCTTTTGGATACACTTTATTATCAAAATTCACTTATTTTTCATTTAAAATATTGATATTTTATAGTTTGACCCTAAATATTGTTTTTCGTGTCTAATTGTATACAGCTTTTATAGTACCTTTAGATTTTTTATTTCTACACTAGATTTTTTTCTCACTTTACTGTATAATATATTTGTATATGCGAGTATGCTGGAACTGGCAGACAGGCACGTTTGAGGGGCGTGTGTCTAAAAGACGTATGGGTTCAAGTCCCATTACTCGCACCAAAACATGGAGATACTTTATGAGATTAATATATAAAATAAAAGAGAATGAAAATTATATAAATGTAAAAGAATTACTAAAAGCCTATTTCAACATTTCTGATAGGCTTTTACTTAAGTTAAAGAAGAATAAAAAAATATTAATTAATGGAATCAGTTCAAATATTAATTCTAAACTTTCTACTAATGATATTGTAGAAGTTTTAATTGATTTTGAAGAAGACAACTCTAATATAATACCAACAAAAATGGATTTAGATATTATTTATGAAGATGATGCATATATAGTTATAAATAAACCAGCAGGAATTCCTATTCATCCTTCAATGGATCATTTTACAGATAGTTTATCAAATGGTGTAAGATATTACTTTGATCAAATAAAATTGAAGAAAAAAATTCGACCTGTAAATAGGTTGGATAAAAATACATCTGGATTAGTTATATTTGCTAAAAACGAATATATCCAAGAGTCTCTTGTAAAGCAAATGAAATCAAATATATTCTATAAAGAATATATCGCTATTTGTGAAGGTGAATTTGAAAAAGAAAGTGGAATTATAAATGCCCCTATTGCAAGAAAAGAAAATAGCATAATTGAAAGATGTGTCAGTAAATCTGGTGATAATGCAATAACTGAATATGAAGTTATCAAATATAATCAAGAAAAAGATTACTCTATTGTTAAATGTATTCTAAAAACAGGACGAACACATCAAATTAGAGTTCATATGAGTTATATTGGTCATCCTATACTTGGAGATACACTGTACGGAAATTCTTCTAAATTAATTGATAGACAAGCTCTTCATTCATATAGAATAGAATTTATTCATCCAATAATCCAAAGAAAAGTTTCATATGTAGCAAAATTATATAATGATATGAATAATTTAATAATATAAATTAGTAAAGAACTATAGAAAGTTAATTCAAATCTATAGTTCTTTTACTCGAAATCTTTGATTTTGTTAGTATCCCATTTTCTTATTGTATAGGAAAAATCGACTTTTCTCTTGATATTTCAGTATCTTTAGCGATTTTTCCGTATACAACAAGGTTAGGTTTCCTTGGACTGTGCATATTCGCGAAGCGAAATGCACATGTGTGCGTCGAAAGCTTTGCTTTCGCTAACGCACACCTTTCTTATATATCTTTTGCTTTATAGTAAGTATTACAGTACTAATTAAAGCAAATACAACAAATATTCCAAATTCTCGTGTATTTATATTAGTAATTTGTAGTAAATTTCTAAATAAATAAACTGCTACGAAAAATCCTACAAATGTCGTACTAAACAAAAATGCATGTAATTTATTAAATGGTATACATACTTCAAGAACTGCAAGTATACTTACAAATCCTATTAATAAATACATAATTGTTACTAATTGACCTTGAGCTATGTTTAAAACTGGTGCTAAGAATGTTAGGAATATTATATTAAGCATAATTACTATTGCAAACGGTGCTGCGTTTCTAAGAACTGTATGTAAGAACACTCCTCTTACAGGCTTACTGTTTGGTTCAAATGATATAAAGAATGATGTATATGCTTCAATTACTAAATCTATTAATGTAATTTGTATTGGTATAAATGGAAAAGCAGTATTTGTTAATATACAGAAAAGTGATAATAGAATTGAATATATAGTTTTTATAAAGAATATTCTTGCAACACTTGTTAAGTTATTTACTACTCTTCTACCTTCCATTAATACATCTTTTAATACACTAAAATCTTGGTTTAATAAAACAATTTGTGATACTTGTTTTGCTGCATCATTTGCTTCTGGAAGTGTAATGCTTAAATCTGCCTCTCTTAACGCTATTACATCATTTACCCCATCACCTGTCATTGCTACTTGATGTCCTTTTGCTTGAAGCGCTTTAACTATTATACTTTTTTGGTGTGGTAATACTCTTGCAAATATACTGTACTTATCTACTATATCAACAATCTCTGCATCAGAACTTAAAGTTGATAAATCTATATATGATTTATAATCTTCTAAACCTGCTCTTTTTGCAATAGTTGAAACTGTAATCGGATTATCTCCTGATATAATTTTTATATCAACTTCTTGATCTTTAAAATATCCAAGCATCTCTTTTGCATTTTTTCTTAAAGGATCAGCCAAGATAACTGATGCAACTATTGTTAAATCTGGTAATTGTTCATCTATTATATCGTTTTTTGCATATGCAATGCATAAAGCTCTTTTTCCATCTTCTTGAGCTTCAGAAACAATTTTAGGTAATTCTATTCCAGCTTTTAAAATTAATCTTTCTGGAGCACCAACCACAATTGTTCCTAAATCTTTAAATGTAACACTACTCCATTTTCTTTCAGAAGAAAAAGATATATCACTTATTTTTTTATATTTAGATTCACCCTTAAAATATTCTTTTAATGCCATAAAAGTACTATTGCTATCATCTGTTTCATTTACATATGTGCTCATTATATTTTCAAATGTATCTGGCAAAATATCTTCACTATATTTTTCAACATCTATAACTTTCATTTTTCCTTCTGTTATTGTTCCGGTTTTGTCCAAACACAAAGTATCAACATGAGCCAATGTTTCTACACTATATAAATCTTGAACTAATACTTGTTTCTTAGCAAGTTTAATTACTCCAGACTCTAATGCAATACTAGTTAAAAGTACGAATCCTTTTGGTAGCATTCCAAGAAGTGCTGCAGCTGTTGCAATAACTGATTGTTGTATATTTACTTCTCTAAATACATAAGCTTGTACAAATAATATTACTCCTACTGGTATAATTACGAAACTAGTAAAATTAGTAACTTTTTTCATAGAATTTAAAAGTTCAGAATTTACTTTTTTATGCTTTTTAGTAGCATTTATTATTTGGTTTGCAAAATTATCATCTCCGACTTTCTCAATTTTTGCATAACACTTTCCACTAACTACATAACTACCAGAAAGAAGTTTATCATCTTTTTCTTTTAATATTGTATCTGACTCCCCTGTTAATAGAGATTCATTAACTTCTATCTCCCCATCTATAACATATGCATCAGAAGGTATTTGATCGCCCTGTGCAAGAAGAATCACATCATCTAATACAATTTCATTAATATCTATTTCATTTTCTTTTCCATTTCTAATAACTTTAGCTTTAGATGCTGTCAAAATTGATAATTTTTTAACTAAATTTTTACCATGAATTTCCTGAATAATTCCTATTAATACATTAACAATTATTATTAGAATAAATACCATGTTGGTATATGCATGAACACATGCTAAAGAAATTGCAATAATTAAATTAAATAAGTTAAATAATGTGCATACATTATCTCTAACAATTTGCCAATTGGATTTTAAATTATTTGTGTTTGAACTATTTATTTTTCCTTCTTCTACTCTTTTCTTTACTTCTTCATCATTTAAACCATTAATCTTTTCCATCGTTCTCTCCTATCTCTTTGACTTTGTATATTATACATTTATACTTATTTTTTGACAAGCTTTTAAAACAAAAATATTATATTTTTTGTAAAATATACTAGACTTTTTTTATTTTTTTGTGTATGATTATATAGTACTTATAGATAAAAGCAATTTTTATTGTGTGGAGGGATTTAAATGTCAAAAATTTTTAAAATTTCAATTATATTATTTATAATTTTATTATTAATTAATACAGTAGTTTTAGCTACAGATATTAACATGAATTTAGGATCAGAAAACAATAACTCAATAGATACAAACAATATTGACACTAATAATACGGATTCAGATTTAAATACAATTGATGAACAACCTCAAGTATCAGATGGTATTAGTGGTACTGCTGCTCCTTCTGGTGTAAGCAGTATAGCTCAAGAAAATATGAGCTTTTCAAATATTTTAAATATATTAGTAATAACTGTAGGAGTTATATTAATATTACTTGCAATTGCGATTTTAATCAGATTAAAAGGATAGTTAAAGAAATTTTAATTTAAAATAATTATTATTAATTTTTTATATCACAAATTAAATTTGTGATATTTTTTTGTATATTTTATTTTAAATTAGAAATAATATAAATAGAAACTCTTTTTTAAGTGCATGAAATCATTCAAGGAGGTTTTTTTATGAAAAAAAGATTTTTATTTATTTCAATTGTAACAATCTTATTTATATCTATTGCTATTCCAGTATTTGCTACGGACAATGTTGCTAATGGTATTAGAAATTTTGTTGGTGGTACTGAAAATGTAATAGAAAATGCTGGAAACAATATTGCAGGCGGTATAAAAAACGGACTTAACACAGTTGGACATGGAACAGAAAATGTTGTTACAGATGTAAGAGATGGTATGCAAAATACAGGAAATTCAATGATGGGATCTATGACAGATAATAACAATAATGATAATGATGGATATACTGCAACAAGAACTTCAACTGATAATATTACTGTAGCGGGAATGACTTCAAATACATGGACATGGATCATAGTTGGTATTACCATAGCTGCTATCGGAATTCTTATTTGGTCATATATGAAACAAAGAAATAAAAATGACATATATATTGATTCCGATGATTTATAATATTTATTTAATAGCTAGTAATTTTTACTAGCTATTTTATTATTTAAATGATATAATTAAATAGTAATGAAAATTTAAGAATGTGAGGTTATATATGTCAAAAAAGATTGTAGCAACAAATCCAACTGCTAGACATAATTATACAATAGAAGATACATATGAAGCTGGTATTGTTCTAACTGGTACAGAAATAAAATCAATACGAAATGGTAAAGTAAATTTGAAAGATAGTTATGCCAATATTAAAAATGGAGAAGTATTTATATATGGCATGCATATAAGTCCATATGAACACGGAAATATTTACAATAAAGATCCTTTACGAACCAGGAAATTACTTTTAACAAGAAGAGAAATAAACAAACTAACAGGATTAATAAAACAAAAAGGATTAACATTAGTACCTATTTCTCTTTATTTTAATGGAAATTTTCTAAAAATAGAGCTTGGAGTTGGAAAAGGGAAAAAATTATATGATAAGAGGCAAGACATTGCTAAAAAAGATGCTGAACGTAGAATACAAAAATCAATGAGAGCTAATGAAAAAAGCTTATGAAATAAGTGAACACACAATTTGTTTCAAAAAATATTAAACAAGACAGACATATAATTATTTTAATATGTCTGTCCTTTAGTTTTAATCTAAGCTTTATTACTTGAACCAAATACATCTTTTATTTTATGTTCTACTGTTTCTTTTATTAATTCTCTTGCAGGTGTTAAATATGCTCTTGGATCAAATTTAGATGGCTCTTCAGCAAATATTTTCCTGATTGCTGCCGTCATAGCTAATCTTAAATCAGTATCTACATTTATTTTTGATACGCCAGAAATACTTGCTTCATGTAACATTTCATCTGGAACTCCTTTTGCACCTGGTATATCTCCCCCATATTTATTACACATATCAACAAGTTCAGGTATAACTGTTGAAGCACCATGTAATACTATTGGTGTATTTGGTATTTTTTCTTTAACTTTTTTTAATATATCGAATCTTAATTTAGCTTCTCCTTTAAATTTGTATGCTCCATGACTTGTTCCTATGGCGATTGCCAAAGAATCACATCCTGTTCTTTCTACAAATTCTTTTGCTTGTTCTGGATCTGTATACATTGCATCTGACTCTGAAACATTCACATCATCTTCTATTCCTGCTAACTTACCTAATTCTGCTTCTACTACTACTCCTTTTGAATGTGCATATTCCACAACCTTTTTAGTTAAAGCAATGTTTTCTTCAAAATCATGTTTTGAACCATCTATCATTACTGAAGAAAAGCCATTATCTATGCACATTTTGCAAGTCTCAAAGTCTGGCCCATGATCTAAATGTAAAGCTACCGGAATATCATATTCATCTAATGCTGCCTCCACCATCTTTCTAAGATAACCTATTCTTGCGTATTTTATTGCACTAGAAGATGCTTGCAATATAACTGGTGAATTTTGACTAGCTGCTGCATCTACGATTCCTTGTATTATCTCCATATTATTTACATTAAATGCCCCTATGGCAAAATTTTCTTTCATTGATTTTTGAAACATATCTTTCGTTGTTACTAATGGCATAAAAAATTCCTCCTTATATTTAATAAGCTAATTATATATCAACTAAAAACTTTTATCAAGTAAAGAAATAGAAAATTTACTTTTTTGCTAATAAGATGTCGAAACATAATATTTTATTAACAATTTAATTCAATTAAAAGTTATCCCTACCTAAATTAGGTAGGGATGAAATTTTACCTATAAGACGTAGAGAAACTTCGTATCAATCCATATGGATTGATACGGAAGAGATAATCTCTTCCGAGAATCGCGATGTTCTTGGGATTAACTTCTTCGTCAACTCTGATAGAGAATTTTTCTTTGGCGATAATTTCTCCATGGTTGACTAAAACGAGTTTCAGATTCTTAAACTGTTTCAAGAAATCAATCATTTCATCTGCTTTTGCATGAGCAGAAAGTTCAGTTGTGTATTGGACATTTGCCAATTTCTTTTTTATCAACCCTCCAATTGTAGTAACTTCACCTTTGCTATCTCTGATAATTTCTCCTTCAGGAGTTTCCTTAAGACACCTACCCAAAGTTCCTTCTGCCGTATATCCTGTGAACTGAATTAAACAGTCCTTCTTCGTAATATATGCAGGAATATATACTTGGGCTGGTCCATAAGTTCCCATACCAGAAGTTGTTACCACGATTTTACGCGTATTATCTTCTAGCAAAGAATCTCTTAAAGTTTTGTCCACATAACAAAAGTTATCGGGCAAGAAGTCTTCCATATCTTCCTTTAGTCCCAAATCAGCTTTGCGATACATTTCAGTATACGCAATAGCCAATTTCCCATCTAAATAAATGGGAACATCAAGAGGAATTTTTCCCTCAATCTGCATTCTTTTTAGAATGTAAAGAACTTCTTGACATCTTCCTAAAGAAAAGACCAACAGTACAGCTGTTTTTTGTTTTTCCATACAAGAAACAATATTCTCTTGTAAAGAAGGAACAATTTCACTTGAATCCATATAGCCATATGTGGATTCCTGTACTACAGTCAAAGGAAGATTAATAACCCATTCAGGTAACTGTGGCACATCAAAGAACATATTTTTGTTGTTGTAATCACCAGTAAAGAGGATATTAATATCTTCGTATCCAGGATAACTTATTTGTACGAGAATTAACGCTGCTCCTATCAGATGACCATTTACAAAAAATGTTGCTTTGATATTTGGAGTAATATAGTTTGGAACTTCATACTCACATCCAACTACTCTGCTTAAGGTTTTTTCAACATCGACCTCTGAATAAAGTTGCTTTGTATGACTCCTTTTAGCGGTATCTTTCAATACTTTGTAAGAGTCATTTAAAGCATTACCAATTAAAAGGCTAGTTGCTTTCGTTGTAAAAACCTCTCCTTGAAAGCCTTTCTTAACCAGTAGCGGTAACCGACCAATATGGTCGACATGATTGTGAGTAATAAGAACAAATTCCAAGTTATCGCAGTCAAAAGGAAATGTTGCATTATACTCTTGATATTCCTTTTCTTGAAAAAGTCCACAGTCAACGATGAATTTGGTAGACATTCCATTTGGATATTTAACGATTATTAGGTTGCATGATCCTGT
This sequence comes from uncultured Clostridium sp., assembly GCA_946495655.1. Taxonomy (GTDB): domain Bacteria; phylum Bacillota; class Clostridia; order TANB77; family CAG-508; genus CALXVA01. Next base: position 35,896 of record CAMMDS010000006.1, read on the forward strand.
AACTTCAGGCTGCAAAGCCATGATGTCTACATAGAACCGATCTTTTTGTCCCATAGTAGAACCTCCTATAATAAAATTATTTATTTATAGTGATGCTATAAACATATATAAATTATACACTATATTACTATTATATACAAGTTTATTTATTGATTTTTTCCGTTTCTATAGCTACTACACATAGATTCATCTGATTGCTTAGTGTTGCATCCAATAATCGGTGTAACAATAATCTGCTCTAATTTACATTCTTGACATCCTTCATCATTATACTTACAGCTAGTAACTGTACAATTTATTTTTTGATTTTTTTCCATAAAAAATAGCCTCCTTTATATTTTATAATATTAGTATGGCTATTTTATTAAATTTTATGAAATTTAATTTCTATTATTAAATATTAAAATTAAATAATTCAAATTTAATTTATTTTTTATCATTTTTTTCTTCAATGCAATTACAATTTTGAGGTTGTTTAAAACTTAAGTACCAGTTAATTCCATTTCTATTTTGATTTAATTGATTATTTCTTTCCAAAAGTTCTTCAAACGTAGTTGGTGAAGGCATTATTATAGGTTCACATGGTACCCAATTTGCTGGCATAGCAACATTATTACTATCTGAAACCTGAAGTGCTTGCAGACTCCTTAAAATTTCAGGAATACATCTTCCAACATTCATTGGATAAACTAAAATAAGCCTTATAATACTTTTATCATCTATAATATATACATTTCTTACTGTTTCTGTATTGCTTACATCATTAGAAATCATTCCATATTTTCTTGCAATTTCACCATTTCTATCTGCTATGATTGGAAAAGGAATTCTTATTCCTGTTCTACAATAAATATCATATACCCAAGCAAGATGTGAGCTATTACTATCTACACTTAATCCAATTAAACAAGCATTAAGATTTTCGAAATATGTATTTGTCCTTGCAAATGAAATCATTTCTGTTGTACATACGGGGGTGAAATCTCCTGGATGTGAAAATAGCACTACCCATTTTCCTTTATAATCATTTAATGATATATTTCCCATCGTAGTAGTCGCATCAAAATCAGGTGCTCTCTGCCCTATTCTTACATTGCCATTCATCATTATTTCGTAATCCATAAAATATACTCCTTTCAAGTTTCTAAACTTAAATTGAAACATTTTGTATATTTTATGTTTTAAAATTTAATAATGTTACATGACCTTATCTTCATCTCTAGACAATCTACAATATCCTACAACTGTCATTTTTCCTCCTTTTGCCTGATATTGTTTATCGTCTATGTTAAAATACATTGTCTGATAATTTCACTTGTTTTGTAACAATTTTATTAAGAACTTCGGATAATTCTCTTTTCCAGTTACAAATATTCCTACCTTGTACTTTTGTTCTTTATATTTCTCAATTGATTCTTTTGTTTCCTGTCTTTCTAATTCTTCACTGCACAAATAAATTTGCACATAATTATATGTTTAAACTTCTGAAATTTTACTATGTATTATTCTTGAACTCCTTTATAACATTTCTAATAAATGTTATTCCCAATAGAGGTTGTCTTAGACATTTTTATTTGTTATCTAGAAAAAGTTATAAATTTTTTCTAGATAACAAGGTTAAGTTTCCTTGGACTGTGCATATTCGAAAAGCGAAATGCACATGTGGCGAAGCCACTTTTCTTATATAAGTCCAAGATATTATGATATTTTCTCATTTTGAGAAAAAGGAATTGCTTTGCTACAAAGTTAAAAGGCTTATGTCACTATCAGAATAGCCTGAATATATATATAAACAAGAAGAATTCAATTTAGAATCCTTCTTGTTTAGATCACACATTAAGGGTTAGTTACTTATTGATTCAATCTTGATGAAAATGTCGTTGCCATTAACAGTGTATTTACCTTCAAACCCTACTTTCTTACCCATAATACATTCTCCAATTGGAGAATTTACAGATACATACTTAGAGCTAGTATCACCAAAATTTCCAGTTAAGCAAAAACTACGTATTTTGACCTCTCCTTTTATAGAACGCTTTATAGAAACTGTAACTTGTGAACCTATTTTAACAGTATCACTTGTTTGAACAGAATCAGTCGGTATAATTTCTGCTGTATTTATGCTTATTTGTAATTCATGAATTTGTCTGATTAGGCCTCTTTCCTTAATCTCAGTTTGCTCAAAAGCAAAATTGTCATGCCAAGTATCACCTTCATTAGCTGCTGCCTGGCCTTTATATTTTCCTAACTCCCGTAATTCCTCCTTTTTGCTTTCCAATTCCCGAGTTAATTTTTCCAAACCTTCTTGTGTTAATTTTAGTCTTTTCATGACTAGTAACCTCCTAAAAATGTGATTTTTTATATATAAAAAGCATTTCTGCTTTTTAGCTATGTTAGAATATTCTTGTAACTACTTATGCTCTTGTAACTATTAAATTATTCTCATATGACTCTTTCCATAAATCAGTTTTTAATAGTTTTTCTACATAGTTACTATCTTTAAGTATATCTATTGTCATTTTAACATCTTTTGGTTTTTGAGAATATGTAATATACCTAAATTTTACATTTTTATTTATATTAAATTTCGAGTAATCATTTAATATTGGTCTATTAAACAATATCATTCTATAATCTTTTTTGCATATTATTTCAAAATCTAAGTCTTTACTTATATTCTTTATTTTCTTTGCTTTTTGTAAATCAATATTGCAACTTTGGCAACCAAATACTTTTTTAAAACAATTTCTTGTATATACTAATGGTAATTTTCCTCCTAATATATACTGTACTTTTTGATTTGCAAATATATTTTCGTTCTGCTCAAAATTTAACTCTGGAGAAGCAGTAAATTCTTCCACTTCATATTTTCTTAAGAAATTTAATGTTTCTTTATTCCATACATATATAGAATAATCTATATATTTCTTTTTCAATTTTATGTTTTTAAAAGCTTCCAGTTGAGATATTCTAGTAAACATAACCTCTTTGTTGTAAAGTTTCTTATATAGCTCATTATAATTATCACTATTCCAATTAAATAATGGCAATTTATATATTATTTTATTTTCATATTTATTTACTATTTTTTCTAAATTTTCCATATAGTCTAAATTATAAATTATTTTTACAAACTTATCATCTTTTAGATTATCTACAACTTCTAAATTATCTGTTTCAACATATATCATATCTAATTGTATTTCATTCTTTCTATTATTAGTAGTAGTTTTAATGTTATTATTTTCTTCGACATACTTTAATACTTCTAGCAACATACTATTAGAAATCATATATTTGTTATCTAAATTTCTAATATACCTAACTTTATATACGTTAATATTATTACTTATTTCTTTTATTTTATTTATATATTCATCAATTGAAATACTAATTAAATCATTTGTATTATTAATAAAAAATGATTTAAACTCACCTTTATAATTTGTATAATCTATTCTTACTATTTTATTATCTTTAATTTCTAATACAAAAAATATATTATTTTTTTCTATCTTATAACTATCTTTATATTCCGAATATACATACTTTATGTTCTCGTTTTCTTTATCTAATTCATTAGTAAATTTGTACGGTACGCCATGTTTATATTCAATAAACACATCCTTTTCATCTATTTCTTTAATGTCTTTAAGATTATAAATTGGTTTTATCCTATGATTTATATTTTCATACATCTTATTTTCTTCTGGTTTGCTACCATATAAGTATCCTTTTTGTTCATCTTCTGAATATTTATTCTTTATTTCATTTATTACTTTCTGTAATTCTTCCTTTGTTCTCCTTCTACCTTCTATCTTTAACGAATCAATTTCACCTAATTCTTTAGTTAAATTAATACAATTCATATCAGGTACATATAAAAAAGTTCCTTTCTCACTATTTACTTCATAAACATCTCTACAAAGTATACTACATTTACCTCTATTACCACTTCCTCCATTTATAAAGGAGCCAAAGAAGCATAATCCCGAATAACTTAAACATTGAGACCCCCATATAAAAGTTTCTATCTCTAATGTTGTATTTTTCTTTAATTTATTTATTTCGTTCAAAGTTAATTCTCTCGCTAATATTACTCTTTTTACGCCTAGCTTTTCTAAAAATATCAAATCTTCTATATTATGAGCTCCAAATTGAGTTGATATGTGTAAATCAACATTTGGAAATTCTCTTTTTAATCTTAAAATTAATCCTATATCAGCTACAATAAATGAATCTGGTAATTCAATTTCTCCACTTTTTAATAGAGTAATAATATTTTCTATCTCTTCATCTAGCATAAGTGTATTTAATGTTAAATAAAACTTTATGTTATTTTCATGCAAATTCTTAATATTTCTATTGTATTCATCTATTGAAAAGTTTACAGCATTATTTCTTGCATTCCATTTCTTCAAACCACCATATACAGCATTTGATTTTTCCTCAATTGCTACATTAATATGTATATTATTTCCAGCAGGGCTAAGTATTTCCACTATCTTTCCTCCCTATCCTTTCTTGGTACTAAATCTATTTTTCTTTCTTTTAATAATTTTTCAGTTTCATATATTACTTCTTCAATTGATTTGTTTTCTGTATTAATAGCCACATAAGGAATGTTAAATTTTTTCACAAAATATGACATTTTGTCATATCCAAACTTAATTGCATCTACATCTGTCAAATCTCTATCTGTTTTGTCTCTATTAGCTATTCTTCTCATTCTTGTCTCTATAGATGCATACAATACTACTGTTATGTCTGGTACTCCAACTAAATCAATCATTGTTTGAAATATCTTTTCCGTTTCTTCATCTCCAGCCCAAACAAAATTTGATAAATAATTTCTATCTAAAATATAATTACCTTCTTTCATTAAAGAATATAAGTTCCCCAATCCTGTTAGCCAAGCTCTTAAAATATTGTTATCACTATTATAAATTATATTTTCTTGATTATCTATATAGCTATATTCATTTGTTCCTTCTTTTAAGTTAAACATATGTTTTATTGGTCTGGCTATATAATCAAAATTATACTTCTGCACCAGATATTTTGCCAATGTCGTTTTCCCCACTCCATCCATTCCTTCTATAGCTATCTTCACGAAAAAATCTCCTTCTATTTAAATATATATTTTATTTTTGGAACTCCATTAAAATTATTATTCCATTGATAACCATATGTACTAATATTATTAAATACGAGTTCTTCTCCTTTTTTCATTTCTTTACATTTAATATTTGCTAGATAAGTATCAACTTCACAACATGAATTGCCATAAAAAGTAGTTGTAAAAGTTCCTTCATATATCTTATTCAATTTCGGATGTACCCACCTTTGATTAGCCATTTGAGAGAAATTTAATATTATTATTTGTTTTCTATCTATTATTTTGCTATCTATTACTTGACAATACAATACACCACAGTCTTTAAAAAGAAAATCTCCAATTTCAGTAACTAAATTTATATTATTAGGTAGTATTTCTCTTATTTTTTTTAAGTATCCTATACCCTCTTCCCAAGTTAAATCCTCTAAATGTCCCCCTATATTTAAAATTTCTAAATTACTAAACTGTTTTACTATACTTTTAATTTGTTCATAGATCTGCTCACATTTTAATTTATCCTTATAATCGGAATTATGAAAATGTAAGTATTTTATAGAATCCTTTATTTCTTTGTTGCAAAGAGAAATCGGCGTTCCAAAATGGCTCTCTTGAAAGTTTGTATTATCATTAAAATTTATTCTTATTCCGTGTTTTTTATCCCAATCATTGATGTTATTAAATGCAACATTTACATTTTTTTTATCTTTTAATTCATATGACAATGGTCCACTAGAACATATTAGTTTGTTCTTTTGATATTTCTTAATTAATTGATACTCATTATTGTTTGAAATATCAAATCCATCCATATTTTTGCAAACTATCTTTAAAACTCGTCTATTTGTGCAACATTTTACTGGAAATATAAAACTTACTCCTTTACAAGTACTTTTTATTTTTTTTATATTTTCCTCAAACTTTTTTAAGTCAACGATTACAACTGGTAAATTCATGTTCTATTACTCCTCTTCTATAATTCAGGTAATAAATATTCCATTCTCACGGTCTTATCTTTCAATATTATTTCTGTATTAATATTATCATTATTAATTTGATAGATATATTCTCTACATTTTCCACATGGTGAATATATTTTTCCTTCTTCATTTACAGCAATAAGTTTTATTATTCTCGTTTCTCCATCTTGTACCATACTAGCTATTGCATTATATTCTGCACATGTTCCTAATGAACATCCAGTTTCTATTGACACACCAGTATAAATTTTTTTATTTTGTGCAATTAGAGCTACTGAAACATGTCCAATTCTTGTTACTTTATTCGGCTTATATGATGTAGCATTTTTTTTAGCAATTTTATACAACTCATTATTTTCCATATTTTTCTCTCACAATCTTTACAATTTCTTTTCTAGTTAAAAACTGATTTGCCTTTGCTTTTCCATTAGAAAAATTAATATTTAATAAATCAGAAATCAACTCTTCTGTTTTCTTATTTTGTGCTATTATAATAGAATATCCATTTAAAATATCTACACAGTTTATTGATAAGTATTCTACATTTTTTTCTGATTGAACTTCATCTAAAATCTTTCTAATTTTTTTTTCTTCTTTTTCTAAGAAGCCATCTACATTAGCCACTTCGAGTTGTCCCATAGACCAGCTTATTTTTAAAAATGGATCCTTATATTCAACTTCCATTTCTTCTCTTAAAGAATTTTCAAATATAGATTTTTTTTCAAATATTTCCTTTATTTTTTCTTCTGAAATATCTGTGCAAGATTTTTCTAACCATTCTACCATTTTTCTATCTCGCTCTGTTGTGATTTTTGAATTTAGATTTACTGTATTAGATATAATTCCATAATATAACAATATTGCCGCATTTCTTGAAATCTCATAATTAAATAATTTATATTTTTCGGCAACTAAAGTTGCTGCCGCTCCTACCTCTTCAATTTGTATTTTTGCATTAGGCATTTTATCTAGTTCTTCAGACTTTTTGTGATGGTCTATAATTTCTATAACATTGTTCAATTTGATTTTCTGATTCAATTCAAATGGTTGATTTGTATCTACTAATATTATTTTATCTTCATCACTAATACTCTTTTCGCTTTCTAATTTAATATTAAACATTTCACAAACGATTTTAACTTCTTTTTTAGGCTCTCCATTAATAAAATATCCAGTTTTTTGTTCTTGTTTATTTAATAATTCTGAATATGCATACATACATGCTACTCCATCCATATCTGGCATATTATAAGATAATATTATATTTTTCATTTTATTTTATTCCTTTCTCATTCTTATAATAACACATATTTATTCAAAGATGTTTTACTTTTTACTTATATTTTTTATTTTTCTTTTATAGCTAATAAATATCCAAATCTATGAAAATGATCATAAGATGTAACAACATGTGCTGCTTCAAATACAGGTTTCTTTTGCTCATAATTTGATATGATTTTCCAGCCATCTCCTAGAAATTTAGCTGCTTCTCCATTTCTAAAAAATTTATAATTTGGAAAACTTTCAAAATCTTCTTCTTCGAGTGCCATCATATAATCTATGTATAATATACCACCATTCTCCACAATATTCTTTAATTTATTAATTTTATCTTGTAATGAAAATTTATTATTTATTGTATAATGTAATGAACAACTTGTAAAAACGACATTAAATTTTTCTTTTGGTGGGTTTTCATAAAAATTTCTTTCTTCAATTCTAGCATAATCTTCTAATTTTTCTATTTCTATTCTTTCCTGTAATCCTCTTATTTTCCTTGTTTCAAGTGGGTAATTGGGTGATTTGAAATTTCTATCATATTTTGGAATCTTTTTCCTTTTTTCATATATTGGAAAATCCTTTTCTCCTCCAAACAAATCAATTGTATCAATATCATATCCTACCACTTTATGATGAGCTCTAGCAAACGGGATTAAAAATTTTCCATCTGAACAGCCTACAATACAAGCTGTCCAATTCTCATTTTTAAATCTTTCATCTGCTAGTTTAATTAATCTATATAACCTTGATGGTGTTTGCCCCCAAATACTTTTTGTTTTCATTAAAACTCTCCTTTTCTATTATAATACTGATTTTATAAAATTAACACATTCTATGTCAAAAGTACAATTTCTCTTTTTTATATCTTCTTCTGTCAATTCACATATATACTTTTGTAATTTAGGATCAATTTGAATTCTAGATAGGCCATCATATTTTGAAGGTTTGTCACTTACTTTTGAAGTAAAAATGAATGTATCTTCTTTAATTTCTTTTGTATATTCTTGACCGTCTTTTATAATCGCAAGTCCTGTATAATAATAAGCTTCGCTTTCTCCTCCTACTTTCTTTAGTGCTTCAACATAATAATCTTGAGTTTCTTCCATAGTCAATTCTTTTCCATTTATTCTGTGAACATATAAGCCTGGTTGCTTTTCAAATTCTTTTATATATAAAGCTGTATCTCCTGCTATTGTTGGTATTTTTGCTATCTTATAGTATGCTTGTGCTTTTATCATAGCATTTTCTGTAACTGTTTTTCCGTCTTCATTTACTTTAATATTAATGTTTAACTCCTTTGGCGAAATTATTTCAATGTCCATTCCTTCTAATCTTTTTTTCATTGATTCTATTTTGTATTTATTTCCAGTTGCATACAATAGTTTTTTCATAAACTTACCTCCTATATTTTATTATATACTATAATATATTTCTCCTTGATTTTTGAAATTTAAAATTTCTTTATTTATTTCATCATCTAATTCTGCAACTCTATAAATATTGTCTCTAATTTTTACCAAAGGATTTATATATCTTTTCTTTCCTTTAGCCTCTATACTATATTTTCCTTTTATTCTTTCTTTGCTCTTATAAACTTTATCGAAATTTTTAAATTTTTCCCATTGTTCTTTTATTTTTGCATTTCCTGTTTCATCTAGTATTCTAACAATATCTTCTTCTTTTTGCTTCATAAACATCTTAGGCTCTAATATGCCCTCATACACCGCCATTCTTAAAATATCTGATAAAAAATTATTTGTTATAGTAGAAACACCACCACTCATAAATTTGCCATTATCTAAAACAGCTTTTGTCATTTTCTTAGCTAGCTCTATATCTTGAAAGCACATTTCTTCTGATCCATATTCGTTTTTTGTTATTGATATATCTTTATATATTTTATTTACTTCTTTCCAAGTAAGAATTCCTCTAGCTGTACCTGTATATAAATTATATTCCAATCTATCTGATGATAATTGTGGCATATCATTATCTGCGATTGGATATATTGCATAATCTGATACTTCTTCTACTTTTATATTATACTTTTTTAATATATCATTTATTTCTTTTGATTCTCTTATAATTTCTTCTGTAGCATTCTCTGTGCTTGTCTGTGTTTCTGCATCATTATTATAATAATCAATTACATGTGAAAAAGTAGGAGTAGCTATGTCATGTAATAGCCCAGCTATAGATTGCTTTATATCGTTGGTAAAATTCCATACAATCAACCCTACACCAACCGAATGTTCAAATCTTGAATAATTGTATTCGAATGTCTGTAATTTATTTGATATATAGTCTCTACCACAGTTCTGTCCAACATATTTTAACCTTTTCATCTCTTTTGTCTGAATAATTTCATTCATAAAATCCGGCATACTCTGCGAGTATATGCTATGTAATTTTTTTATATTTTCTAAATCTTTCTCCGTTAACTCTTTCATTTCTCATCTTTCCTTTTCTTCCATATCTATATTTCTTTCCTCTAAGCATCTATCTCGAAAAAAAGTAATTCCATTTAATCCTTTATTATATGCTTGTAATATATAATTCTGAATTTGTTCTACTGAAGTCTTGTTGGGTAAATTAACTGTTTTGGAAATAGATTCATCTATACAGCTGTTTATAATAGCCATTACTTCTATATGATCTTCTGCATTTATTTCTCTTGCTGTTTTATAAATTTCTTTCAGTTCTATAAATCTATCATCTAATTGTGAACAATCTCCAGTTTTTAAAACTGTTTTTATAATCTCTTCTTGTTCATTATTAGAATACCTATTTCTTATATAATCAATAAATATAGGATTTAATCCTGTTTGTGATGATGAGTCATAAAGTGTAAAATATGGTTCTATGCTATATGAAGCATTAACTATACTTGCTGATCTTCCTGTAGGTGGAACAGCAGTAGTCGAAGAATTTCTAATCCCATATTTTTGAATTCCATTTATTAATGCTTGCCAATCTATATCGCTAACCCATTCGTTTTTGTTTTTTCTAAAGCGATTGTACCAATTTTCTTGGCCACATAAGCTATCATTATATTTTCTAAAACTACCTCTTTCCCTTGACAAGTTTACAGATTCCACTTTACTATAGAAATTAATAAATGTAAATAAATCCTTAGTTAATTCTCTTGTTTCTATGGAATCATATGGAAGTTTAAGTTTAGCTAACATGTCAGCAAAGCCACAAACTCCGACACCAATTCTCCTTTTATCTTCAATTATTTCTGGGTTAGATTTTGCATTTCTTATAGATATATCACATAAATTGTCTAACATTCTTGTAATTACTTGAACTGATAATTTCAATTCTTCTTTGTCTATATTTCCATTTTCATCTATCATTTTAGCTAAATTAATATATGAGAATTGGCATACTTCCCCTTCTGACATAGCTATCTCTGCACATGGAGCAACACTTTTGTATTCATATTGCTTTTGTGGTAAAGGATTAGTTTGGTTGAACCTATCCACAAAAATTATTCCTGGTTCCGCACAATAATGTATTGCTTCTGAGATCTTTCTTAGAATTTCTAGATTTGTTAACCTTACTTTTACTCCATTTTTAAGAACCTCATATTCTTTTTCTCCATCAAAAAAATCATCTGGTATTTTTATAGATATATTATAATGGCATGTGTTAAAATCTCTTTTCTTCTTTAAATCAATGAAATCCAATATATATGGAGAATTAACATCTAATGTTCCCATTGCTGACAATCTATTTGGATAAATTTGAATCAAATCATGTATTACCGAATTAATTTTTTCTATTGTGTCACATGGATCATCTACTAGGTTAAGGTCATATCCAGACCCCATTGTGGTAGCAGCATAAGGTTCTAAAATAGCCTTAAGATTATTTATATCTTTTCTTAAATCTACTGGTACTATTGTACAAGAACTTACAGGCTCGTTGTCATCCAGTAAATTCTTTAATATTGGCGTTCCTAATACGATTTTATTTTCTATTATTAATCTTTCTATATTTTCTAAATAAGTAGTATTTCTTCTATCATACTTTAATTCTAATTCTTTTAACTTTGATATTATTTTTCTTATGAATTCTTCTGAATTATCATTAGTGTCAATTATTTTCATCGATTTCATCAATTCATAATTAAACATTTATCTTTCAAATACACCTTCCTTTTTAACCATTTTATCTTTTAACTTCAATATTCCGTAATCATCTATTGATAGTGTTGCTACCTCTACAGCTTTCTTTAATGCATATTCTTCGCTAAAACCATTGGCAATCAAATTCATAAACACACCATTTAAGCAATCTCCTGCTCCTAATTTATCTACAACATTTTTCTTTACAACTGCTGGTTGGTAAAACTCTTTATTTTTTGCTTTATATATGCACCCTTCTTCTCCTAGTTTAATTATTTTTGTTTTAGCTTTACAATTTAATAACTCTTTAAATTCTTTATCAATAAATGCAATATCAACTATATCAAAAATTTCTTTAGTTTTCTTCATTCTTGAAAACCAATTATTTGTATCAACACTTAATATTGCATTTGAATTTTGTTTTACCTGTTTTATCATTTCTAATAAATATTTGGGATCACTTGTGGTGAAATGTATAAACTTTGCTTCCAAAAAATTCTTAGGAATGTCTTTAAAACTAATTATCATTTTGTTTTCAACTTCTCCATATGTAGTTGAATCTTGTCCATCTTTACTAAAAAATTTAGTATAAAAATGTGTTGTTTTAGTGTTTATTGACTGTAATCCTGATATATTTAAATTAAAAGCTTTTAATAAGTTTATATCAAAATCATTACCTATTTTAGTTACTATACCTACATTAAAAAATATACTTGCTGGAATTGCAGAATATAGGCAAGCTCCACCAACATCTCTTTCTCTTACTGCATTATCAATTACATATTCTTTAGTATCATAGGCTGTGTTTCCGATAATTATTAAATTGGGACATCCTCTTGTTTTTTTCATTTTACTCCTTACTCTCTCTTTTACCTTTTAAGAGTATACTATAATCTACTAATTTTGTCAATAATTTCCATAATTTTTGTTTTTTATTTAAATATCAGTAAACAGCCATTTATAATACATTTAATATTGTATAATCAATTTTAGAGTAATTAACAAATTTATTCATTTCACTATTTTATTTGTTCTAAATTGACTAATTTTTCTTTTCTAAAAGTCATTTTTAGTAAACAAGGAGATGTTATATCTAAAACTGTATTATTATATACTAATCTTACATCTTCATTTACTTCACACCAGTTTAATAAGAAGAATTTTATTGAACCACCAATGGCTTATAACAGCAATTTTCTTACCTTCATATTCTTTTAATATTCTATCAAAGAACTCTGTCATTCGTTTTTTTGTTTCTTCTGCGCTTTCTCCATCAGAAGTCTTAAAATTTCTATCTAATAATTGTTCTTGCGAAGGATCTCTTGTTTTTTTGTCTTTCATAAATTCTCCTAGTTCTTTTAAATTTCCTAGTTTTCTTTCACTTAAATTACTATCTAAATTAATAGGTAATTGATTTGAATTAGCAATATATTTAGCAGTAGCTTTTGCTCTAGTATAACTACTCGACCAAATAACATCAATATTAGTTAATTCTTCATTTTCACTTAATCTTTTAGATTGTTCTTCTCCATATACGGATAAAATTTCCTTTTCATTAATCATTTGTGAATCTTCATTTGTATTTCTAATTCCGTTTTCTTGGGCCGTTTCAGCATGCCTAATTAAATAAACTATAGTATCTAACATTTTCTGTAACTCCTTTTCTCTTTTTTATAATTTATATTATATCAATACAAATTACTTTTTACTACCGTTACAGTAAATTTTTACAACAAATTCAACATTAGTATTTTAATGTTTTTGCAGGATCAGGGAGTCTACTCGACTCCCGATAACTGCCTAAAAGCGGGGCTTTTAGCGGTGGACTCTTTTGTTTTAGAGTAGACTATCGGACGACTCTTTTTTTATTAAAAAACAAGCATAAAATGTCTAACTTTTTGATTTTAGTTCATTCTATACTTGCTTTTCAATCTTATTTAATTTCTTCTTTTAAATTAATTCCGTCATTTAGTCCTGCTAGATAATACTTTTTGCATAAGTACCAACTCTCACGATTAACTGTTTCTATATAGTCCTCTAATTTTGTTTTGATAGTCTCTTTTAACTGTTTAAAGTCTTTTGGCATTTTTTCTAACTCTGCCTCTAAAGAATCACGTCTTGCACTCCTATCAATGTTATGACCTTTGAAGAAAATTTTATCCTCACTAGTAAGACTTGCTAATTTTTCTTCTCTTGCTTTAAATATTATTTCTAACATTTTTCTTCTTTTCCTATCCAAAATAATATCACCTCCACTTGGTGTGTGATATTAACTCTGTTTGAAATTTTATGCAAGTCCTTTCTCAAAAATTATTTGCATATAAGCTAGTCCAATCGAAATTACTATAATCCCTACCACTTTTTATATAAATAGTTCTCTTTATACCATTTAGCAAATTGGTCTTTCGCATCTCCCCAAAAAGTAGCTTCTCTTTCATAATCGATATCTCTTAATTCACTCAAAGTCATATTTTCACCATCTGGAATATAAAATTTATCATGCCAACGACCTTTTATTCCTCTTGATTCATATGCAATTGTTCCAGTTCCTCCACCTGAAAAAACTATTGATTTTTTTCCTGGTTCACAAAATGCAAAACAATGCTCTATTCTTGCTTTTCTGTTTTTTTCATTTTTAAATAACTCTAAAAATTTTTCTATTCCTATCTGCTTATCAAAATAATGGTTATATGGTCCTGGTAATCCTCCCAATGCTTCTATATATAATCCACTATCAGATTTTAATACTGGTTTTTTTAATTTGTTTGCAGCATACTCAGCACTAAATGCTGCAACTTCCTTACAAGTCTTTGCTTGTATTTCTATTATTTCAAAGTCTGGATTAACTATTTCAATATTAAAGCCATATTTTTCTCCAAAAAACTTATTAGCTTCATTAACTTTGTTTTGGTTAGTTGTTAAATAGATTAATTTTTCCATTTTCCCTCCTTATTTTATTCATATCAGTTTGACTCTTCTTCCACATTATTAATTTTATCCCAACTAATTTATTGTAAATATATTTCATATTATCACTCCAAATTATTTTTTGCAACACAAAAACAAATGTTTTGATTGTCAATAATCTTCATATATTTATCTTTTATTATACTAATAAATTATCTATTGTTAAAATACAATACATATGATAGAATGATTAAAAAAATAATGAATGGAGGAAAAACTATATGCGATTTCGGTATGCCCGCACTTGTTGAATTTTATTCACTTGAAGATAACATTGAATTGTGCCATAGACTTAATTTAGATTTTATAGAATTAAATTTAGATATTCCCTATTGTTTTTTAGAAAATTTGGATACCAAATTATTAAATAACAATAATTTTACTATTCACCTATCAGAAAAATTTGATGTAGGTGAGCTTAATAGCTCTTTACGTGAACTCTATTTAAATGAAATAGAAAAAATAATATTCTTTGGAACAAAATTTAATATTTTTAAATATAATCTTCATCTCGATCCAGGTATTCATTTTTCATTACCTGACAAAAAAATATTTATCTATCAAGAATACCTAAGTGATTATTTAAAGGCTTATAAAAGTTCTTGTGATATTCTTTCAAATATAGCAAATAAATATAATGCTACTATTTTATTTGAAAATGTTAAAATAGAATCATATACCTTAAAAGCCATTGAAATAATTTCAAATTATGATAATTTATTTTTTACATTAGATTTGGGTCATAATATTAAGCATGGAAATGTTGCAAAAGAACAATTTTTAAAATTCGAAAATAAAATTAGGCATATTCATTTACATGATTTTGACGGTTCAAAAGATCACCAAGAGTTATTTTCTGGAATACTTAATGTTAAAGAAGAATTAAATTTTTGTAGTAAGAATAACTTAGATGTAGTTATAGAGGTAAAACGTAAAGAAGAACTAGTTAACTCTGTTAATAAACTTAAAACAAATGGATATATTGCAAAATAGGGAGACATCGTTTTTCTCCCTATTATTTATTTTTTATACTAAATTCTCTGGGTTTAGTGGCTTTAATTCCTCTAATACAAAAACTCCATTTTTTCTAATAAGAACATCATCAAACCAAATTTCTCCGCCACCATATTCTGGCGTCTGAATGCACACTATATCCCAATGAATGCTCGAACGATTTCCATTATCACTCTCTTCTAAGCTATCTCCTGGTGTAAAATGAAAACTTCCCTTTATCTTCTCATCAAATAAAGTATCGCCTATAGGCTTTTCTATATATGGGTTTAAACCTAAAGCAAATTCTCCAATATATCTGCTTCCTTCATCTGTATCTAAAATCTCATTAAGTTCTTTTGTTTTATTTGCCGTTGCTTTAATTATTTTTCCATTTTCAAATTCAAACCTAATGTTATTAAATAATATTCCATTATACCTCGTTTCCGTATTATATGTTATATATCCATTTACACTTGTTTTCACTGGCGCTGTTGCAACTTCCCCATCTGGTATATTAAATATTCCCATATATTTCTCAGAAAGTATTCCATCTATACTAAATCTTAAATCTGTTCCTTCTCCTTTTATATGAACATTTTTTGTTTTATTCATTAAATCGACCAAATTATCCATTGCTCTGGACATTTTATCATAATCCAATGTACAAACATTAAAATAAAAGTCTTCAAATTCTTCTGTATTCATATTGCTCATTTGCGCCATAGAAGCATTTGGATATCTTAATATACACCATTTGGTATTTTTTACCCTTTCTTCAAAATGCACTGGTAATGTATAATATTTATTATATAGCTCCATTTTCTCTTTTGGAATTCCATTTAATTCTGCAGTATTTGTACTAGCTCTTACTCCAATATATACATCCATATCCTTCATTCTCTGCAAATCATGTTTTCCATAAATTTGTATTTGCTCTTCTGTTGCATTTATGAGCATTTCTCGTATTATTTCATGATCTAGTATATTAAAGAATGGAAGTGCACCTATTCCTTCTGCTTGCCTTATTAATTCTTTACCTAAAGGAATAGCGTCCATTCCAATTATTTCTATTAAGATTTTTTCATTTTTTTGTAATTTAACAGAATGATTTAATAAATTGCTAGCTAATCTCTCTATTCTTATATCTTTCATCTTCCACCTCTATCTACTTAAAAACAATACCTATGTGTTATTCTTTTTATACCAATCTGCAAATACTTTTAAAGCACTAACTGAACCATCTTTCTTTCTTCTTTCTTCTCTTTCAATCGAATCCATCTCAGCTAATGTTTTATTAAAATTTTCTGGAATAAATACATACCATAAATCAGACCATTTTTTTAAACATACCTCTTCTCTTCCAAAATATTTCCATCTATATCTTTTAAAAATACTTTTTCTTCATCAATAATCAAATAGCTGTTTTTAGTATTATTCTTAGGAAGTGTAATTGATCCAGCATTTACGAATATTATACCTTCTTTCTCTTTTATAAAGCCAGTATGAAAATGTCCATATACAAGCATATCAATTCTTTCATTTGGTAAATTATCCATGTTATATTTATGTCCATGAGTAAAGAATATTTTTTTACCACTCATCTCTAAAACTAAGTTTTCCTCTATTTTAAATTCTGATATAGTTTGATCTACCTCTGCGTCGCAATTTCCTCTTACTGCTAAGATTTCTTCTTTATATGAATTCAAAATTTCAGCAACTCTCTTTGGCTCATATTCTTTTGGTAATGGATTTCTTGGTCCATGATAATATAAATCTCCAAGTAGTATAATCTTATCTGGTTTTTCTTCATTTATTATATTATCCAATTTTTCAGTATAATATCTTGACCCATGAATATCTGATACTATTAGATATTTCATATTTTTAGCTCCTTTCTATATAAATTTATTTTAATATACCTCATGTAGTCCTTTCCACATGAGGCATATTACATATTTTTTAATTACATAAAACATTATATTCTTGTAAAAAGTGGTTCAATATTTTCTAATTTTAAACCTTTCTCTGGTTCTATTAAGCTCCAGCTTTTTTCATTTATTTGTAAATAGTTACGAATCTTTTGACATGCATTTGGCATAAATGGTTCAAAAATATTAGCTAAATTTGCTATAATAACTGAACACGTATAAATTGTATTATTAAACTCTTCTATATTTTCTTTTTTCTGAATCCATGGCTTTTGCTCGTCATAATATTTATTTGCAGTTTCCACAAGATCCATTGCTATATCTGATGCTTCCTTAAATTCCAATTTCTCAATACTTTCTCCAACCAATTTATATGTTTCTTCTATTTTTTCTTTTATATTAGAATCTAATTTTCCATCTGGAATTTCTTCTAATTCTTTAAATTTCAATGTTCTATTAACTAAATTTCCAAATTTATTTAATAATTCTCCGTTGTTTGTAGCAATCAATGAATCTATAGTAAAATTAGAATCTTTTTTCTCTGGACCATTATTTATTAAATGGAAACGTAATGGATCTACTCCATATTGTTCTACTAGTTCTATTGCAGGGATACCATTTCCTTTACTTTTTGAAATTTTCTCATCATTTATATTTAAGTATTCTGATGAAACAATTGTATTTACAAGATGATAATTTTCTTTCATTGCCAAAAGCAAGCTATTTAAAATAATGCTGTGGAAAACAATATTATCTTTTCCATGAACCATATATATAGTTGGGTTATATTCTTCTTTCCAAAATTCTTCCCAATTCTGCCCTGTTTCTTCGCATTTTTTCATTGTAGCTGTAATATATCCTAATACTGCCTCTATCCATACATACATTTTCTTACTTTCATAACCTTCAAGTGGTATATCAACACCCCAGTCAAGGTCTCTCGTTACGGCTCTATCTACCAAGCCCTGGCTTAAATATTTATTTGTTTCATTCTTAGCATTGACTCTCCATAAAGTATCGTTTTCTTTAACATAGTTTTCTATATCTCTTTGGAATTTAGATAATTCTAAATATAGATTCTTATTGTCTCTTAGAACTATTTTTGAGCCACATTCTAAACAAATTCCATCCTTCATATCTTCTATAGTAGGAACATATTGGCAATTATCACATTGCTCAGCTTTAGTAGTTTGTCCACATTTTGGACAACTTATTTGCAATTCTCTATCTGATAAAAATTTATTACATTTTTCACAAAAAGCTTGTGGCTCAATTTTCTCATATATATATCCATTATCATATATTTTTTTAAAAATTCTCATTACTTCTTGTTTATGAAATTCTGTATCAGTATTAGTATATAAATCATATGAAAAGTCAAACTTTTCTAATGTTTCTTTATCTCTTTTATGATAATACTCTGCTATGTCTTTTGGATTTTTATGTTCTTTTTTTGCTCTTTCTGTTATTGGTGTTCCATGGCAATCAGTTCCAGAAACGAACATCACATTATATCCTTTTGCTCTAAAATATCTTGCAAGGATATCTCCTGAAATAAGACCTGCTATATGTCCTAAATGCAAATCACTATTAGCATATGGCCATGCTCCACCTATCAATATGTTTTTGCTCATAAAACTCATTCCTTTCTTATTGTAAAACAAATAAATATAGATAATAAAAGATGTTTAAAAATATTAAAATATCATATTATGAATTATAGCAAAGTAATGAGAGTTACTTTGCTATAATTCTTTATTTTAAACTTTATCCCAAAACCAATCTAAACTATTGTCTATGCTTTTTTTCTTTTTAACTTTTGCCTCAATATCATCTATCCACAAATAGGATATAAATGAAAGAAGTACAAAAATCAAATCAAATACCATTGTAAATACCAAATCAGAAGTTATTTCTTCTGCCAAACCTGCTCCTGTAATATACATAACTGTATGTGTTACCAACAACGCAACAAATATAAAAAGCATTACAGCAGTAATTACACTTCTTTTTGTTTCTTTTGATAGTATCAACACTAATACGAATAATAATGCCACTATTAAAAGTGTTAATGGATTTGTGAAATTTATCATTGGCATATTAAAACCTCCCTTTATATTAATTAATTTAATTTCTCCTCAATTAATTTTGCAAGTTCTTTTGCTTTTGTTCCAATATATTCTTTATCAGTACCTTCAATCATAACCCTTACCAATGGTTCTGTTCCAGAAGGTCTAATTAAAACTCTTCCATTTTCTGAAAATTCTTTTTCTAGTTTTTCTATTTCTTTCTTTATTTCTTCATCTTTATCATAATCATATTTTTTCTCACTTGATACTTTTGCATTTACTAAAACTTGTGGATATATATTTATTATATCACAAACTTTAGAAGCTGAAACATTTTTTTCTAAAATTATTTTTGTAAGCATTAAAGATGTTAAAATTCCATCTCCTGTAGGATTATAATCTAACATAATTATGTGTCCTGATTGTTCTCCTCCTAAATTATAACCCTCTTTTAACATTTTTTCAAGTACATATCTGTCTCCAACTTTTGTTTCTTCAAAATTAATATTATTTTCTTGTGCATATTTTTTTAGACCCAAATTACTCATTACTGTTGCAACTAAAGTATTTTTATTTAATTTACCTTTTTCTTTCATATAATTAGATATAACAGCAAGGATAATATCTCCATCAATTTCGTTTCCATTTTCATCTACTGCTAAACATCTGTCTCCATCCCCATCATAAGCTATACCCAAATTACATTTATTTTCTACCACATATTTCTTTAATACGTCAAGATGTGTTGAACCACAATTATCATTTATATTTGTTCCATTTGGTGTATTATTTAAAATATAGTGCTTTATGCCAAGGGCTGAAAATACTTTTTCAGCAACTACAGAGGTTGCTCCATTAGCAGTATCTATAGCCACAACAAAGTTTGACATATCTAATTTTTCAAAATCTTCTTCAAAATTCTTTCTGAAGAAATACACATATTCATCTAATAAGTCTGTACGAATTTCTGATACTCCTATTTTTTCATTTACAGCTGAAAAATCGTCTAGTTTTCCAGAGTCCATTACTTCTTCTATTTCTTCTTCTAATTCATCAGGAATTTTCATTCCTTTATTACTAAAATATTTCACACCATTAAATTCATATGTATTATGTGATGCTGAAATAACAACACTAGCATCTGCTTTTAATTTTTTAGTAAGATATGCAACTCCAGGAGTTGGAAGTACTCCTAATATTTTTACATTTGCTCCATAGCTTAAAAATCCTGCTACCATTGCACTCTCAATTAATGTTCCTGAAATACGAGTGTCTCTTCCTATTAAAATTGTAGGTGTATGATCAGTATGTTTTGATAAAACATATGCACCTGCTTTTGCAACTCTATATACTAAATTAGGTGATAATTCAGTATTAGCAATTCTTCTAATTCCATCTGTTCCAAAATATTTTCTCATACTTTTACCTCTTTCTTTTTTTGTTATTCATTTCTTATTATAATAAATTATATGATAAAACATATTATACTATATATTATAAAATATTCAAGTATTTGTGTGATATTATTCTTCAGTTTTATTTGATATTTATAATTACTATTTAATTTCCGCAAAACAAAAGTACATCTCCATCTATTGCAATTTGATCTTTTGAAAATCCATCCCACTCTTTGCCTGCAAAGTATTTCATAAATTGTTCATATGTAACCTTTTCAAAACTCATTTTTCTTCCAGTATAAAATATTATTGCTTCTCTAGCAGCCCATGAAGTCAAAGCACTTTGAGTCATATCACCAACTTCAATAAATCCTGGATAATATTCCCTGCCGCCTTCTCGTAATACAACTGCTATTTTATTTACTTCTATATTATTCTCTTTTTCGTATTCAGTTATTACTTCGTTAATTATTTCACAATTTTTCTCGTCTAATTTATTAACCATAATATGCTGATATGTAATTATTAAATATACTGCAAAATTTAGTACAAAAACTATAGAAATAAAAACATATGCTAATGTTTTTAAATATTTATTAGATTTTTGAACCATATATAGTATAAATAATAAAGAGATACCTATTGTTGTTCCAAATGCCATACATATACGTGGCTCCATATCAAGACCTGACCCGATAATTGTTGGTGTTATGCATATTCCAATTGATGCAATAATTATAAATAAATAGCTTAATAATAATTTGATTTTATCTTTTTTTGCAAAACAGATGCAAATAACTGTAAATAATATTATTCCTATATGTACATAAGACGGTATTACATCTAATGAATCTATAACTAATATTTTAATGCGGTTTAACAAATCCGCAAAATCAAAATCTAAGAAACTTACTCTTATTCTTGTAGCTGCAAATAAAACATTTGAGTATATTATTGTTAAAAGCATTGAAAATCCATATATTAGTGCTACTTTTATTATATTTACTATATTTTCTTTTAGATTATCTTTTTCAAATAACAAAAAATATGTAACAGCTAGCATTGGAAATATCGCAATTGATCCTTGATAGCAAAATGCTGCAATTATCATTATGATGCATGATTTTATATAACCATATTTTTCTTTATTTATTATAACTCCAAATGCTAGTACACTTAGCAATATACCTAAAGCTAACATAAAACTTTCTAAATAATAAATATATTCTATTGATAAGTAGTTATAAATTATAATAAATGATATCAAAATTAGCATTATATTAAATATTTTACTATTTTCTGCTAACTTACTTTTAAACATTTTATATATAATAACAACTGAGCAAGATAAGAAAATTAATGCAAGTATAAGTGATAATATCATATAAACTTCAATTGGCATATTAACCATATCTGCTAGCACTGTTAGTATTGCAGTAAATGGTCTTCCATCTTGTAGAAATCTTTCGTATGAATGGTGAGTCAATCCATCTCTAATTATTTTATAAGTATCATGTGGATAATGAGGTCTTAAGAATGCCGAACACATTATCAAAGATATAATTAATATTACCAAAAATGTTAAAATATCTTTCTTATGTTCTTTTATTTTTTCTATCATTTTTTATTTCTCCCCTTGTTTCTTCTATTAATTAATCTATTTGCTTTTGATTTCTACATCTTGTCCGGCATTTGTATTCCTAAAAGTCCAGCACCTGTTTTTAAAATTATATTAGTACAATATGTTAAATAAATTCTTGCATTTTGTGTATCTTTATCATCACAAATTATTTTGTTTTCATTATAGAAACTACTAAATAATTGAGCTACATTTATTAAATATCTTGATATAATATATGGTTCATTTTTTTCTGCTGCTTGTTTAATATAATCATTAAATGAATACATCTCTTTTATCAAGTTGATAGAAGTACTATCTTGTAAAAGTGAAATGTTTACATCTGAAACATTTGGGATTCTTTCTATTTTTTCTAATATACTATTCGTACGTACATACATGTATTGTAAATATGGTCCTGTTTCGCCATT
This sequence comes from uncultured Clostridium sp., assembly GCA_946495655.1. GTDB lineage: Bacteria > Bacillota > Clostridia > TANB77 > CAG-508 > CALXVA01. The sequence continues at coordinate 58,809 of CAMMDS010000006.1, forward strand.
GAAGTTAAGCATTGTATCCCAATCAAATATTTCGTCTTTTATTCTACTATTATATAAATCATTAAATATTACAGCACCAATACCTACTTTTTTTGCAACATCTTCTTTATTTTCTAAGTTTGGATTTTTCTCTTCAATGATTTTTTTCACCCTTGAGATTGCTTCATTTAATAATTCTTCTAATTTAATTACATTTCCATCACGTGTCGAGAATTTTCCTGTTTTTGATAGTACCATTCCAAAAGGAATGTGTATTAAATTGTCAGTATATTTTTTGTCTAATCCTAATAATTTTGCAGTTTCAAAAACTTGTTTAAAATGAAGTATTTGCTCATATGATGTTACATAAAGTGCTTTATCAAAATCATATGTTCTTGCTCTATACATTATAGCTGCTAAATCACGTGTTGCATATGTGGTTGAGCCATTTGTTTTTTCTATTATACAAGGAGGCATATCATCTTTATCTAAGTTTATAACTCGAGCTCCTTCTGATTCAACTAATTTACCACTTTTTTCTAATATTTGTATTACCTCAGGCATTTTGTCTGAATAAAAAGCTTCTCCATTCCATGAATCAAATTGCACGTCTAATAAATCATATACTTTTTGGAATTCTTTTAAGCTTAAATCTCTAAATTTTTGCCATAATTCTGTACAATACGAATCTCCATCTTCTAGTTTTTTAAAATTATTTCTACACTCTTCTAAAACACTTTCATCTTCTTTACATAAATTATTTATACGAATATATATTTTTGTAAGTTCATCGATTGGATTTTCTTCTATGTTATATTCATTTCCCCATCTTTTATATCCTTCAATAAGTTTTCCAAATTGAGTACCATAATCTCCTAGATGATTTATTCCAACTACATTATATCCTAAAAATTTATATATTTTATATAAAGAACTTCCTATAACTGTAGAACGTAAATGTCCTATATGGAATGGCTTTGCAATATTAGGAGAAGAATAATCTATTACTACAGTTTTATTTTCTCCTATATTACTACTTCCATATTTTTCTTTATTATTAGCAACTTCGTCAAATACTGTTTTAATTAATGTTTGAGGATTTAAATAAAAGTTTAAATATCCATTTACTACTTCTATTTTTGATACAATATCTTCTGAAATACCCAATTTTTCTTTTATTTCATTTGCTATCATTTGTGGTGCTTTTTTCATCTCTTTTGCAAGTTTAAAACATGGAAGAGAATAATCCCCCATTTCTTTATTTGAAGGCACTTCTATATATTCTCCAATGTTTTCAATATTTGTTACCTTGTTTAATTCGTCTGCTATTATATTTTTAAAGTCTAACATTATTTTCTCCCTTCTTTGCACAAAATTCATTAATCACCTAAATTGATTCCTATAGCTCTTGCTGTTTTTACAAGTTCGTCATCCATAGTTACTTTTCTTAAATTACTTTCTTTAGTATTTCCTGAGACTGCTCCAATCTTAGTATTATTTCCTACAACATCTTCAAGAGAAACACTATCTAATTTTCCATTTTTTATAACTGTTAGCACATTGAATTTCCCTTCTAGTGCAAGTTCCATAGCTTTTGTTCCATACTTCGTTGAAAGTACTCTATCAAAAGCTGTTGGTGTTCCTCCTCTTTGCATATATCCTAAAACTGTACATCTAGCTTCTAATCCCGTTAATTCCTCTAGTTGTTTTGCTACTTGTTCTCCAATTCCTCCAAGCTTTGTATTGTCTACTCCAGCCCCATTATTTCTTATATTTTTAATTTCCATTTTTCCACCTTTTGGCTTTGCTCCTTCTGCAACCACAACTATGCTAAAAGATTTTCCTCTGTTTTTTCTATTTAGTATTTTTCTTGCTGCACTATTAATATCATAAGGTATCTCTGGAATTAATGCCACATCTGCACCACCTGCAATTGCTGATTCCAAAGCAATCCATCCTGCATACCTTCCCATTACTTCTAGTACCATAATTCTATGATGTGTCTCACCTGTTGAATGAAGTCTATCAATTGCTTCTGTTGCAACAGATACAGCTGTATTGTATCCAAATGTAATTTCTGTACATGCTACATCATTATCTATTGTTTTTGGAACGCCAATTACATTTATACCTTTTAATGATAAATCTCTAGCAGATTTTTGAGTTCCATCTCCACCCAATGTAAATAAGCAATCTATTTCATCTTTCATTATATTCTCTACGCATATATCAGACAAATCCTTATATACAGTTTGTCCATTTTCCTCTACTGGATAATTAAATACATTTGCATTTGTAGAAGAACCAATTATTGAACCACCTTTAGGTAATATACCTACTGCATTACCTGTAGAACTCGTTCCTAATCTTATAATATTATTATTTAATAATCCTCTATAACCATCAATATAACCATAACATTCTATATTTTTATTTTCAGCAGTTTTAATTATTGCTCTTATAACTGCATTAAATCCTGACACGTCTCCACCATTAGCCAAAATAGCTACTTTTTTTATCATAATAATCTTTCCTTTCTTAAGACAAAATTTTACATATATTATTATACCAATAAATAAAAAAATTACAACTAAAAAATTGCAATTTTATCAATTTACTATTTATTGTGTGTTATAATTATCTGATTGTAGATTATATACTAGCTGAGAGTAATATTTTATAAAAATTTCTTTTAGAAGTTGTATGAAAATCAGCTTGACCGACATGTTCGATATACTTTTATAAAATATTACTCTCAGCTAAAATTAATGAATTTTCTTCCTGCTATGAATTGTAACTTTATTCTTTATTCATTATATGTATATTAGATATATCCGCTTTAAGCTCTCTAGTAATAATGTTCTGTATTTGTGCAATCTCTTCTTTTTCCAAATCATCACCTTTTACTATAACATTTACACTATCTTCATTAATAAATATAACTAAATCCTCTATTCCTTTAGTCTTAATTAAATTTTCTGCTATCATAATAGCATTTTGCTCATTGTTTAATTTTGTTATTTCCTCTTGTGCTGTTTTCTTTTGAGCCTCACTTACATTTGTATTATTCAAAATATCCTGATAATTTTCTATCCTCTGCGAATACATTGTATTTCTTTCCAAACGAGAACTTGTAAAATATTCATCCACACTAATTGTACTGGTTTCTGCAGAGTTTAATATTGTATTAGCGTCAATTTCACCATTCTCATTACTAATTATAGTATTTGTCGTATCTGCCTCTATATTATTACTAATAGTATTTTCAGAATTAGATTCTTTCACACTATTTGTTTCTATAATATTTCCTTCTATTGCATTTGCACTAACAAGTTTTGCATCACCTATACTTGCCATTTCTTCTGAGTCAATCACTGCTCCAGTTTCTAGGATATTATTATTAGAATTGTTCGAATAACTAAAATATCCAGCTGTTATAATCATAATACCAATTACAAAAACCACTATTTGATTTTTCTTTATTATATTTTTCATAAACTTTCCTCCATTTTTCTTTATTAACCATATATCATATTCACACTAGTTTGCCATTTGAAAAACTTGAATTTTATGTGTTGCAAGCCCTGTAACAGCACCTACCGCTTGAATTATATTAGTCTTAACTGTAGGATCATTTGCACCTTCAGCAGTTATAATGGCACCTTCAATCGTAGGACTTATCACACTTTGAGTTACTAACTTTTTTCCACTATCATCTTCTTCATATATAACTTCTTTTCTAACATCCGTTTGAGTAACTGTTCTTGTCCCTCCTTCACTATCTGTTTCCTCTGTATTTTCTTCTGTACTCTCTTCATTATATATAGGCATAGTTTTACTTGTTTCAGCATATGTAATCATCACTTTCACTTTTCCAACTCCATTGATATTAGATAAAATTTCTTCTAAATCTACAATCATATCATCTTTAGTAGAACTATCAGTCTCATCACTATTTACAATCAAATTTGTTTGAGCTAATCTTTTATTTGCATCTGTTGTTTGTTTGTCATTGTCTTCACTTTTATTATCACTATTCCAAATAACATTTATAACTATTAATGTTATTATTAATATAACTATAAATACTACAATATTCTCTAATCTTTTTTTACTAGGTTCCCCTTCTTTTTTTGAAAAAAAGTTTTTCATTTTATCTTTTAACATAACTTCTCTCCTTATAATATAATTAGATTTTTAAGATTGCTACCTATAAACTTTTATTAATTTATAGTTATATCATCTTCACTAACTTCATATACACTACTAAGATATTCTTTTAAATCTTTTTTCTCTGAATAAGATAATTTATTTTTCTTACTATCGTCATTTTCATTATCTTCTTTTATAGTATTAGAAGATTCATTATTAATATTTATATCTACTTTTTCTATTGATTCAATTGGTTCAACTATATTTCCTATATTATTTTCTTTACTATTATTCTCTGTTTCTTCATTAGTATTTTTAGAATCCTCGTTTTTTTCCACCTCTAAAGATATATATTGTATTATATAAGATTCATCATCAGCCACACCAATATCTATACTATTTACAATATAGCCTTTTGCTTTTATTTTGGCTTTCATATCATCTTTTATTCCAGATGCATACATATTCATGATACTACTTTGATTATTATTTTGGATTGTATTTTGTACTTTAACAGATTCTTCTGCTTCTTCTATATATTTATCTAATTCTAATATGTCTGATACTTCAATATTTTTTCCTGTAAATTTTGTAATTATTGGAGATACAATGGTAAAAAGCACATACACTCCTATAACTACTTTGATATATTTTTTGCTATTTCCTTCTGGAAGAATCATTTCTATAATTGTTCCAATAATTACTGCAACAATTATTCCTCCCGCCCAATCACTAATCCAATCCATATCTAATTCCTCCTATTAAGAACATAAATAAAGGATATCCAAGAATCCTCTCTTCTCATCGGTACATCATCCCGCTATTAGATATCTTTATAACCAAGGTTGTACCAATAATAAACATTACGGATATACTACACATTATTGCTAGTAATACTTTAAAAGTGTCCCCCATTTGTTCTAATAGAGAAATAATCTTTCCATCTGCTATTGGCTGGCATAATGCTGCTCCCAGATAATATATTGCCATCAGGACTACTAGCTTAACTATTGGCAAAATTGCTATTCCTATTAGAATAATTATTCCAACAATTCCAGTTGCATTTTTTAATATAGAACTGCAACCTATTACAGTATCTACCGCATCTCCTAATATCTTTCCTACTACAGGAATAAAACTAGATACTGCTGCTTTTGCAGTTTTAGCAGTAATCCCATCTACACTACTACTTAAAGTTCCTTCTACTGATACAATACCTACAAATAAAGTAAGGGTTACTCCTAGAATCCATACCACACTACTTTTAAAAAATTTAGATAATTTATCTATTTGTACTTTATCTGAAATTTTAGATACTATTCCTAGTGCCGTAGATATTAATACTATCGGTATTACAATACCTGTGATAAAGTTTCCTATAAAAGTGATTACAAATAATATTATTGGTTGTAATAGATTGGCTGAAACGATACTACCTGTAGTAATCATAAGTGTTATCATTATTGGAATTAGAGAATTCATAAAACCTACTAAACTTTGTATTGATTCTTTTACAATATCTAAAATTTGTACAAAATTAGTCATTATCAATGTTACTATAAGTATATATTGTACATAATATGTAATTTGAGCTATGCCTTTGTTTTCTAATCCTTCACTTATATTTTTTAAAATACTATGTATTACAACTATAACTAAAATGCTTACAAGTACTGTTATCGCATCTATTGCTTCCCCACCGTATGGCTTTTAATATACTTTTTATAATAGTCTCATTGTCTACATTACCAGTTATTGCAGAAGAAAACAGTTCTCCCATGTCTATGTCTTCATAAATATCTTCTGTATACTTGTCCGCTTCTTCTATAAATGAATCAATATCCAATGAATCTTGTTGAGATTCTAAAATATCTTCTGTGCTAATACTTTCTTCAGTAGCATATGTAATGTTTGGAATAAAGATTATTAAAATTAAAATTGCAATTAATACAAAAACTTTTTTCATTTATTAACCTTTCTTATTATTTTTAACCTGAAGAAGATTTATTTTTATTTTCCTATGGTAATATTTCCACAATCGTTTCTAATAGACTTGAAATTATAGGGATTGACATGGATACTATAATTACTTTTCCTCCCATATCTACTTTGCTCGCAATTGCTGATTCACCAGTATCTTTGCAAATACTTACTGCAAATTCTGTTAAAAAAGCAATTCCTGTTATTTTTATCAATAGAGTCAAAAATTCGTTATTTATTGCTGTCTTATTGGATAGAGAAGTAAGTAAATCTATTATGCCTCCTATTTTGTCCATAATAAACAAAAGAATTAATGCACCTGCAAGCAATGAAACATATAGAGTAAATTCCGGTTTATATTGCCTTACTATAATTATAATTATAAGTGAAATTAGTCCTATGCCTATTATTTTAACAACATCCATAAGCATTTAATTTCCTTTCAATGAGAAATTAGGGACAGACCCCAATTTCTCAAAATTTATCATAATCCAAACATTGTCCTAACTGAATCAAATAATGTGCTAATTTCTTTTATAACTAATGTAAGTACAATAACTAATCCAGCAAGTGTTGTCATCATTGCTTGATCTTCTCTACCAGCTCTTACTAATACCTGATGCAATACTGCTACCAATATTCCTATTGCAGCTATTTTAAACAATAAATCAATTTGCATTTTTTATCCTCACTTTTCTTTTGGATTTTAATATAATGTTTCATTAAAAAATATTTCATTGATTGTCTAAACAAGTATAATGACTATTGCAAGTCCTACAACTCCTCCTAATGTTTTGTATAATTTTTCATTTTTTTGTTTTTCTTTTTCTGCTAACTCTATTTGTGTATTTAAAAAATTCTGTACTAATTTAATTTCACTGACTTGTCCTTCTAAATCTGTTTTTCCAAGCATTCTTCCTAAATTTTTTATAATACTTTTATCTTCTTCGCTTAAACTTGTTTCTGTTTTATCTACTACTTCTTCCCATGCTTCACCAGCAGCTTTTTCTTTCATATTTTCAGAAGCAGTTCTAAATATTTTTCCTATATTTCCATTTATGTTATTTCCTATTTCATTAAAAGTTTCAGGAACTGATTCATATGTAAATTTGATTTTTGTTAAAAACATATTGAGAGCATTTTTCATTTCTTTTAGTTCGTTTACTCGATTTGAGTATTTTTTTGCAATTATTTTTCCTGCCTTTAGACTACTTAAAAAGATTAAAAACAAGATGAACATTTTTACAAAAAACATTTTATCTCCCCCTTTTTATTATTTAATATTATATATTTATTTAATTTTTACCTTTCTCTTTGCTATATATTAATTTGATACTTCTGTCTTTTTCTATTAATAATATTTTTTCCATTATCCCCAAGTCATATAATTTGTTTAGTATTGGATTTAATGTAATATCTTCTAAGCTTTCTCCATGGGCTGTAAATATTCCTTTTATTCCAGATGTTATGGCATAATTAATAGCATCTATATCTTCTTTAGTACCAATCTCATCTGCAGCAATAACATTTGGACTCATTGATCTCACCAACATTGTCATTCCTAAACCTTTAGATATATTATCTAAAACATCTGTCCTTTCTCCCAAATCATTTTGTGGAATTCCTTTATACATTGCTGCTATTTCTCCTCTCTCATCTACTACTCCTACATTTATTCCTTTAAATCCGATTTCTTTTTTTCCATTGCTAATACTTCTTATGCTATCTCTAAGTAATGTAGTTTTTCCTCTCCCAGGAGGAGAAAGTATGACTGTGTTGTATATTGTATTTTCTTTAATATTTAATATATATGGCATAATTACATCACTGCATCCTATTATTTGTTTTGCTATTCTGAAATTTAAACTATATATATGAGATATATTAATTACTTGTCCATCTTTTGTTACTACATTCCCAGATATTCCGAACTCTATGACCGCCCTTTTATTGTGATGAACCCATTACAAATTTGGTTTTGATATGTATATATTGAATTATCACAAATTCTTTGCAAAATCTCTAGCACTTCATTAGTGCTTATTATGTAATTTAATACTATTTCTTCTTGTCCAATCTTTAAAATAATATTTCTATTTGTTCTTAGTCGTATTTCCTCGAGTTTTTCATACACATTACAACATCTATCTATCTCTGATTTTATTTGTAATGGAAAATATTCTAAAACTTCCTGTACACTATTTTTCATTTGTTTTCTCCTAAAAAATAAAATACAACATATATATTAAATATATATGCTGTATTTTTATGTTTTAGAACTATTTTTATTTAATTTATAAAATTTTCTGCTTCGGATATCATATTTGAAATATTATTAATTTCATTTCCTGTAGATAATGTTTCATTTAAATATGTTTCCATATTTGTAGAAATTTCATTAACATTTTCTTGTTCTAGCTCAGATTGCATATTTGTATTTATTGTTGAATCCATTGCATTGTTTACAATTTCAAAAGCAGATATTATACTTGGACAGGCAACTCCCATTACTATTGGATTTATAAACTCTTGTCTATATCCTATTTGATTCATTTGGCTTGTATTTGTTTCTGCAATAATATTTCCTACCTGCTCTATAAATGGTTGTAATTGTTCTGCAGGATAATTATTCAATATTACCACATTATTATTAAATGGTTCTATTGTAACTGCATTGCCAAATACAATATTATTTGTAACTGTATATGTAGTATTTATTGACTCTGGAATATTAATTACAGCTGATACTCTTTCAGAAACATTATTTGTATTTATTCCTTCATATGACATTATAATATTTAATCTAATACCATCTGTCTGAGTTACATCTATTCCATATGACAAACTAGATTCTATTTGGTTTTTAGCAAGTTCTACTGTTAAATTAGTTGTAGTTATACTAATGCTATTTACCATGTCGTCATTTTTTGTAATAGTAAAAATAACATTTCCTTCTTCTATAGTTTGCGCACTTAATTCATTAATTAAAGTTGAGATATCTTCTGAAGTAATTGTATCTGTATTTTCTCCATACATTTCTTGAACTATGTTATTTATTTTTCCTAACATCACAGTGTCATTACTTAAAGTTTGGAGTATTTGAATAGCTATATTTCTAATTTCTTCATTTGTCAATGTTAATGTATACTCTATAACCTCATTTGAAGTTTCATTTTTAGAAAATTTTTCTTCTGGTAAATTATTATACACAGGAACAATATAATTGTTTAAAATATTAGTTATCTCTTCATCTGTAAATTGTAATGACTCCATTGTAGTTGCTTCAATTTTATTAGGTATGCCAGATACATTTAGCATTCCTAATTTGCTACATAAATCTTGTAAATTATTATTTTCTATTGCTATATAATTTGGAGATAAAATATCAGCCTGTATTCCATATAAATCCACATCCTGCTTATATTTGAATGGTAAATTAACTGTATCTGAATAATTTATCGTTATATTTTCTTCTACTCTTCTATTCGGATTATCTATAGTACCATTAAAATTTATATTAGCATTATTTGCAATATCTATTGCATTCTTAAACTCTTGTAAAAACGTATTTGTAGAAGTGTCTATCAATAAATCATTATTTACCGAAAAACTACCATTATTTTGATATGCTGATGTTTGTTTTTTATTTTCATATTCATTTAATACACTCGGAATAAACCCATTTTCCTCATCTAGTAATGTTAATGCATATTTAGTAAATAACTCTTTATCTGTCTTTAGCAAATCTGTGGCAAAATATATATATGCAAAAACTCCTCCCCCTAATATTAAGATAACTAGTAATACTATAATTACAATTAATAATGGATTCTTTTTTTTCATATTTTCCCCCTTAGTATAAAAGCAGAATTTATATTCATGTCAAATAAATTCTGCCTAATTTTATTATTTTATTTTTTATCATTTTTCTAAAAATTTATTCTTCCCAGTTATGATATACATTCATTACATCATCTAGGTCTTCTAGATTATCAATTAATCTTTGCATTTTTTCACTATCTTTTTCATCTAAGCTTATATATGTAGATGGAACCATTTGAATTTCTGCTTGCAAGAATTCCAATCCTTTTTCTTCTAATGCTTCTCTAACTTTTGCAAAATCCTCTGGGGCCGTTGTAATTTCATAACATTCATCAGTTGCCTCAAAATCTTCTGCACCATTATCTAAAGCAAGCATCATCATATCGTCTTCTGACATATCAGTTGTTGTTCTATCAATAACAATAACTCCTTTTTTATTGAATAGATATGATACACATCCAGATGTTCCAAGATTTCCTCCTGCTCTATCAAATACATGTCTTACATCTGCTGCTGTTCTGTTTTTATTGTCTGTACTTGCCTCTACTATAACTGCTACTCCATTTACTCCATATCCTTCATAAGTAAGTTCTTCATAGTTTTCACTATTTCCAGCTCCAGAAGCTTTTTTTATTGCATTATTTATTGTATCATTCGGCATGTTATTTGCTTTACATTTTGCTATTACATCTTTAAGTTTAGAATTACCAGCCGGGTCAGGTCCCCCTTGTTTCACTGCGATTAATAATTCTCTACCTAATTTTGTAAATATTTTTCCTCTTGCTGCATCTGCTTTTCCTTTTTTTGCTT
>CAMMDS010000007.1 GCA_946495655.1 uncultured Clostridium sp.
AAAATAATAGAAAAGAATTAAAATGAAACAAAGGGACGCACGATTTGTTCCAAATCTGGAACAAATCGTGCGTCCCTTTGTTTCAATATTACATTTATATTACATTTTTAAAATTTTGATTGCTTTTTGATAGCCTTGTGATATAATACCAATGGATAATTTCGTGATTTGTAATTTAAAGGAGGAAAATACTTTGGCAAAAAGAGGAAGAAGAGCAAAAAAAAGTAAGATAGATATAAATGTAGCAGTAGTGTTTATGCTTTTAATTAGTATACTACTTGCTATATTAATATACACAAAATCTGGATATATAGGAGAGCACTTAAGTCCAATACTTGGTGGTATTATGGGAGCTATAAAATATATAATTCCTATTGGTACATTCTTAATAGCTATATATATGACTACAGAAGACAAAGAATATCTAATATCAAAATTAATCCAATATGCTATATTTCTAGTATGTATATCTACAATGCTAAGTGTTTTTCAATTTTCTAATGGAAACTTGAATATAAATAATGAATTTCAGTCAGTAGTTGAAAAAGGCTATGAATTAGGAGAGTTAAATAATGGTGGAGGAGCTATTGGAACTGCAATTGCTTTCGGGTTAATTGGATTATTGGGAGAAATTGGTACAGTTATTTTATGTGTTGGAATTGGAGCAATATTACTTGTATTTATTTTTGGAATAAAGCCTGCAGAGATGATAGCTGAATTTATTGAGACAAGAAGAGAAAATAGAGAAGAAAGAAGAGCAGAAAAAGAGGAAATTAGAGCCTCTAGAATAAAAGAAGAGCCTGAAGAAAGAAAAGAAACAAAAAAGGAACGTAGATTACGAGAAAAAGAAGAACAAAGAAGAGAAGCAGAAGAACTTGCTGAACAATTAACAATAAATTTAAATGATGATTCAGAAGAAGATAAAAAGAAAGATAAAAAATTAAAAAAATATGATCATAAAGATGATAATTTAATTCCTTTTAACATTGGTGGCAAGAATAAAGAAAAAGCAGAGGAAAAAATTAATCCAGATGTTATAGAAGCAAATTTATTTAAAGAAGAACAGGAACAGAAAGAAGAAAAAGTAAAACAAGTATTGCAGCTAGAACACACTTTAACAGTAGAAGATGAGCATTATGAATTTCCACCAATTCAACTATTGGCAGAAGGAGATAAAAAAGGAGTAAAAGGCGGAAAGAAAGCTGTTGCAGATACTGCTACTAAACTTCAAAAAACTTTATATAGTTTTGGCGTTTCTGCTAAAGTAGAAAATGTTTCAGTTGGACCTGCTATAACTAGATATGAATTAAAACCAGCAGAAGGTGTGAGAGTAAGTAAAATTGCAAATTTAGCTGATGATATTGCGCTTAATTTAGCTGCTGAAACTATAAGAATTGAAGCACCAATACCTGGTAAACAAGCAGTAGGAATTGAAGTACCAAATAAGGAAAATGAGATCGTACCATTAAGAGATATAATAGATAGCGATAGCTTTAAAAATCATAAATCTAAACTTGCATTTGCACTTGGCAAAGATGTTGCAGGTAATGAAGTTGTTACAGATATTGCAAAAATGCCACACGTTTTAATTGCGGGTGCAACTGGTTCTGGTAAATCTGTATGTATAAATACTCTAATTGCAAGTATTATATATAAATCTAAACCAAGTGAAGTTAAGCTTGTAATGGTTGACCCTAAGGTGGTTGAACTTTCTGTGTATAATGGAATACCACATTTATTAATTCCTGTAGTTACAGACCCTAAAAAGGCAGCAGGAGCTTTAGCATGGGCTGTGCAAGAAATGGTAAACAGGTATAGTTTGTTTGCTAGTAAAAATGTAAGAGATATTAAAGGATATAATGCTGCATTAGAATCAGAGGGTGGAGGACAAAAATTACCACAAATAGTAATAATTATAGATGAGTTATCAGATTTAATGATGGTATCTCCAAAAGATGTTGAAGATTCAATTTGTAGATTAGCACAAATGGCAAGAGCAGCAGGAATGCACTTGGTAATTGCTACACAAAGACCATCTGTGGATGTAATTACTGGTATTATTAAAGCAAATGTACCTTCAAGAATATCATTTGCAGTTTCTTCACAAGTAGATTCAAGAACAATACTAGATATGGCAGGAGCTGAAAAACTACTTGGTAAAGGAGACATGCTATTTTATCCTGCAGGAGCACCAAAGCCTACAAGAATTCAAGGAGCATTTGTATCGGATAAAGAAGTGGAAAAGATAGTTGATTTTATTAAAAATAATGGAGAGGCTACATACAATGATGAGATAATAAAACAAATAGAAAATGCAAATAGCACAGACAAAGAGATAGATAGTCAAGATGAAGATGATGACACAGATCCATTATTAATGGATGCCATAGATGTTGTAGTAGAAACAGGACAAGCATCTACATCTTTTATACAAAGACGTTTTAAAGTTGGATATGCTAGAGCTGGAAGAATTATAGATCAAATGGAGGAAAGAGGAATTATTTCAGGATTCCAAGGAAGCAAACCACGTGAAGTTCTTATGTCTAAAGAAAAATGGGAAGAACTTAAAATGAGTACTAATGCTTCAAGTGAAGAGTAAAAATTACTAAAGAGGAGAAGTATGGAAAAAAATAAAATTTTATCTAAGTTGAATATTAATATAAAAGATTATAATAATGAATTAGAAAAAATTTTGGAAAACAAACTATTTTCATATGATGTAAAAAATTTATTACTAAGCATGTTGTATAAAATTGAAAATGCATATAAAGACTATGAAACAGTAAAAGTGGAAGTGCCTTCAAAAAAAGACTATATAGAAAATTTGCTTAGAATAATAAAAGAAAAGTGCTTGAAGATTTTTTTAGTAAAAACAGGGACAAAAGAAGCTGAAAGATTAGAGAAAAACAATGCAACATATGAAATAGATAAAAAAAATGGAGAAATTATTTGTATTCAAAATGAATTGGTAATATTAACAGCAATACTAAAACTAGATGAAATAGAAATACCATCAGAAATAACAAATAATTATTTAGAAATACCATTAAATACATTATTAAATGATGGTAGAATAGATTCAGAGGCTGAAGTTATAAGAGATTTTAATGGATGGTCATGGGACATAGTTATAAAAGATATAAATGATATTGAATACAATTATATATATCAAACTGCACTATTATTAAATGGTAGAAACAACATAAATAGTAATAGATACAAAAAAATATATGATTTTGTATGTAAAATGGCAATTCAAAAATATATTTCAGATAAAAAACATAATGAATTTGCGAAAAAATTTGAATCAATAAGAAAAGAAAAAAACGAAAGATTAGAGCTTTTTGAAAATAAAAAAGAATTTTTGGATAATGTAACTGAAGAAAAGAAAAACTATATGAAGCAAATAGAGAAAATTGATAAAATACTTAACAATAATGAACTTTTGAAAAAAGAATATTATTCTAGAAATGAAAAGCTACCTAATAAAGAAAAAATATTTAGTGTTAGTTATTTAGTAGGAATTTTAACAAAAGAAAGATTAGACTTTATAGAAAAAATTGAAGAATGTAATAAAATTATATTACCTAGAGAATTTATTGAGCAAAAAGGAAAATTAGAAGAAGAAAATAAATTTTTAAAAAGTGTTAAAGATAAATTAGAAAGACAAGATATTGTTGAGTTATCAAAAGAATATATATATATATTAAATGAGATTATCTCTAAAATAAAGGAAGATAATAAATTCGATTTAATAAAATGGATATATAAAATTAGATATTACAGATATATTCCAATAAGTAAAGAAGAAAATGTAAAAGATTTAAAAGAATTAGATTTAGAATTTGAAAAATTAATTAGAACTATAATAAAAATAGCACAGGAATTGAAAATATGGGATAACTTTTCAGAAAATGAAGATGTAACATATAAAATATTGAAAGAAGTTTTTGATACTAAAATAATATATTTGCAAAATATAAATATTCAATGCAGTTATGAAAATAAAATTTTAACTGTAGATTATTATGATGACACTGTTATAGAAAGTTCATTAAAAATTAACATTGATAGTGTAAAAATAAAGAAAAAGATTAAGTTATTTATTTGATGAAAAATCTAATTAATATTTTCAAAAAAAACTTCAAAATATGTCGGTCAAGTTGATTCTCAAAGAAATTCTAAAATAAATTTTATCAGCGCCCTCACGATGCACGTGAGATTCCCTAATAAAATTTTTAAAGAATTTCTATTTCAAATCACTTTCCATTCCGTATTTTTCAGTCTTTTGAAAATATTAATTAGATAAGAATGTAATAATAGGAGGAATTTGATGAAAGTAACTTTTTTAGGAGCTACCAAAACTGTAACTGGTTCTAATTTCTTAGTTGAAGGAGCTGGAAAGAAATTTTTAGTAGATTGTGGTATGTATCAGGGATCTGCAACAGATGAATTTGAAAATGGAGAACCATTTTTGTTTGATGTAAAAGATATAGATTTTATGCTTCTTACACATGCACATATCGATCATTCGGGAAGAATACCCAAATTATATAATGAAGGTTTTAGAAATAAAGTAATTGCTACAAAAGCAACATGTGATTTATGTGCAATTATGCTTCCAGATAGTGGTCATATTCAAGAGATGGAAGTTGAATGGAAAAATAGAAAAAGAGAAAGAAAAGGTGAAGATCCATTACCACCTCTATATACTGCAGAGGATGCAGCAAAATGTCTAGAAATATTTACACCTGTTCAATATGACGAAATAATAGATATAGATGATAATATAAAAGTTAGATTTAATGACGCTGGTCATATGCTTGGCTCTAGTATTATCGAAGTATGGATTACTGAAAATGGGAAAACTGAAAAAATAGTTTTTACTGGAGATTTGGGAAACAATGATATTCCTCTTTTATCACCACCTACTATGATAGAAAATACAGATTATTTAGTAATGGAATCAACTTATGGAAATAGATTGCATATGAGAAATGATGATAAAGCTAAAATTTTCTTGGACGTAGTGTATGAAACTTTAGAAAAAGGTGGAACAGTGGTAATACCATCATTTGCAGTAGGTAGAACACAAGAAATATTATATGAATTAAACAGAATAAAAGAAGAAAAACATGATGAAGAATTTTATAAGAAATATAAAAAATTAATGAGTATTCCAGTATATGTTGATAGTCCACTTGCAATATCTGCGACAGAAGTATTCAAAGATAATATGAATTTATTTAATGAAGAAACACAAAAAATTATAAATGAAGGAGATAATCCTCTAGAATTTTCTGGTCTAAAATTTACCAGAACAGCTGATGAATCAAAAGCTTTGAATGCAAGTGAAGAATCATCAATTATAATTTCTGCAAGTGGAATGTGTGAAGTTGGTAGAATTAAACATCATCTAAAACATCATTTATGGGATCCAAATAGTACAATTCTTTTTGTTGGTTATCAAGCACCTGGTACACTTGGAAGAAAATTGGTTGATGGAGAAAAGAAAGTAAAAATATTTGGAGAAGAAATTGCAGTAAATGCAAGAATAGAATATATTGAAGGATATTCTGGACATGCAGATCAAGAATGGCTAATGAATTTTGTATATTCATTCACATATCCTCCAAAACATATATTTTTAGTACATGGAGAACCAGAAGGGCAAATAGTATTAAAACAAAAACTAGAAGAAAATACTAGTATTCCAATAACTATTCCAGATTTTGGTGAAAGTTATGAATTAGACGAAAACATGGAAATGGTAGGAAAAGTTAATGATTCTGCAAAAGAAAGATACTTAAGACTAGAAGTATTAGAAAGAATGAATACGTTAAAAGAAGAATTGGAAGATATGTCAAATATTGTAAAAGAAGAGTACTTAGATAAAAATGCTGCAGATACTGATATAATTAGAATAAAAGAAAGATTAAAAGAACTAGAAAATCAAATAGTAAAGATAGTAGAGAATAAGTAAAAATTATAATATCAATTTAAAAATCCGTTCCATCTTGCTGCCACATATATTTTATATTCTCCAAGCATTCGAATAGAAAATATATGTGGCACGTGGAACTACATAGAAAAGGATTATAAAGGAGAAACAGATGAAAAATAAATATTTTAATGATGCCATAATTGGTGGAAAGGATATAACTGCAAGCTATACAAATCATGGTGAATTGCTTAGACTTATGTATAATACACCAGATTTTAGACAATTTCTAGATTTTTTTCATACAGGAGTCAAAGTAAATGACTCTTGTATAATCTATTTGCATGATGACCAAAACAATAGATATAATCAATATTATACTGAAGATACAAATGTATTAAATACAGAGATAGAAAATACATATTTTAATTTAGAAATAAAACAAATTGATTTTGTATCTATGAAAAATAATGTATTAATAAAAAGATATATATTAAAAAATAATAATATAATCGATCTTAATGTTAATTTTTTAATGCATTCAAAATTATTATCAAATTCTAATAATATGGTAGGATCAAAGATTGAAAATAATGTACTTTTACAATATAGCCATAATAGTACTATGTGTATGTTTTCAAAAAACAATATAAATGCACACCAGTTAAATGGTACCGATAATAATATTGGAAGTGGAATAATACATGATAAAGACTATATTGGAATGAGTTCGGATTCTAGTATAAATTATGAATTAGGTGTAATTAAACCAGGAGAAACTAAGGAACTAGATATATATTTATATGTATTTGAAAATGACAAAGTATCTGTAGAGGAAATGTGGAAGAAAGTTGAAAATCTAAGAAAATTAGATGTTGCAGCAGATCAAGTAGCCACACAAAGGTATTGGAAGAAATATGTAAAAGACCATATCAATATTGAATTAAAAGAAGAAACCAGTGAATATAATAAGAAGTTTAATAAAATATATAAGAGAAGTATATTATTATTTCCGTTACTCACAAATAAAGATACTGGAGGAGTTGCAGCAGCGGTAGAAGTAGATGAAAACTTAACTCAATGTGGAAGATATGGATATTGTTGGCCACGTGATGCGGTGTTTATAACAAGAGCATTTGACAAAGTAAAAATGGAAAAGGAAACAGAAAAATTTTATAAAATCTTTTGCAAGAATACACAAAGCAAAAACGGTATGTGGGAACAAAGATTTTATACAGATGGAAGGTTAGCACCATGTTGGGGATATCAAATAGATGAAACTGCAGGAGTGGTATTTGGAGCATATGAACATTATAAAATTACTGGAGACAAAAAGTTTTTAAAAGATGTTCTAAAAATGTGTGAAAATGCTGTTAAATTTTTATGTATATATATGGATAATATTTTAGGATTGCATGATGACAGCGATATAGTAAAAAATGAAATCGAGAAAACTTATCATACGGAAGATAGAAATAAACTTCCAGTTAGCTATGATTTATGGGAGATGAATGAAGGAGTTCATCTATATTCACTAGCAAGTATTTATGCAGCATTCAATTGTATTATGAAGATGTATGACGTATTCAAACCAGAGTATGAGGAAAAAAATAGATTAAAATTAGAAAGTGTAAATAAACTTGAAAAGAAGATGAATTTCTATAAAAAAGAAATTGAAAAATATATAGATGAAAACTTGTATAACGAAAATACAAAAACATTAAAGAGAAACACAAAAGACGAACTAGTGGACATTAGCTTAATCGGGGCAGTAGTACCATTTGAAATGTATAATCCAAAAGAAAAAAGAGTACAAAACACAATAGAAAAAATTAATATGACATTAAGAACATATACAGGAGGATACTTAAGATTTGAGGGAGATCACTATAGAGAAGGAAATAGCCCTTGGTCAATATCTACACTATGGATGGCAATGTATTATAAAGAAATTGGAGAAAATAAAAAAGCACAAGAATGTATAGATTTTATTGTAAATAGTTGCAATGAACATGGACTCTTAGGCGAACAAATAGATAATCAAACGATGAAACCTAACTGGGTAATAGGCTTAGCATGGGCACACGCAATGTTCATTTTGGAAAATTAGGGACAGGCCTTTTTGTCCCACTTTGTCCCATTGGGGACAGGCTTATTTGTACCCATTTGAGTAAAAGTCAATGCAATATCGGTATTAAAAAAAATTTTAATATTTACTCCATTTAAAGGAAACTCAAAATTAAAACCTATTAACAATATTTGTAAAAATAGTGTGAAAAGTATAGCATATTCAAAAAAAATGTGCTATATTTTAT
Source organism: uncultured Clostridium sp. (assembly GCA_946495655.1). Taxonomy (GTDB): domain Bacteria; phylum Bacillota; class Clostridia; order TANB77; family CAG-508; genus CALXVA01. The sequence continues at coordinate 8,257 of CAMMDS010000007.1, forward strand.
TATGTTAAAGAGTAATTTCAGGGGGCATATTATTCGATGACAAATTTAATAAGAAAGGAGACGAATTTATGCCCAGAGTTTCAAGAGAAAACAGCAAGACAATTACTCAAACTTATCATATAATAATAAGAGGAATAAATAAGCAAGATATATTCTTCGATAATTATGATAAGAAAAAATTTTTAGAAGAACTATTAAAAACAAAGAATAAATATGATTATGATATTTATGCATATGCTTTAATGAATAACCATGTACATTTGGCTATTTATGATAAGAGCGATTCAAAGTCGAATATAATGCATATGTTATGTACATCTTATGCGCAATATTTCAATAGAAAATATGAAAGGGTAGGACATCTTTTTCAAAATAGATTTAAAAGTATTTGCATTAATACAGACCGATATTTGCTAAATCTTATTAGATACATTCATAAAAATCCAGAAAATGACAATATTTGCAAAATGGAATCATATGAGTGGAGTAGTTATAATGAATATTTGTATGGAGAGAAAATAGCAAGTACAAATTTTATTTTGGAAATGTTTGGAGACGAAAGAAAGCAAGCAATTGAAAAATTTATATTTTTTAATAGGGCGGAAGAGAAAGAATTTTCAGATGGTGAATTCGAAAATGAGAAAATGTCCGATGATGTTGCAATTGAAAATATTAGGAGAATCTTAGAAATAGATAATTTGCAAAAAATACAATTACTTAATAAGAATGTTCAAGAAGAGTATATATTGAAAATAATAGAGATAAAGGGAATAACAGTAGAACAAATTTCTCGAATATTAGGTATAGATAGAAAGAGAATATATAGAATAAAAATTAAAAATAAATAACTTTTGATAAACAAATAAAAATGGGACAAATAGGCCTGTCCCCAATGGGACAAAGGAGGTAAGTATGGCGAAGGTAAAAACAATTTTTGTGTGTAGTAGTTGTGGATATGAGTCAGCAAAATGGCTGGGGAAATGTCCTGCATGTAATGAGTGGAATAGTTTTTATGAAGAAAAAGTAGTAAATAGTACAAGTAGTAGTTCTTCAATTAATGGTTCACGTAGGGAAAAGGCTGTGCCAAAGAAACTAAAAGAAGTGGAAGGAATAGAAACTTCAAGGACAAGTACTGGTATAGGTGAACTTGATAGAGTCTTAGGAGGAGGACTTGTTAAAGGCTCGCTTGTACTAGTAGGTGGAGAGCCTGGTATAGGAAAATCTACTTTGATTTTACAACTTTGTGATAAAGTTAAAGGTGAAGGTAAGGTTTTATATGTCTCAGGAGAGGAATCTGCAGAACAGGTAAAAATTAGAGCTGATAGATTAAATATAAATAATGATGATTTAATGTTTTTAGGTGAAACTAACATAGATAGTATTCAAAATGCAATAACTTCTATAAATCCAAAACTTGTAATTATAGATTCAATTCAAACAATGTATTCAGAGGAAATTACTTCTGCAGCTGGAACTGTGAGCCAAGTAAGAGAAATCACAGCTAGAATTATGAGAATGTGTAAAGATAATGGAATAACAACTATAATAATTGGTCATGTTACTAAAGATGGAAATATTGCAGGACCTAGAGTGCTAGAGCACATGGTAGATACTGTATTATACATAGAAGGAGAGAGATATTTTTCATACAGAATTCTAAGAGGTGTGAAAAACAGGTTTGGTTCAACAAACGAGGTTGGAATGTTCGAAATGAAAAATGAGGGAATGGTGGAAATTACTAATCCATCATCAATACTTATTTCAGAAAGAAATGATAATCCGGCTGGATCTGTGATTGTGGCAAGTATGGAGGGAACGAGACCGTTATTAATCGAACTTCAAGCGTTAACTACTCCTAGTGTATTTGGCATACCTAAAAGAACTGCAAATGGAATTGATTATAACAGATTAGCAGTATTGATTGCAGTTATTGAAAAAAGAGCAGGTATAGGGCTTGGAACACAGGATGTATATTTAAATGTTGTAAGCGGAATTAAGATAGGAGAGCCAGCTGTGGATTTAGGCGTGGTGCTTGCATGTACATCTAGTTATAAGAATTTAAGTATACCACAAGATGTTGTGGCAATTGGAGAAGTAGGACTTACTGGAGAAGTAAGAGCAGTAAATATGATAGAGAAAAGGCTAAAAGAAGCGGATAGATTAGGATTTAAGAAATGTATTATACCAGAAAGTAATAAAAAACTATTGAAAGATAGTTTTAAATTAGATATAATAGGCGTTAGGAATATAAATGAAGCGATTAAGGGATTAGGATTAAGATAAAAAAGTAAAGGTCTGTCCCCGAAACGACAAGGTTGTCGTTTTAAGGCCTGTCCCTATAACGACAAAGGAGTGAATAAAGTTGGCAGATGGAATTGTTGAAGTTCTTAAATTGATAGCACCAGGTACACCGATACGAAATGGATTGGAAAATATATTGAATGCTAAAACAGGTGCACTAATTGCTGTTGCAGACAGTGAACAAGTTTTGGATTTGGTGGATGGAGGCTTTAAGTTAGATGTTGATTTTAGCCCTGCTAAGCTATATGAGCTAGCTAAAATGGATGGGGCCATTATTTTAAGTTCTGATTTAAAAAAGATTTTGTATGCTAATACTCAGCTAATACCATCTCCAGAAATTTATACAAATGAAACAGGTACAAGACATAGAACTGCAGAGCGTACAGCAAAACAAACAGGAGCACTGGTAATTAGTATTTCTCAAAGAAGGGGAATAATTACACTTTTTAGAGGAAATTCAAGATATGTCCTAAAAGAGTCGGCAGAGGTAATTTCAAAAGCAAATCAAGCTTTACAGATAGTTGAAAAATATAAAAAAGTTTTTGATAATAAAATAAATATGCTTAATGAATATGAATTTAATGATATTGTTACATTAGAGAATGTTATTACAGCAATTCAGAGAGCAGAAATGGTGATGAAGATTGCTGAAGAGGTAAATAGAGCAATAGATGAACTTGGAGAGGAAGGCAGGCTCCTTGAAATGCAGCTTGATGAATCAGTTGGGGATTTAGAAAAAGAAGAGTTACTTTTAATTAAAGACTATATTGCTCCTGGAAAAAAGAGAAGTGCTGAGAAAATATTGAGTGAGCTAAAAAATATCGAATATGAGAATCTTATCAAACCAGATAAAATAGCTAATCTTTTAGGATATGAGGATTTTGATAATTATGATGAAGTTGGTGTTTATACCAGAGGGTATAGAATATTAAGTAAAATACCAAGAATGCCAAGTACAATAGTTGAAAATCTTGTAAAATCATTTAAATCTTTCCAACATATTTTAGTTGCAGATATTCAAAGATTAGATGAAGTAGATGGAATTGGAGAAATAAGAGCAAGAACAATAAAACAATCTTTAAAGAGAATGCAAGAACAATTTGTTTTTGACAATCTTATAATGTAATAATTTAATATAAAATAATTGTAATAAAACTTTAATTATGGTAAAATAATAAATGTGAGCACATGATAAAATATGATGTGAAGAAAGGAAGAACAATGAAAAAGATAGGAATAAGAATATTATTAATTTTAGGAATTTTATTAGTTATAGCTGGAATAGTATATGCATGTTATGGAATATATAAAAAAGCTACATTAAATATACAGAATCCAGTAGCAACTATAGAAGTAGAAAATTTTGGTACAATAAAAGTAGAATTGTATCCAGATAAAGCACCAAATACTGTTGCAAATTTTATAAGATTAGCAAATAGAGGTTTCTATAATGGAACTACTTTTCATAGAACAATGCCAAACTTTGTTATACAAGGTGGAGCAAGAAATGGAGATGCAGCTGCATCACCACTACTTAGTAATATTTACGATTTAGATGATGTATTAAATAATAAAAATTTATTTGAAGAAATATTAAATGAATTTTATGATGGAGAATACACGAATTCAAATGTTACTATAACTTCATATGGACAGGCAAAAGATTTGATAAAAAAAGATGAAAGTGCTAAAAGCAATTTTGATTCATTCTTAGAAGTTGAATATAATATCCCTGGAGAGTTTATTGCAAATGGAGATGAAGCTAATAATATAAAACATGAAAAAGGTGTAATTTCTATGGCAAGATCTGATTATAGCAGTTGGGGATATTTAGAAGAAGGATATAATTCAGCAGGATGTCAATTTTTTATAATGTCTGATGATAATACTCAATTAGATGGTTTATATGCGCCATTTGGAAAAGTAATAGAGGGATTGGATGTTGTAGATAAAATTGCAAATGTTGAAGTATATTATAGAGATACTGAAGTAGACGAAGATTATGAGATTCCAGAAGATGAAGATGGAAATCAAATTTCATCTGATACTCCAAAAGAGCAGCCAGTTATAACAAGTATCACAGTTGAAACTTATGGTGTGGATTATGGAGCACCAGATGTTGTAAAAACATTTGACCTAAATTCTTTATTCTCGGGATTAAGCTATTAAAAATATTTGAATAGACATAGTAAGTATATAAAATGTAATTATTTCTAAATTAGATTTGATACTAAGAAAGGAATGAAACAAAAATGAATAAAAAAGAAAAAAATAGAAGAGATATTGGAAAAATTGCAACAAAAATCATAGCGGCAGTACTTGCTGTTATGATGGTGTTCGCTGTTATTGCATCTTTAATTTTCTATATATTTGCATAAAACAATAAAATATAGTGAACATTTTTATTGAATAATTTAGATTTTAAATAATAACAAAAAATATGGTAAAATTTATAATAAAAGAGGAAAGAATGTATGGATTTTTTTTCATCGAATATAAATGGCTTTTGGGAAAGCATCATGGGATATATTACGGATATTTCGAGTAATCCGTTCAAATTGATAATATTTATATTAGATATTTTAATAGTTGGATATATTGTATATAGATTCATAAAATCAGCAAGAAATTCTAGAGTATGGCAATTACTAAAAGGAATAGTGTTAATAGTAATAATAACACTATTAAGTGGAATATTTGAATTCAGAATATTAAATTGGCTTTTAACAATATTTACAACATATGGTGTAATTGCTTTAATGGTTATATTTCAACCAGAATTAAGAAGAATGCTAGAGCAATTAGGAACTAACAAATTTACTAAATTTTTTGGAATAGGACTTGAGAAAAATTTAGAAACAAAGACGAAAGAAGATATATATAAAATTGTAATTGCTGCAAAAGAATTATCAAACAGTAAAACTGGTGGATTGATTGTAATGGAAAGAGATATACAATTAGATGATATTATGGATAGTGGAGTAAAAATTGATGCAGACGTATCTCCACAATTAATAGTAAATCTTTTTGTTCCGAAAACACCATTACATGATGGAGCAATAATAATCAGTAAAAATAAAATTGCGGCTGCAGCTTGTATTTTACCATTGTCTGATGATAGACAAATTACTAAAGGACTTGGAACAAGACATAGAGCAGCACTTGGTATTTCTAGAGAAACGGATGCTATAGCAGTAGTAATATCAGAAGAAACAGGAAAAATTTCAATTGCTAAAGATGGAAATTTAATAGTTGATTTAAAAGAAGAAGCATTAAAGAATATTTTAATTAAAAATTTAGTAACAAAGAAATTTGGAGATAATCAAAATGCTAAAAAGCATACTCCAAAATTTATAAAAAAACATAATAAAAACAATATTGCAGAAGAAGATAAAAAAGAAAAGGAAAATGAAGAAAATATAGAAAAATAATCTAGTGAAAGTAAATAGCAAAATGAAAAGTAAAAAGCAATAAAAGGGTAATAAAATGAGAAATATTAAATTAACTATAGAATATGATGGAAAAGATTTTAATGGATGGCAAAAACAACCAAATAAATTAAATATACAAGGTGAAATAGAAAGAGCAATAGAGAATATAACAGGAGAAAAAGTTGATTTGATTGCTTCAGGGAGAACTGATGCAGGAGTTCATGCTATAGGTCAAGTTGCAAATTTTAAAACTAATTCAAATATCGATATAAATAAAGTACCTATAGCAATAAATTCTCAGGTAAAGAATGCAATTAGAATACAAAATGCAGAAGAAGTTGAAGAGAATTTTCATAGTAGATTCAATTGTAAGAGAAAAACATATAGATATGTAATTGACAATTCTAAATATGGAACAGCAATATATAGAAACTTAACATATCATATGCCTATAAAACTAGATGTGGAAAAAATTAAAAAAGCTATAAAATATTTTGAAGGAGAACATGATTTTAAAGCTTTTAAATCTAGTGGAACTAGTAGTAAAAGTAGTGTTAGAACAATTTATAGTGCAAATGTATTGGTTGAGGGAAATAATATAGTTATAGATTTAACTGGAAATGGATTTTTATATAATATGGTAAGAATTATTTCAGGCACATTAGTTGATGTAGGACTTGGAAAAATAAAACCAGAAGAAATACCAAGTATAATAGAATCAAAGGATAGATTTAAAGCAGGAAAAACACTTCCTCCACAAGGATTAATTCTATTAAAAGTCGATTATGATTAAAGTAATGTTATATCTTTGTTGTTTATAGTATTAATTTCAAGAAATGGTATCTTGTAAAAAAATATTTCAAATATGTCGGTCAAGCTAATTTTCGTATGTGTTCTAGAAAAATTCTGGCAGCGCCCTCACAAGCATGCGAGATTCCCTACCAAAATTTTTAAGAACACATATACTCAAATCACATTCCATTCCATATTTTCATATTTTTTTACAAAATACCATTTCTTGGAGAATCATAGATAAAAACCATCTAATCTGCAATTTTCTAAAATAAAATAGTAACCAATAATAGTGTGTAAACATAAAATATACTAAAAATAGTATAAGAAAAGGAGAAATTTTATGAACACACTATTATTATTATTTTTTGCACTACCTATTGCTATAATAATACTTTCTATTGTTCTACTTAGAATACTAAAATGTCCAATTTTAGTAGCTGCCACTTTTTTCGCAATACTTTTAGTTGTTTCATTTATTGTTGATGGAACTGGATTCTTAATATTTGTGATAGCATATACCATACTTTCATATATTACAGCAGTTATTACTAGATTGATTTGTAATATAATCGAAAGAATTAATAGATGTTGTAATAATGAAAGAGAAGAAAACAATCAAGTAGCATTAGCTAACATCACTTCTAATAACAATAATAATTGCAATCAACAATGTTGTAGATGTAATAGCAATAATGATACTAGCAATAATAACAATCAGGCTAGATTTACATTAACTACTAACCAAGCAAATCCTGTACTTTTTTTGACAAATAGAAACAGTAATTCTTCAAGGCGAAATGGTTGTTGCTGCGGGAGAAGATAGAAATATTACAGAAATATTACAATAATATTAAGTTTTTGTTACAAGAAGCTTAATATTATTGTATTTTTTTTGATATTGTTGTAAAATAAAATATGAAATATTATTTTGTCAAAAAATAAGGAGGAAAATATTATGGCAATGAATCCAATGCAAAGAAAAGCAAACAATTCTTTTTTACTAGGAATTGTAATAACATTACTTATAACTGGAACGATAATAGGTTTTTTAATATACCAAGTTTCGAATTTAAATAATCAAATACAGGAGGAACAATCTCACAGAGTATATGGATATGTGGTTACTGCTGAAATTGCATCTGGTACTGAGATTACTTCTGATAAAATAAGAGGGATAGAATTAAATATAGAGACAGATTCATCTACCATTTATAGTTCACGAACGGTAGATTCAAATGGTGATACAATTGCAGATCCAACAGGATCTTTATTCCCTGTAGGACTAAAAGCTAAAGTTAATTTAAACCCAGGTACTGTTTTAACAACAGATCTTACATATGAAGAAGAAGCTTTAACTGCAGATGTAAGAAACCAAGAATATAATGTTATTCAGATTACAAGTCAATTGCAAACAGGAGACTACATAGATGTAAGACTAAGAACACCTGAAGGAAGAGATTTAATTGTTGTATCTCATAAAGAAGTTACAATTCCTCAAATAGCAGGTGTAGATTCTACAAATTGTATTTGGCTACAATTATCTGAAGAAGAAACACTAATGATGAGTAGTGCTATAGTAGAAGCATATAGAATGAATGGAGCAAGATTATATACAACTACATATGTTGAACCAGGTTTGCAAGAAGCTGCAACTACAACATATGTACCAAGTGCTGAAGTAGAAGCTCTTATTAGAACAGATCCAAATATTGTACAAGAAGCAAAGAATGCATTAATAAGCTTATTTGATACAAATAGAGATTTGGTAAGACAAGGAATAAATAGTGCAGTTAATAATGAAGATGCAGAAGATAATGTGGTTCAAAAAACAGAAGAAGAAATAACATCACTTCAAGAAGAAAGAGAGTTATACATAGAATCTTTAGGTGGTTAGAAATAATATATAGGAGGAAATAATGAGGAAGATAAGCTTTATAGGTTGTTATGACAAAATAGATTTAATGTTATATGTAGCTAAGATTTTGGTAGCAATGGACAAAAAAGTATTAGTAGTGGATTCAACAATTAATCAAAAAGCAAAATATATAGTACCTGTTATAAAACCTACTAAAGCTTATGTTACCGAATTTGAAGAAATAGATGTTGCTGTTGGCTTTGATACTTTAGAAGAAATAAAAGAGTATCTAGGCATTTCTAGCAACACAGAATTGCCATATGATATGGTTTTACTTGATATTGATTCATATAGTGGAATCGAAAATTTTGGAGTAAACAATGAAGATATAAATTATTTTGTTACAGGATTTGATTTATATACTTTAAAAAGAGGCTTAGAGATATTAGGTGGACTCACAAAAGTATTGAATTTAACTAAAATATTGTTTTCAAGAACAGCTAGTAAAGAAGAAAATGATTATTTAAATTATTTGTCTCTAGGTTATAAAATTGAATGGAGTGAGGAGATAATATATTTTCCATTGGAAATGGGCGACGAAAGCGTTATAGCAGAAAATCAAAGAGTTTCTAAAATTAAATTTAAGAGATTAAGTACGCAATATAAAGAAGCTCTTATCTATATTGCAGAACAAATACTTGGACAAAATGAATACTCAAAAATGAAAAAAATCTTTAAACAATTAGAAAGAGGAGTTTAATAAATGGCTATAGTAACCTTTAAAAGTAATGAACTAAAAGAAACTGGACAAACATTATCTTTAGTAGCTATTGCAACACAATTCGCTATTGAACATAATTATAGAATTCTTATAGTGTCTACTAATTTTAAAGATCAAACATTAGAAAATTGTTTTTGGGAATTAGATAAATTAAACAGACCAATTATTACGAATCAATCCCATGTTAGTATTGGAGTAGACTCTGGAGTGGAATCTTTGGTGAGAGTTTTAGCAAGTAATAAAACAAATCCAGAAATTGTTAAAAATTACTCTAAAATTATTTTAAGAGATAGATTGGATGTATTATTATCACCAAGTACACAAAATTATCAAGAATATACTCAAGTATGTGATAAATTTCCAGAAATTTTACAAATTGCAGACAGATATTATGATTTAATATTTGTTGATTTATCAAGCAGAATGCAAGAAAGAGAAGCACAGAACATATTAAATATATCAGATTTAATTATATTTAATATAACTCAGAGACTAAAGAATATAAATGATTTTATGGAACTAAGAGAAAATGATGAAAATTATAAAAAGAGAAATGTTATATTGCTCTTAGGAAGATATGATGCACATTCTAAATATAATATAAAAAATGTAACAAGATATTTAAGAGAAAGAAAACTTATATTAGCAATTCCATATAACACATTATATTTTGAAGCATGTTCAGAAGGAAAAGTTATAGATTTCTTTTTAAAACTTAAAAATGTGGATGTAAATGATAGAAATCATTTATTCATTAGTGAAGTAAATAGAGCAAATGAAACTATTCTATATAAATTACAAGAATTGCAAATGAAGATTTAATCCTTAGAAAGGAGAAAACTATGGTAAACATATTATTAATGGTAATAGTTGTTTTGGTTGCAGGCGCATTACTATATAATTTTATAAAAAAGAGAAAAAATGAAGAAAAAGAAGACGTTTTAGAGGTTGATGATAAAACATATACTCTAGATAAAATGATTGAATTCGTGAAAAAAAGATTAGATGAAATCACTAAAATTAACCTTTATGATATTGGTCTTTCTGAGGAAGAATTAAAGAGAAGAAAGAATAAAAAATATGAATTAAAAAGAGCTTTAAAAGGTTGTACATATGGAGATGTAAATGATAAAAAATATGTTAAAGAATTAATATATGATTTATTATATAAAGAATATGGTGTAAATGAAACAAATGTATCAAAAGCAATACCATTTGATGTTCCATCACTTTTAACAGCCCAAGACAAATTTGATATTATATTATATATGTATAAACAAGAATTTGGATATGAAGCTTTAACAGAGATAATAAGAAAATACAATTTAGATCAACTAAAATATGTGGAAGGCGATGCAAAACCATCTTATGTTATAACAGAAGATGAAATTAATGACATTTATGAAAAAGAAAATTTTGTATTATCATTAGAAGATAAAATAAATGTAGTTGTACAAAGAATATACCAAAAATACAAAGGATATAGTAGTATTGATGAAATAAGAGATATGAATATAGATGGTATTTCTGGTGGTGTATCTGGACTTCCAGAATCATTCTTAAGCCAAGTTGCACAAACAGATAGCGATTATTTAAGTCAAATTGCTGAACATAAAGTACCACGTGCTTGTGATAGTATTTGGATTATGTTTGCTGGTAAGTCTATAAGATTGGCATTTTTATCATTTGGTTCAGAAGCAGAATTAAAAAGAGTATGTCAAAATATATATAAGTATAACAATCCAGGACAATTGTCTGATACAAACGGTTATAAAATAAATGAAATGAAAGATGGTTCTCGTGTTGTTGTTGTAAGACCAAGCATGTCAGAAACATGGGCATTTTTTGTAAGAAAATTCGACGTTAAACGTGCAACACTAGAGCAAATAGTCCGTTTCCCAGGAAAAGAAGAAACTATAGATTTATTGAAGTTCTTAGTAAAAGGAGCAAGAATTATATCATTAACTGGTGAGCAAGGTTGCCGGAAAAACAACAATGCTTATGGCTATGATAGAAAATATATACGAAACAATGAACCTTCGTATTACAGAAACTGCTTTTGAGCTTCACTTAAGAAAAATATATCCAACAAGAAATATATTATCAATGCGTGAAACAGAAACAGTTTCTGGACAGGAATGTTTGGATGTTCAAAAGAAAACTGATGGTTCTGTTAATATAATCCGGAGAGGTTGCAACAGATCCCGTTGCATCTTGGATGATTCAATCTGCACAGGTTGCATCTAAATTTACATTATTTACTCACCACGCAAAAACATTTCCAGACTTAGTAACTGCACTTCGTAACTCAATGTTAAGAGCAGGAGTGTTCAGAAATGAAAGAACAGCAGAAGAGCAAGTTGTACAAGTTTTAAATTTTGATATTCATTTAGTAAAAGACTTTAGAGGTAGAAGATATATTGAAAGAGTAACAGAATGTATACCAGTTGAGGAAAAAAATGAATATACATATGATCATAGAAAAGAAAAAACATTAGAAGGCAAATTTGATAAATTTATGGATAATGCAACAATATATTTTTCAAAAAGTACAAATAAAGAATTATACAAATATGTAAACATATTAGAATATCATGATGGAAAATATGTTTTAACAAATCCAATCTCAGAGCACAACATACGTGAAATGAGAAACAATATGGATGATAGTGATGTTGTGGAATTTGATAAATTCCTAGATAGAAACTGGGGAATAAAAATGAAATCATATGATGATACAGAAGATATAGCAGACAGTGGAATAATAGAAAGTGTAACAGAAAAAAAGACAACAAGAAGAGGAAGGAAACCTAAAGCAGAAATATAATGGCAAGGAGGTGCAAACATTTATAAATGTCTAGTGATTTATTAATATATTTATTAATTGGTATATCAGTTCTCTTTGCTATTGTAGTAATAGCATACGTAATACTTAGAAAAAAGATGCAATCTTCTGGTATAAGAGAGATACAAAAACTAAGAGCTGGAACCGAAGAAAAGAAATTTTCTAAAGAAATACTTTACCAAAAATTATATGTTAAATACTTAAAAATACCTTTTATAAAAAGATATTTATTAAAAATAAGAAGAAGACTTGAAATAATAAATATAGATGATGAGTATTTAACAAGAAGACAAACATCTGCAATATTGACACGTGCAATTATAATTATAATTCCATTAACTATAATTATAATTATGCTAACAAATCAAAATGTTTTATTAATGGCATTTTTATTGATATTTGAAGTTTTTTTAGCAGATACGTTAATTAATGGAATGGTTGACAAAATTGATAATAAATTGTTAAAAGAGCAAATAAATTTCTTCTCAGAAATTAGACATGCATATCATGAGTATAACATGGTAGAAGAAGCTATATACCAAGTAGCACAAGATGATGAACAAGTAGAAATGTCTAGGCAGGCAGAGAAAATATACGAAGTTCTTATTTCTGATGATCCAGAAGGAGAATTAGAAAAATACTATGATATAGCACCAAATGCATATTTAAAAGAATTTGCAGGAATTTCTTATCTGACAAAAGAATTTGGAGATAGAAAAGTAAATGGTGCATCATTATACTTAAAAAATTTAAATAATATTACACAAGAAATGCAGCTTGAAATATTGAAAAGAGATAAATTAGATTATGTTTTTCAAAGCTTATCACTTATCTCTATAGTACCAATTTTATTTATGGAACCAATTAAAAATTGGGCAGTTTCAATGTTCAGCTTTACAGCATCATTCTATGAAGGCAGAGCTGGAATGATAATGCAAATACTAATATTAGTTTTAACTTTTATTTGTTATTTGCTTACAAGAAAATTAAAAGATAATGGTTCTGTGAACATGAATACAAAAAACACAGAAAACCCATGGCAAGCAAAATTATACAAAAATCCATTAATTAAGAAATTTGTAGATTTATTTATTCCAAAAGAAGGAACAAAAGAATATAGAAAATTACAAAAAGATATGAAAGATGCAGCTTCAAAAGACAAAATTGAATGGATTTATATAAATAGATTATTGCTGGCTGTAGTTACTTTTGTAATTTCTGTAATCGTAATAATGTATTTACATCATATAGTAATACAAAATGTATATACAGATCCTACTACGACTTATGACATTATAGGTGGAATAAGTGATAGAGATATGAAAACCGCTATGGAATTAACTGAATCGGATAATGAATACATTATACATTTTAGAGGAGATACTTCAGTTACGGTAGATGATATTATAACTGTAATGGAGAGAGGCAGAGTAAACGATGATTACGTGGATAGTAGCAGCGAAGAAATTCAAGTGGCTGCTGAAAGAGTATTAGGTAAGATACAATTAGTTAATAGTGAAAATATGCAATGGTTTGAAATTCTATTAGCAATGGTATTTGCTGTAATTGCATATAATGTTCCAATTTGGATGTTAAAATTCCAAGCAAAAATGAGACAATTGGAAATGGAAGATGAAGTTATGCAATTCCAAACAATTATTTTAATGCTAATGAGAATTGAGAGAGTAAATGTTGAAATCATACTTGAGTGGCTTGAAAGATATGCTAATATTTTCAAAGAGCCAATAAGTAAATGTGTTAACAATTACGAAAGTGGACCTTGGGAAGCTTTGGAACAATTAAAAGAAGATGTTTCATATCCACAATTTATACGTATAGTGGAAAGCTTACAAGCAGCTGTTGAAAAAATACCAATTGCAGATGCATTTGATGAATTAGATACAGAAAGAGACTATTATCAAGCTCGTAGAAAAGAATCAAATGAAAGATTAATTTCTAGAAAAGGTATGATAGGAAGAGCTATAGGATTTGCACCTATGATAGTAATATTTGTTGGATATTTAATTATTCCATTAGTATTTATAGGTTTAACAAGTATGAATTCTTCAATGAATTCAATGCAAACATCATACTAATATGTTTATGGGTATCATATAAACCCAAATAGTTTGAATTAAGGATAATTAGATTATGGAAAATGCGTCAAAAGCGCTAATTATGGCAGGTTCAATATTAATTGCTATTCTAGTCATAGGATTACTTGTTTTTGGATACAGCCAATTATCAGAAACAGAACAGATAAGAAGCGATGCAGATGCAACTGATAAGCTAGCTGATTATATGAGGCAATTTGAACAGTTTAATAGAACTTTATATGGAAGTGAATTGTTATCATTAGCTAATTTGCAAGAAGACTATAATACATCTGAAACAAGAGAAGACTTAGGATATGACAGAATAGAGATAACAGTTTATACAAAAGGAATTGTTAATTCTCAATACTTTACACAAGGCAATCATACATTAGAGTCTATTGCTGAAGATCAAAAAAATATTGAAAGTGCAATAGGAAATTATGAAAAAACAAATAGAACTTATAAAAATAGAAGTGTAAAATACTATTCACAAAAAACTTATAGAGAAATAGCGATAGATTTTGGAATGGATCCGCCTAGTAATATGTTAGATTATGATATTCAAGCAAATTATTTGTTAAAAAATTCTACCACATCGAAATTACTTAGTGAAATTCAACAATATACTAATTTGACTACGATATATAATGAATTTAGAACAGGAAAAAGATTTAGATGTACAGAAATAGAATATAATAATCAAAATGGAAGAATTAATTTAATGCATTACGAAGAAATATAAAATGTTAGGAGGATATTATGGAAAATGCATCAAAGGCTTTAATTATGGCAGCAGAAGTATTAATAGGAATAATGATAATTTCTATTGGCGTATATCTTTTTAACACACTAGGAGCATATAGTGCTGAAACTACAGCAACAATGGAAGATACACAAATAACTCAATTTAATGAACAATTTTTAAGATTTTCAGGTAATTCAGGAAACACAACAGAACCAATTAGATGCACTATACATGATATAGTAGGAGTGGCTAATTTAGCAAATAAAATTAATTCAGATAATGGCTTTACGGAAGAAGAAGATGCATCAGATTCATCTTACTATATTCAAATAGATTTACAAATAGGGGCAAGAACATATAAGCATATAGAGAATCTTGGAGAAAGTGAATTGATAAATCTTGTAAAACAAAATGACATAGTATACGGAAGTGGAGATACAGGACAAACTGCCCAAACAAAATATTTTAATTGTAAAGAAGCAAACATTGGTGAATATACCAAATTAGTGAATTACATGAAATTTGTAGAAATTTAGCAAAAACTATTGCATGAAAATGCTAAAAATATTATAATGAAAGTATGAGTATGAGGAATAAAATTTTACTAATAGTTATTATATTTATAATTGTGTTATCATTAGCTATATATTTAGTATATAATTATAGAACAAGTCATATGGAAACACAGAAAATAAATAATGAATATAAATCATATTATAATCTTCAAATGCTTGGAACAGAACTTGTAAGCATTATAAATAGAACAGAAGATATTAATGAGAAATATGGTGTCCAAAAAGATGAAAATGGTTTATATATAGAAAATGATAATAACTCAATTAAAATATATATTAATTTTATATACAAAGATGATTATACAACACTAGAAGCAGAAAAAATTGCAAACG
Organism: uncultured Clostridium sp.; assembly: GCA_946495655.1. Taxonomy (GTDB): domain Bacteria; phylum Bacillota; class Clostridia; order TANB77; family CAG-508; genus CALXVA01. The sequence continues at coordinate 24,014 of CAMMDS010000007.1, forward strand.
ATGGTGTTGAGAATTTTATAAAAACATATAGTACAGCAAGTTTTAAATGTACAGATATAAGTTATCATGATAAAACAAATAATGTTAAATCATTAACTTTTACAGAAACAAATGATTAGATTTTAATATTAAAAAACATATAAATAATTAATTTATTTAAGGAGGAAATTTTTATGGAGAACGCTTCAAAAGCTTTAATCATCGCAGGTGCTATATTACTTGCAATAGCAATTATAGGAGTAGGAATGTTAGTTTTTAGTAATGCTAGGGATGCTATATCTGATACTGGTATGACTAAAGAACAAGTAGCAGTGTACAATTCAACATTCACAAATTACCAAGGTACTCAAAGAGGATCTAATGTAAAAACTATGTGCAATACAATAGTAACTCATAATTTAACTGCAACAGATGATTCAGAAAAAGTACAAGTATTATATGGACAAGCAACTAAAGATGTTGATGCTAGTGATGTAGTAGAATCTAATACTACAACATCTCATATAAATGATATTAGAGATAAAAGTATTCAATCAGGTGTTTCATATACAATAACATTTGGATATGATAGTACATCTGCAAAAATTACTACAGTTTATATTAATGAAATCTAAAGAAATTAAGGAAATTTAATTATGGAAAATGCAGTTGATGCTTTGAAAATCGCATTTGCAGTTTTTGTATTTACTATGGCAATATCTGTTTCTATATATATGTTTACAATAGTAGGAGAAACTTCAGATATTGTACTACAAAGTTCAGATGTTACAGAGTTTATGGAATATACAGAAATAAGTGATATGATAGGTGATGATAGAATTGTAGGTTTAGAAACTATCATCCCAACCCTTTATAAATATTATAAAGAAAATTATACAGTAATATTTATGAACTCTAATGGTACACCTTTAGAATTATATGAAACACAAACTAATCCGAATTTATGGAGTAGTAATTATAATAATAAATATTATAGTAATAATGAAGATACAAGAATATGTTCATTTGATGTGGATGAAGAAACTAGTAGGCGTGAACCATGGACAGGTAGTACAGATTATTATAAACAAAATTTAGATATGTTTTTATCTGGAGGAACATTTATTTCTCCAAGTGGAAATGGAATGGATTATAACTATTCAAGTAGAGCTATCAATGGATGGGGAAATAATAGTTTTATAGAACAATATAAGGATAAAAGATTTAGAGAAACTTTAGGAGAATACACATATAATGATGTAACTTCTGGAGTGGGTAATAGTGGATCTTCATCTGGAGTAACAAATGTAAAAGAAAGAAAGAAAAGAGTAATTATATATACTTTAATAAATTAAAATAAACAAATATAATTGTTTTCGATAAAGCTTATATAATAAGAAAGGAAGGTATAAAAAATGGGAGATAGTTTAATAACAGTTGTAGCAATATTTTTAGCAGCAATTTTAATGTTTATTTTCCCTCTAATGTCTCTTGCTGAAAGAACTGATGATATTTCTCAACTTGCAGTACAAACAGCTACAACAGAGTTTGTAGATAATGTTAGAACTACAGGAGTTATGACATTAGACGACTATGATGCTTATTTAAATGAAATATCTTCAACAGGTAATTCTTTTGATATTGAAGTATTAATACAACAATTAGATGAAAATCCAGGTGTAAAAGTAACCCAAGCGGAATCTACTAAAATTGGAGAAAACTTGTATTATAATATGTATACAACACAAGTGGAACAGCAATTAGATTCTACTGGAAGAATAGTTTTAAAAGAAGGAGATATTATAACTGTTACAGCTAGAAATACTAATCAAACAATATCTCAGATGCTAAGAAACTTTTTCTATATGATTTCTGGAAACGATTCTTATCAGATAGAAGGCCAACATACAGGAGTAGTATCTGTTAATGGTAGTACAAGTGAAAGATAACTTTTTATTGTTGAGCAGATATTAAAGTCTGTCTCTACAATGACATATATGTAGGGGTGGAGTTTTATCAAATTCTACTTCTATTTTTTATCTAAGGAAGAAAGGTAATATTATATTATGAAATTACAACATTTAGCTATTATATTTGTAATAATAATTGTACCTATATCTATAGTCATGAGTTCATATATCAATGGTCAAATAGATGCTATAAAATTACAAACAGCTTATGATACAAGTTTGATTAGTGCAACATATGATGCGGTTACAGCATTTCAAATAAATACAACAAATAATAAATATTCAAGTATAAGTGATTCTAAAATAAGGGATATTGAAGCTGCAATAAATACGTTCTATAATTCTCTGAATACATCTATGAGAGATTATGCTTTAGCTGCAACAGATTTAGAAGGGTATATACCAGCAATTCTGTTTACTTTATATGATGGTTATTATATCTATACATCTTATGATAATGTTTATAGCGCATCAGGAGAAGGAGAAGATGAAAAAGTTTCAATTGATTTGAATGGAAACAATTATCAAAATGGATTAAAACCATATATCTATTATTCAGCTGAATATAAATTACAAAATGGAAATATAATTGTTGTTAATTATACCCTGGATAATGAAATAACAGTATATGGTGATTTTGGAGGAACACAAGGGTATGTTACTAAATCAGGTTATTTAATAAATCCAGATTTAGTTAGTAATATTGATACAAATGCTAAAACTTTAACATATGATGGAGTAAGAATAGAACCAGAAATATTAACAGAGCACTTAGTAACAATAGATAATCAGGAAACAGGAGCAACTGGTGAAGGAGATTATAGATATATATTCTATAATAATGATAAAATATATCAAGATCATGATAGTAATGGAAATTTATTATATAATGAAGATGGAACTCCTAGAATTTTTTGGTATCAGAATTATATGAAAACATATGTCAATGATCAAGCTATTAGAGAATATGCAAGAGATTGTAATATGATGAGTACAAGTGCATTTGATTATTATTATGAAGCAAGAGAATTTAGCATTTGGGCAAGAGAAAATTTAGGAAGTATTACACAAGCAAATACTATAATGGTTGAAGATGGAGTAACAACAGTTGGAAATAATCAAAATTATTTATCAGAAAATACTGGAAATGAACCAATATTTTATGCAGATAAAGATAATGATCCAATGTTATCTAGCTCAACTTTTAATAATCATAGATTAGCAGTAATTAGAAAATCTATAGAAACAAGTTTGAATACAGTAATATCTAATTATAGATCTACAACTCTTTATGATTATGCAATGCCTGTTATGACATATGATGATTGGTACAAAATTTTAAATAATGTTTCAATGGTTACTTTCATGCAAGGAATGTCAATTGGGTACAAATATTATAATAATTATGCAGTTATAACTAACAATATAAATAAAGAAGTAGTAAAAACAGAAAATATTTATATTATTGCTAAAGAAAATGGAACAAACAATAGAGAATATCATCAACCAGGATGTAAAGAATTATTAGAAGGATTATCAAGTGGAAGATTATCAATTATTGGTGCATATCCAACTGCAAGTTTTCAAAGGCAGACAGTAAAGATTAATGAAGAAAATGAAGAATATTTTTATATGCAAGCTGTACGGTGGAGATATTCTTACAGGATGCTATAATTGTATAGTAAATGCTACAGGAAACTATAACACGGATGATATAATTGCAGGAAATGATCTCATTGATTTTCCTAATAGAATTGAAAATGGGGGAAGTGGAACTGTATCATTTAGAAGTAATAATTCTGCTTATCAAAATTTAAGAAAATATTATTTAAATGCACTTGCTAGAGAAAGATATGATTTATATAAATCTAATTTTGATTTATCAGATTTAGAATAATATAATAAGTTTTGAATGTAAAAAAATTACAAAATTAAATATTAAAAACAGTTTAAAATTTAAAAGCATGGTTATCCTATAATTAAGAAAGAAGGATAGCCATGAAATTATATAAAAAAATTTTAATAATTTTAATTTTATTAATAATCTATCTATATGTATGCAATATTAGTATGCTTCCCAATAATATAATTTTAATGCAAGGAGAGCTGCTAAATTTAAATACAATTTTTGGTATAAATGTAAAAAATGCTGAAACAATGCAAGCATCTAGTAATTTAAACAATAGTATTGTAGATGAAACAGGAAAAATGGATTTACAATTAAATTTATTTAATATTTTTAATGTAAAAGATGTTACTGTTAGTGTTATACCAAAAACAACCGTTGTACCTGTTGGAAAAGCAATAGGAATGAAAATGTATACAGAAGGTGTTCTAGTAGTAGGAATGTCAGAAATAGAAGGAAAAAAACCTTATGAGAATTCTGGTATAGAAACAGGAGATAAAATAATAGAAATTAATAATCAAGAAATTAATAATACAGATGAGCTAATTGCTTGTGTAAATAGTTCTAATGGGGAAACAATAGAAATAAAGTATATTAGCGATAATGAAGAAAAAATTACTAATGTAGAGCCTGTTAAAACTGCAGAAAATGAGTATAAATTAGGACTTTGGGTAAGAGATGCAGCAGCAGGAGTTGGTACTTTAACATTTTATGAACCATCGAGTGGAAACTTTGGAGCATTAGGACATGGAATAAATGATGTTGACACATATGAATTGATAGATATAGCAAATCGGAGAATTAGTAATGGCTAATATTATAGATATAGTAAAAGGACAAAATGGAATGCCAGGAGAAATAAGAGGAAGTATTGATAATGGAATTACGATAGGAACTATATCTAAAAACACTGGCTTTGGTGTATATGGAAATGTTTCAAATTTAAATAGATTAAATATAAATAAGTCAAATGAAATGGAAGTTGCAAATAGAAATGAAATCAAAACTGGTAAAGCAGAAATTTTATGCGAATTAGAAAACGGAAAAGTAGAAACTTATGAAATAGAAATTCAAAAGATTTTTTTGGAAAATAATGAAAATAACAAAAGCATGTTAATAAAAATTACAGATGAGAATTTGATAGAAAAAACAGGAGGAATAATACAAGGAATGAGTGGTGCACCAATAATCCAAAACGGAAAATTTATTGGAGCAGTAACACATGTATTAGTTAATGATTCAAAAGTAGGTTATGCAGTATTTGGTGATTTAATGATAAAACAGATGCGTGAGGTAAGTTAATGAAGAACAATAAAGGAAGATCATTAGGATCGGTTATTATATTTATACTAATTTTAATATTAATTGCTTTTCTGATTTATGAAGTTGTATATGTTGATATTTTTGATATCATGCCTAATAACCAAATTATTACGGCAAATAGTAATAATATAAATGAAACAATTATAGAAAATAATATAAATAATCAAGAAATAAATAATACAGTAAATTATAATAATACACAAAACACAGAAGTTATTGAACCTATACTTGGAAATAGTATGCGGTTCTAATACAAATTTAGTAAGCGATAATTACTATTATAATCAATTAGATAAATATGCTAAAATAATATATGATGGACTTGATAGACATAAAGAAAACATGAAATCTGGAACATATAGTATTGATTTTGGAACAGATTTTAATGATTTATTAAATTCTCAAAATGGAGAACAAAAATTAAATATAGCATTTCAATCAGCATGGAATGCTTATACATATGATAATATGGATGTATTCTATATTGATGTTGAAAAATTAACATTAACTACTACAACTACAAGTATTGGAAGTTTTTCAACACATACAGTAGAACTATCAAATGGGGATAATAGTTCATATTTAAAATCTAATTTTACTTCGACTTCGAAATTGTCTGGTAAAATTAATTTATTAGAAGCAATGAAAAAAGAAATAAACAGACAATTAGAAGGATATAGTGATTATGAAAAAATTAGAGAAGTACATAATTGGTTAATAAATAATGTAGAATATGATATGGACCTTGAAAGTGAAGAACCATATTCGATTTCAGGAGCATTAACAGAAGGAAAAGCTGTATGTGAAGGATATGCTAGAAGTTTTAAGTATATAATGGATGAATTGCAAATTCCATGTGTATTAGTGAGTGGAATTGGAACTAATTCTAATGGAGAAACAGAATCTCATGCATGGAATTATGTACAACTAAATGGAACTTGGTATGCAATAGATGTTACCTGGGATGATCCTATTATAGTAGGTAATGGATATGTATCTGAGAGTACTAAATATAAGCACTTTCTAAAAGGAAGTAATACATTTTTTACTTCACATCAGGAGGATGGAAATATTACTGATAATAGCATAGAATTTAGTTTCCCAGAATTAAGTAGAGAAGATTATTAAAATTTTACTAATTGCTTGCATTTACCTAAAATCTATGGTACAATACTGTATGTAAAAATAATACCTTATACTTAGTTTTAGGAAATAACACCACTATAACTCAGTTTAAGGCAAACTAAAAATATTTAGGAGGTGTAATTATGACAGCAGAAAGAAAACAAGAAATAATCAAAACATATAGAAGAGATGAAAAGGATACTGGTTCACCAGAAGTTCAAATCGCTCTTTTAACAGAAAGAATTAATGAGTTAACAGAACATTTAAAAGTTCACAAAAAAGATAACCATTCAAGAAGAGGACTTTTAAAGATGGTTGGTTCAAGAAGAAACTTACTTAACTACTTAGCAAGAAAAGATGTTCAAAGATATAGAGACATCGTTGAAAAATTAGGATTAAGAAAATAGTTGTTATGTATTGGGCGTTTTGGCTTTTTAGCCTAAACGTCCATTTACAAGAATAAAATTTATTTAATTAGTTAAAATAATTATTAGCACAAAAAATTAGTAGGTAGCTTGTATAATGTGCTATTTTCTAAATAAGTTATGCAAGAATAATCATAAGAACTAATATTAACAGAATTGCTTTAATAATAAAAAAATAGCATAGTATAGAGGTTACAGCTAATTAAAGTGCTATTAATTAAATATATATAGGAAAGGAGTAGTATGATAATAACATCATAAATATCATACAAAAATTATTATGTTTAAAAGTTATAGTACAAATTTAGCAGGAAGAGAATTAATTATTGAAACAGGAAAAATTGCAGGTTTAGCAAATGGAAGTGTAGTCGTAAAATATGGAGATACAGTTGTAATGGTAAATGTTACAGCTGCAAAAGAACCAAAAGAGGGGATAGATTTCTTCCCACTTTCAGTAGATTATGAAGAAAAATTATATGCAGTAGGAAAAATACCAGGTAGTTTTTCAAAAAGAGAAGGAAAGCCATCAGATAAAGCAATACTTACATCAAGAGCTATAGATAGACCTTTAAGACCTTTATTTCCAAAAGATTTTAGAAATGATGTATGTGTTACAGCAACAGTATTATCAGTAGAACAAGATAATAGTCCAGAGGTTTGCGCTATGATTGGTGCAAGTGCAGCATTAGAAATATCAGATATACCATTTAATGGACCAACAGCAGCAGTTGCAGTAGGATGGGTAGATGGAGAGATAGTTATAAATCCAACAGTAGAGCAAAGAAAAAATAGTAAATTAACTGCAACAGTTGCAGGTACATTAGAAAAAATAACAATGATTGAAGCTGGAGCAGATGAAATACCAAATGAAACAATGTTAGAAGCTATTAAAAAAGCTCATGAAGAAATTAAAAATATTTGTAATTTTATATCTGATATAAAAGCAGAAATAGGAAAACCAAAATTTGAATATAAATCATTTGCAGTAGATAAAGACTTTTATGAAGATATAGTAGCAAACTTCAAAGATAGAATGTATCAAGATGTACAAGCTACAGATAAAGAAGTTAGAGACGCAAACATAGATAAAATTACAGAGGATATTACAGCATATGTTGTCGAAAAATATGGCGAAGAAGCTGCTGAAGAAAGAAAAATGGATATAGCAGATAGTATCCATGATTTAGAAAAAGCATGTGTTAGAGAAATGATACTAGAAGAGCATAAACGTCCAGATGGAAGAAAAATAGATGAAATAAGACCACTTTCTTGTGAAGTAGGAGTACTTCCTAGAACTCATGGTAGTGCTATATTTACAAGAGGACAAACTCAAGTAATGTCAGTTGTAACTCTTGGAATGATTAGTGAAGAGCAAATGTTAGATGGAATAGATGAAGAAACAGAGAAAAGATATATGCATCAATATAACTTCCCATCATATTCAGTAGGTGAAGCTAGACCATCTAGAGGACCAGGAAGAAGAGAAATAGGACATGGTGCTTTAGCAGAAAAAGCTTTAGTTTCAGTAATTCCATCAGAAGATGAATTTCCATATGCAATAAGGGTTGTATCTGAAGTATTATCTTCAAATGGTTCAACATCTCAAGCAAGTATTTGTGGAAGTACACTTGCATTAATGGATGCAGGTGTTCCAATAAAGAAACCAGTTGCAGGTATCTCAACAGGTTTAGTTACAGATAAAAATGATCCAAATAGATATATAATGCTTACAGATATTCAAGGAATAGAAGATTTCTTTGGAGATATGGACTTTAAAGTAGGTGGTACAAAAGATGGTATCACAGCAATACAAGTAGATATTAAGATTGATGGATTAACATATGATATTATTAAAGAAGCATTTGAAAGAACTAAAGTTGCAAGGGACTATATCTTAGACGAAATAATGCTTCCAGTTATAGATAAGCCAAGAGCTGATATATCTAAATATGCACCAAGAATTTTAACAACTCAAATCAATCCTGAAAAAATAAAAGATGTTATAGGAACTGGTGGAAAAGTTATTAATAAGATAATTGATGAAACAGGTGTAAAAATAGATATAGAAGATGATGGAAGAGTTTGCGTATATTCAAATGACATAGAAAATGGACAAAAAGCAATGAAAATGATAGAAACTATAGTAAGAGAAATTGAAGTCGGTGGAATATATGACGGAGTAGTAACAAAAATAATGTCTTTTGGAGCATTTGTAGATTTAGGTGGAGGAAAAGAAGGATTGCTTCATATATCTAAAATTTCAAGCAGAAGAGTTGAAAAAGTAGAAGATGTTCTTTCTGTAGGAGATGAAATTACTGTTAAAGTTAGTGATATAGATAATCAAGGCAGAATAAATCTAACAATGAAAGACTTAGAAGCAAGAAATAGGGAAGAATAGTGGAACAAGGGGACGCACGATTTGTTTCAAATTTGAAACAAATTGTGCGTCCCCTTGTTCCAAAAATAATTAAAATTTTATTAAAACTGTTGTAAAAATTGAGAATAATTGGTATACTAGTAATAGTTAAAAGGGACAGTATAAGTTTTACAATTTTTAATTCTAAGGAGGTATAATTATGGAGGAAAATAAAGATTTAAAAGAAGTTGTGAATAATGAGGAAAATCAAACTGAGGTTACACTTGAAAATTCAAATATTAAAATATCAGATGATGTTATCGCAGTAATAGCAGGAGCTGCTGCATCAGAAGTACCAGGAGTTGCATCAATGGCTGGAGGATTTGCTGGTGGTATTTCAGAAGTATTTAGTGGAAAGAAAAACTTTGCAAAAGGAATAAAAGTTGAAGCAGGAGAAAAAGAAACAAGAATTGATGTTAATATTATAGTAGAATACGGTGTTAGAATTCCAGACGTGGCTTTTGAAATACAAAACAGAGTAAAAAAGGCTGTAGAAAGTATGACAGGATTAAAAGTTCTAGATGTAAATGTTCATGTACAAGGAGTTAATACTGATAGCAATAATATAGAGGAAGTAAAAACAGAAGACTCTAATAAAACAGAATAATATATGGAAAGGCACTTTTAATGATAATATTATTTTAATTTTAAATAGTCTAATGTTTGAAATAAAATAATTAAAACAAAGTGTCTTTTGTACGTTGAATGAAATAGAAAGGAAGTTTAATTATGAAAACAATTGAAAGAATAACTTTAGCACTATTTTCAAGTTTAATTCTTATAATATCAGTAATATTATGCTTAGCAATTTTTGGCTGGATAAATGTAGATTTTATAGGAGATGTATTAAATGCAGCAATAGTAGATAATATAACATCTAAAATTTTATTAGCACTTTCAATCATATTTATCTTATTAGCAATTAGATGTATATTTTTTGATTCTAGTGCAAAAGAAAAAGAAGAAAATAAAAACGGTATTTTATTAGAAAATTCAAACGGAAAACTTTTAATTACAAAAGAAACTATAGAAAATCTAGTAAATGCTGTAGTTAAAGGATTTGATAGTGCAGAAGAAGTTACTACTAGAATTGAACTAGATAAAGAAAATAATTTAAGTGTTTTTGTTAATTTAGTAGTAAAAGAAAATGCAGTTATAAAAGAATTATCAACAAATCTTCAAAATAAAATAAAAGATACAATAAAAAAATCATCAGACCTAGATGTAAAAGAAGTAAATATAAAAGTAAAAAATATAGAGCCAGTAAAAGAAAACACATTAGAACCATAGGAAAGGAAGATGGTGATATATGGACGATTTTAAAAAGTTTATGTCGCAATATGGTGGCATGATTATAGGAATAATAATAGCAGTTTTATTATTGCTTACTAGATTTTATGAATTAATAATAGCTATAATCTTAATAGCAGTTTGCGGTTATGCAGGCTATTATTTCCAACATAATAAAGATAGTGTAAAAGATAAATTAAAAAATTTAGTAGATAAATTATAAAGGGGAATAGTTTAATCAAAATGAGTATGTCAGAAAATAGAAAAATAGCATTTGAAATAATATATAGTTTAGAATCTCAAAATGTAAAATATGAAGAATACAAAGAAAATGTAGATATGTTTTTTGAAGATAGAGATATACATGGAAGAGCAACAACAAAATATATAAAAGATATGGTATATGGAACCAAAAGACATGGAAAACAGATAAAAAAGCAAATAGAAGAATGCTTATCTGAAAAATGGAGCTATGATAGATTATCTAAAGTTAATATAGTTATATTAGAAATGGCAATCTTTGAGATGTTGTATTTAAAAACTCCATTTAAAGTAGTAATAAATGAAGCGGTAGAACTTGCAAAAGCTTTTGGAGATACAAAGTCTCCAAACTTCATAAATGGAGTATTAGCAAGTATAGTGAAAAAGAACAATTTAAACGGGGGAGAAACAGAAAACTAATGACATATAATCCAATTAGTGTAACAGAACTAAATAAATATATAAAGGAAAAAATTGATGGAGATGAGATGCTTAATAATGTTTTAGTAAAAGGAGAAATCTCTAATTACAAGCATCATTATACAGGGCATTTGTATTTCACATTAAAAGATGAAAATTCATTAATAAAATGTATAATGTTTAAAAGTTATGCAGGTAATTTAAAATTTGAACCAAAAGATGGAATGAAAGTTACAATATTTGGAACAGTATCAGTTTTTGAAAGAGATGGAGTATATCAAATATACTGCAAAGCTATGCAAGAAGATGGGTTAGGTAGCTTATACAAAGCATATGAGGAAATGAAAGCAAGACTTGAAAAAGAAGGTTTATTTGATCCTAATCATAAAAAGAAAATTCCACTTATGCCAAAATGTATTGGTGTACTTACTTCAAATACTGGTGCTGTAATTAGAGATATAATTAATGTATCTACTAGAAGAAATCCAAATGTATATATAAAATTGTTACCTGTTCCAGTACAGGGGGCGGGAGCTGCTGAGAAAATAGCAGAAGCTATAAAGCTTATGAATGAAAAGAATTTAGCAGATGTAATAATATTAGCAAGAGGTGGAGGATCTTTAGAAGATTTATGGCCATTCAATGAGGAAATTGTTGCAAGAGCAATATACGATTCTAATCTACCTATTATCTCTGCAGTAGGTCATGAAACAGATTTTACAATTGCAGATTTTGTAGCAGATTTGAGAGCACCTACTCCTTCAGCTGCGGCAGAGTTAGCTGTACCAAATATTTCGGATTTGGTTTTAAAGCTTGAATCATATAATAATAGATATAAATTAGCTTTAAAGAAAAAAGTCGAGTTCATGAAATTAAGATATGAAAAATGCATGAATAGTAGAGTGTTTAAAGAGCCATTACAAAAAATTAATGAAAAATATATATTCGTGGATATGAAAATAAAATCAATGCAAAATAGTATTACTAATATATATAATAAAAAGAAAGCTGAAATGGTAAAACATATTGCAAAACTAGATGCTTTAAGTCCATTAAAAACTCTATCAAGAGGGTATGCAATAGCCACAAAAAACGGTAAAGTTATAAAATCAGTTAATGAAGTAAAACATGATGATGAAGTAGATATAAAATTAATTGATGGTATAGCAAAAGCAAAGATAATTTAAAAGGAGGGTTACATATGAGTAAAGGAGTTAAAAAAATATTAGGAGGAATAATAATATTAGTTCTTGTTCTAGCTATAATTTGGTTTGCATATGAAGCTTTAAAACCAGAAACAGTAAGTATAGGAGCAACAAATGTATTACCAAATGAAAACATGGGAATTGATAATGTTACAAATGACTTTTTACAAAATGAAGTTTTAAATAATGTAGAAGAAAATGAAGTGGTAAATGAAGTTGCAGAAGATGCAAAAAATGAAGTGATAGAAGAGCCAACTAATGAAAATAATAATGACAACGATTCAGAATTAGTATCTGGAGATAATATGAGCAGAGAAGAAAAAGCGGTGGAACTTGCAAAAGAATATTATGAAGAAGAATATGGAAGTACTGAAGGAATATATTTTAGATGTGATGAAGTATATAAAGACGGTAGATATATTGTTATAGCAAGTAGCAATGGTGCAACAAAAGCATTCTTATTTGTAAATCTAGATACAGAATTAGTAGAAGAAAAATAATTAAATTAATAAATATCAAACAGTATAGAAAGAGGTAAACATGGAAGAAAACTTAAGTTTTGAAGAAAATATGAAAAAACTAGAAGAAATAGCTACTGAATTAGAAAAAGGCGATTTGGATTTAAATGCTTCTGTTTCTAAATTTGAAGAAGGAATGAAAATTTCAAAAGAATGTAGTGAAATGCTAGAAAAAGCAGAAAAGAAAATAACTATGCTAATTAAAGGAGAAGATGGAGAATTAGCAGAGGAAAAATTTGTACAAAATGAGGAATAAAGAAAATGATGGGGATAATTTCAGAATACAAATATTTAATAGTACCATTTGCAACATGGTTTTTTATACAACTTTTTAAATTAATTTATGATTTAATAACAACAAAGAAATTTAATTTTAAAAGAATTTTAGGAGCTGGTGGAATGCCAAGCTCTCATTCTGCTGTTGTTGTAGCATTATGTACAATGATAGGAAAAAATTATGGAATTAATTCAGCAATATTTGGATTAGCAGTTGTATTTGCTTTTGTTGTTATGTACGATGCAGCTGGTGTGAGAAGAGCAGCAGGAAAACAAGCTAAATTGTTAAATAAAATAGTACAAACGCCAGGACTTTCTGGAGTTGAAGTGTCAGAAAAACTACAAGAAGTATTAGGGCATACTCCAACTCAAGTGTTTGTAGGAGCTTTTATAGGGTTAATAGTAGGACTAATTTTTGGCTAACAATTGGGGACAGACACCAATTAGTAAAAATTACTAAAAAGGGACAGACATAAATTAAAATTAATATGCAAAACCTATTTAGAATTGTGAGAATTATAGATAATAAATCTTATTTCAATTAAGAAAGGATTTGACGCTAATGGAAGATGTAGAAATTGCTAGAAATACTAAATTAGAAAGAATAGAGAAAATATCAGAAGGAATTGGAATTTTAGATGAAGAATTAGAAACTTATGGAAAGTATAAAGCTAAAATATCTTTAAAAGCGAATAATAGATTGAAAAACAAAAAGGATGGAAAACTTATTTTAGTAACTGCAATAAATCCTACACCACTTGGTGAGGGAAAAACTACTATGGCTATAGGTTTAGCAGATGGATTAAGAAAAATAGGAAAAAAATCAATATTAGCACTTAGAGAGCCATCACTTGGACCAGTTTTTGGTATAAAAGGAGGAGCTACTGGTGGTGGACATTCACAGATTGCTCCAATGGAAGATATTAATTTACATTTTACTGGAGATATACATGCTATAACTTCAGCAAATAATCTACTTTCTGCTATGATAGATAATCATATATATTTTGGAAATGAACTTGGATTTGACAGAGTAACATGGAAAAGATGTGTTGATTTAAATGATAGACAGTTAAGAAAAGTAGAAACCGGTTTATCAGGAGAAAAGAATATAGTCCCTAGAGAAGATGGATTTGATATTTCTGTAGCTTCAGAAATAATGGCAATATTTTGCTTAGCAACTGATTTAAATGATTTAAAAAGAAGAATTGGTAATATAATAGTAGGGTATACTAAAGGCAATAAACCAATAACAGCAAGGGATTTAAAAGCTGATGGAGCTTTAACAGTGCTTCTAAAAGGTGCAATAAATCCAAATCTAGTACAAACTTTAGAACATACACCAGCAATAGTACATGGTGGACCTTTTGCTAATATCGCACATGGATGTAATAGTATAATTGCTACAAAAATGGCAATGAAGCTAGGAGATTATGTAGTTACTGAAGCTGGATTTGGAGCAGATTTAGGTGCAGAGAAATTTTTAGATATTAAATGTAGAAAAGCAAATATTAAACCAGATGCAGTAGTGTGTGTGGCAACAATAAAGGCTCTTAAATACCATGGTGGAATGCCAAAAGATGAAATAAAACATGAGAATCTTGAAGCTTTAGAAAGAGGATTTAATAATCTATTGAGACATGTAGATAATCTAAAGAATAAATATGGATTAAATGTAATTGTAGCTATAAATAAATATACCCATGATACAGAAAAAGAAATAGAGTTTTTAAGAAATAAATTAAAAGAATATGATATAGATTTAAGCTTAGTAGAAAGCTGGGAAAAAGGTGGAGAAGGAGCTGCTAACTTAGCTAATCAAATAGTAGAATTAACAGAAAAAGAAAGTAAATTAAATTATGCATATGATTTAAATGAAAGTATTAAAGAAAAAATAAATGATGTTGCAACAAAAATTTATGGCGCAGAAGGAGTAGAATTTACAGAGAAAGCAGAAGAAAAAATACAAGAAATTGAAAAAATGGGATTTGGAAATCTTCCAGTATGCATAGCAAAAACACAATATTCATTTTCTGATGACCAAAAGAATCTAGAATGCTTAGAACCATTTAAAATTCATGTAAATGATATTATTTTAAAATCAGGAGCAGAATTTATAGTTGCTATAACAGGAAAAATCATGACAATGCCAGGACTTCCAAGAGTTCCAGCAGCAGAACAGATAGATTTAGATAAAGATGGAAACATTGTAGGAATATTTTAGAATAAGTAAATGTATAATAACACCAATTTTGGATAAAATAAAGTTAAAAATATTTTTGAAGAAGTGGTGTTATTTTTATGTATACTAAATGATAAATTAGGGACAGACCCCAATTTCTCATTTGGTATACATAATGTAACATAAATGGAGGTTTTCATGGCTATAAAAATAAAGAAAAATCTAAAAGCAATATTTGTTATATTATTAGTAAGCTCTATATTCATATCATATAATGTTTTCTTTAGAAATGATGAAGTATTTGCTTTATCGAAATATGGTTCTAGAGGAGAAGAAGTTAGAACAATTCAAACAAAATTAAAAAGATGGGGTTACTATAAAGGAAATGTTGATGGTATTTACGGAAGTCAAACTCTAGAAGCTGTAAAATATTTTCAACGTAAAAATGGTCTTACTGTAGATGGAATTGCAGGAACTAATACATTAAAAGCAATGGGAATATATAGTTCTTCAAGTAATAGCTCTAGTAATTCAAGTTCTTCTACAAACTCAAGCGATTTAAATCTGCTTAGCAGATTGGTTTATGGAGAAGCAAGAGGAGAGCCATATTCAGGACAAGTTGCTGTTGCAGCGGTTGTTTTAAATAGAGTAGAGCATAGTTCTTTTCCAAACACAATAGCAGGTGTTATTTACCAAAGTGGTGCATTTGATGTGGTTTCAGACGGACAAATTAATTTAACTCCAAATGATACTGCAAAAAAAGCAGCACAAGATGCTTTGAATGGGTGGGATCCATCAAATGGTGCAATATATTATTTCAACCCAAGTACAGCAACAAACAAATGGATTTGGTCTAGACCAATGACTGTAACAATAGGTAAGCATAGATTTTGTAAATAAATAGAATTTACTAAATGATGTCTGTCCCTAATTAGTAAAATTTACTAATCGGTGCCTGTCCCCAATTAGTAAAAAAACTTTAACGCTAGGAGCACTTGAAAAAAGTGCTTTTTTCGTGTAAAATATAATAATTAGAATAAATTTTTAAAATCAAAAATATATAAAATTATATGCAAAAATAATCCATATTAATGGCAGTATAAAATAGTAAAAGATTAGGAGAATAAAATGACAAAAAAAGACATACAAAACGAAATGAAATACATAGAAAAAGTAAAAAAAATAAATGAGGGTAAAAATCTAAAATATTATATCTTAACAATGGGATGTCAATTAAATGAAAATGACTCAGAAAAAATCTGTGGAATGGCTCAAGATATGGGATATACAGAAACAGATAATATTTTAGATGCGGATTTAGTTATATATAATACATGCTGTGTAAGGGAAAATGCAGAAGAAAAACTTTTTGGAAAGCTAGGAGAAGTAAAGAAACAAAAAGAGACTAAAGGAACTATTATAGCTATTGGCGGTTGTATGATGCAAGAAAAACATATAGTAGATAAAATAAAGAATAGCTATAAATATGATGTTATATTTGGTACTCATACATTATATAAGTTTCCGGAAGATTTATATAATGCTATTCTAAATAATAAAAAAATAACAGATATTCTTGATATAGATGGAGAAATAATTGAAGGATTACCAATTAAAAGAAATGATAACATTAGAGCATCAGTTACAATTATGAATGGATGTAACAATTTTTGTACATATTGTATTGTACCATATGTAAGAGGCAGAGAAAGAAGTAGGAATCCAGAAGATATTTTAAACGAAATTAAAGATTTGGCAAAAGATGGATATAAAGAAATAACTTTACTTGGACAAAATGTTAATTCATATATGAGAGTGGAAAGAGAAAAAGGTTTATGTGAATCTAAAATAGATTCATTTGCAAAACTTTTAAGAGCTGTAAATGAAATAGATGGAATAGAAAAAATAAGATTTACATCTCCACATCCAAAAGATTTTACAGATGATGTAATTGAAGCTATTAGAGATTGTAACAAGGTTTCAAAGCTTATACATTTACCACTTCAATCTGGAAGTACAGAAGTATTAAAAGTAATGAATAGAGTTTATACAAAAGAGCAATATTTAAATCTAGTAGAAAAAATGAAAAAGGAGATTTCCAATGTTAAATTTTCTACAGATATTATTGTTGGATTTCCAGGTGAAACTGAAGAAGATTTTGAAGATACTTTAGATGTTGTAAAAAAAGTAGAATTTGAGCAAATTTTTATGTTTATATACTCTAGAAGAATAGGCACTCCAGCAGATAAAATGGAAAATCAAATTCCAGAAGAAATAAAACATAAAAGATTTGATAAATTAAAAGCATTGTATGAGGAAATATTGGCTAATAATAATCAAAAATATATTGGAACGACTCAAGAAATATTGGTAGAAGGTTATAGCAAAAACAATAATGAATACTTTACAGGAAGAACAGATACAAATAAAGTAGTAATATTTAAAGGAAATCCTGATTTAATAGGAGAAATGATTAAAGTACAAATAATTTCAGAACATATGTGGTATCTAAAAGGAGAAATTAAATGAGTATTAATATAGAAAAAGTTATTGATGACATTATTGGAGGAATGACTCTAAGAGAAGCAGAAAGAATTTATCAATTAGATAAGGATGCTTTGAAAAATAAATGCTTAAAGTATTTTATGTCAAATCCTAAAAGATTGGTAGAATTTCAACAGGCTCTGAAAAACAATAAAAAAACAGTTAATCAAATAAAAATACCAGATAATACTTTGAGAAAAATATGTGAAGATATATGTGATAAGAAAGATACTTTAAGAAATATTGCAAATAATCTATCTATGGATGATGAAACTCTTAGAGAGAAAATTAATCAATTTTTAATTAAACCAGAGAATAAAGAATTATTAAAAAGATATATACAATACCAGAATAGTATTCATCCTGATTATTCTCATATCAATTTTAAAGCTTTAATAATTGAAATGTTAAGAAGCGAATCTTCTCAATCACAGATAGCAGCTGAATTTGAAATTCCTACTAGAACTTTAAGTAGAGAGATGGAAAAACTAAAAGATGAAGAGAAATATCAAAAGTTATATTATGCATGTAAAGGTTATTCAGATAAAAAAATGAGAAGACAAAAATTAACTGATTTTGAGAAAATGCTTATAGAAATGATACTTATGGAATATGATGATGAAGGTTCAATAATAATTGAAGGAGGAAAGAATAAAACACAACTTCAATATGAAAAGGCAAAAAAAAAATATAGAAGCGGCAAGTAGAATAAATGGAACAGAGCAGGAAAAAGCAAAAGCACTTGGAATAGGAGTAAGTACTTTGAGAAGAAATAGAATTATGATAGAGCAATTTGAAAAAATGCAAAAAGGAATAAGTATAGGAGATGAATAAATATGGCAGAATATTCACCAATGATGCAACATTATTTGGATACTAAAAGTAAATATAAGGATTGTATTCTATTTTATAGATTAGGAGATTTTTATGAAATGTTCTTTGATGATGCAATAAATGTATCAAGAGAACTTGAGCTTACACTAACTGGAAAAGAATGTGGTCAAGAAGAAAGAGCACCAATGTGTGGTGTACCTTTCCATGCAGCAGAAACATATATATCAAGACTTATCTCAAAAGGATATAAAGTTGCAATATGTGAACAATTAGAAGATCCAAAATTTGCAAAAGGAATGGTAAAAAGAGATGTTGTTAGAGTAGTAACTCCAGGAACAGTAACAGAAGCAAATTTATTAGATGATAAGAAAAATAATTATATAATGAGTATATACAAAAATGGTATTTACTTCGGGATAACTGTATGCGATGTTACAACAGGAGATTTTAGAACAACAGAAATAAGAGAGAAAAATAACTTCTCTGAGCTATTAGATGAAATTTCTAAATATTCTCCAGCAGAAATTCTTGTAAATCCAATGATGTATGAATGCAGTGAAGAAATTTCTAAAATAAAAGAAAGATTTGATGTATACATATCAAAATATGAAGAAGATAAATTTAGCGAGAATTATGAAGAACTAATGCTTAAATACAAAATTGTAGATGATGAAGAAAATACAATAGATGATATATCTAAATATATGTTGTCTGTTTCAGCTACAAATGCACTTCTTGCATATTTATTAGAAACACAAAAAAATTCTTTAGATCATATAAATAAACTTATTGTATATACTACTACAAAATATATGTCTCTTGATATTAATGCAAGAAGAAATTTAGAAATAACAGAAAAGCTAAGAGATAAATCAAAGAAAGGTACTCTATTATGGGTTCTTGACAAAACTGCAACATCAATGGGAGGAAGACTTTTAAGAAGATGGTTAAATAATCCACTCATAGACTCAAAACAAATATGTAAAAGATTAGATGCAGTTACAGAGTTAAAAGATAATATCATTTTAAGAGGAGATATAGTAGATAATTTAAAGAAAGTATATGATATAGAAAGATTAGCAGGAAAAATAGCATATGGAAGTGCAAACGGAAGAGATTTAATCTCTTTAAAGAATTCTGCTAAACAATTACCAGAAATAAAGAAAATATTATCAGAAGCAAAATCTAGTATGCTTACAGAATTGTTTTCTGAGCTAGATACTTTAGATGATATTTATAAATTAATTGATAAAACTATAGTGGAAGAACCTCCAATTAGTGTTAAAGAAGGAGGACTTATTAAGCTTGGATTTAATGAAGAAGTAGATAAATTGAAAACTGCTACCACAGATGGAAAAAAATGGATTGTTCAATTAGAAGTGGAAGAGAGAGAGAAGACTGGAATAAAAGGCTTGAAAGTCGGATTTAACAAGGTATTCGGCTATTACATAGAAGTAACCAAATCAAATATATCTTTAGTTCCAGATAGATATATAAGAAAACAAACATTAACAAATGGAGAAAGGTATATAACAGAAGAACTTAAAAATCTAGAAAATCAAATTTTAGGAGCAGAAGAAAAAGTAATAAATTTGGAATATAACATATTTGTAGAAGTAAGAGACAAAATAGAAAAAGAGGTAGAAAGACTTCAAAAATCTGCAGAGAAAATAGCAACTCTTGATTGTTTATGCTCTTTTGCAACAGTTGCAGATGATCAAAACTATGTTAGACCACAGGTAGACAATAGTGGAGTAATAGATATACAAGATGGACGTCATCCTGTTATTGAAAAAATCTTACCAAGTGGAAGTTTTGTTCAAAATGATACATATTTAGATAAAAATGAGAATAGACTTTCTATTATAACAGGACCTAATATGGCTGGTAAATCTACATATATGAGACAAGTAGCATTAATTACATTAATGGCTCAGGTGCGGAAGCTTTGTGCCAGCAACATCTGCCAGAATTGGTGTGGTAGATAAAATCTTTACTAGAGTTGGAGCATCAGATGACCTAAGTATGGGACAAAGTACATTTATGGTAGAAATGATGGAAGTAGCAGATATTTTAAAAGAAGCTACAAGTAATAGCTTAGTTATATTAGACGAAATTGGAAGAGGAACATCAACATATGATGGGCTATCAATTGCTTGGGCAGTTGCGGAATATATATCAGATAGTGAAAAATGTGGAGCTAAAACATTATTTGCTACACATTATCATGAGCTAACAGACCTCGAAAATAAATTGGATGGCGTAAAAAATTATTCTATTGCAGTAAAAGAAAAAGGAGAAGATATAATCTTTTTAAGAAAAATCGTAAGAGGCGGAACAGACGAAAGCTATGGTGTACATGTTGCAAAACTAGCTGGAGTTCCACAAGTTGTAACAAAAAGAGCAAATGAAATCTTAAAATCAATAGAAAGAAAAAATGTGCTAAATAATAAAAAATTAGAAAAAGAGAATAAAAATGTTGCGGAAGGGCAACTTACAATGTATAATTATAAACTAGCAGAGATAGCACATGAATTAGACAAAGTGGATGTAAATGAACTAACGCCAATTGATGCATTAAATACTCTGGTAAAAATAAAAGAAAAAATGTCGTCATAGGTGTCACATTGGGGACAGGCCTTTTTGTCCCATTTTTGCAAAAAATGGACACATGTAATTTTTATAATATTACTATACCTGTCCCTAATGTGCCAAAATGGGACAAAAAGGCCTGTCCCCAATGTGACAAAAGGAGGAGTTTATGAAAGCAATAGAAAAATTTAAAGAGGACAAAGAGAAAAAAATACTTGCATGTAAATACAAAAATGAAGTAATGCCGCTAGATATAGAGGTGGAAGACTTAAATGATGTAGTTCCAATAGATATAACTACAAGAGATGGAAGAAGAGTTTATCAAAGAGGAATACTATATATAATGGGAATGGCTTTTAATAGAGTTTATCCTAAAGCTCTTCTTACTGTAAATTGCCAATTATCAAATTCTATATATTGTAGTGTTGAAAACATGAAAGTTACTAACGAAATGATAGATAACATAAAAAAAGAAATGCAAGATATAGTTGATAGTAATTTGCCAATAAAGAAGATAGACATGACAAAAGAAGAAGCTGAAAAGTTTTATCAAAAAGAGAAAACATTAAGAGGAAGACTTCAACTAGACAATAAATATAAAGAAGAAGTTTCGTTATACTTTTGCGAAGATTACTATAATTATTTCTATGGAGTAATGCCTATTACTACAGGATATATTAATTTATTTGATGTAATAAAATATCATGATGGATTTTTATTAAGATATCCAGATAAAAAAACTCCAAATAAAATAGATAAATATATTGAAACTAAAAAATTATTACATACATTGGAAGAGTATGAAGATATCCATACTGTTTTGGATATAAATACGATATATAAACTAAATAAAAAAATAGAAGAAGGTGGAGAAAAAGAACTTATCCTTCTTGCTGAAGCATTACATGAGAAAAAAATATCTGACATAGCAGATAAAATAGTAAGAAGAAAAGGAATAAAAATAATTTTAATTGCTGGTCCATCATCATCAGGAAAAACAACTTTTGCACAAAGATTAGGAATTCAACTTAAATTAAATGGTATAAAACCACTTACAATATCAGTTGATAACTATTTTGTTGAAAGAAGTGAAACTCCTAAAGATGAAAATGGAAAATATGATTTTGAGAGATTAGAAGCAATTGATTTGGAATTATTTAATGACCATTTGAGTAGACTTTTAAAAGGAGAAGAGGTAGAACTTCCAACATTTGATTTTAAAACAGGTACGAAAATGTATACTGGAAATAAAATGAAAATGAGAAATAATGAAGTTCTTGTAATAGAGGGAATTCATTGCTTAAATGACAAACTAACAGAAGCAATTCCGTTAGAACAAAAATACAAAATATATATTAGTGCATTAACAGTACTTAATATAGATTATTATAATAGAATTTCTACAACAGATACTAGATTAATACGTAGACTTGTCAGAGACTATAATTTTAGGGGATATGATGCTCTTAATACATTGCAAAATTGGGAAATGGTAAATAGAGGAGAAGAAAATTATATATTCCCTTATCAAGAGAGTGCAGATAGTATGTTTAATACTTCACTTATATATGAAATATGTGTATTAAAAAAATATGCTATGCCTCTTTTGAAAGCAATTGATAATACACATCCAGAATATTCAGAAGCAAAGAGCCTATATGAGCTTTTAAAATATTTTGATGATATTGGAGATGAATATATTCCTAAAAATTCGCTTTTAAGAGAATTTATTGGTGGAAGTATATTTAATGTGTAATTGTGCCTAATTGGGGACAGGCACCTTTTAGTAAAAATTACAAAAAAGTGCCTGTCCCAATTAGTAAAAGGAGAGAAAATGGGAAGAAAATTTACAGAAATAGATGAAGAATTTATTTGCGAAAACTGTGGTGAGAAGGTAAAACCACTTGGATACTCATGTAGGAATCATTGCCCTAAATGTTTACACTCAAAGCATGTTGATGTAAATCCAGGAGACAGGGAAGAGACTTGTCATGGAATTTTAGAACCAATAAGTGTAGAGCTTGATAGTAAGAAAGGTTACGTCATTGTATTTAGGTGTAAAAAATGTGGGGCAATAAGAAGAAATAAAGCTGCTAAAGATGATAATATGGATTTAATAATAAGTTTAACAGCTAGACATTAAATTTGAACAGAAAGGACACTCCTTTCTGTTCAAGTTTTTTATTGTATAGGAAAAATCGACTTTTTATTTAATATTTTAGTATTTTAAACGATTTTTCCTATACAACAAGGTTAGGTTTCCTTGGGCTGTGCATATTCGCGAAGCGAAATGCACATGCGTGCGTCGAAAGCTTTGCTTTCGCTAACGCACACCTTTCTTATACTTCTCTATTTAAATTACCGTAAGTATAGTTTTTACCTTCTAATTTTTCGCCTTTATAACATGCTTCTATAATGGAATTAGTTTCTTCTATGGTTTCATCTAATAAATCAATTCTAATTGAATTAATTTGTGTATCTACATGATTAATTGCAGTTGTTTTACTATTAAAGATAGTTGTTACTGTTTGAATATTATCTGGCAAAATTCTAAACTTAAATCCAAGTCGATCTCGTAAATAGTATTTGTTGTTTGTTAAGCTACATCTCATTTTACATTCAGGGTAGCATTTATTTGAAACTCCAAGCAAGCAATAATTCATTTTCATAACTGGTGTATTTCCATATACAACTAATTCCAAAGGAATATGTCCATTCAAAGTTGTGCATATATTGTTAATATCCTCTAGATTAAGTTCAGGAGAAAGAGTAATCTTACTAATTCCAAGACTTTTAAATGTATTTATACTAAAAGTGTTAAAGGTGTTTAAAGTGAAATTTCCTATAAAATCAAAGTCTTTTTGGTATTTTTCAAGTAAAACTAAATCGCCTAGACTTGAAATTATAAAACCGCAAATATTATATTGATCTATTAAATCCTCTAAGCCATGTTTTATAATATTTTTGTAATTTGCTTTTATAATAGCCGGCATATAAATATATGTTTTGAAATTTGAAGTAATTGTTTTTAATGCATTAATACAATCTTTTCTCATAAAATACCTTAAAGGAATATACACACAAGATATGTGTTTTTTAGATAGCTTACTATAATCAAGTTCTGGATTAATAATATTAAAATATACAGCTATATTTTTGGTGCTCTCAGATTGATTATCTAGAGACATGTTCTTATTTGAAAAACTAGATATATGTTTTGTATAAATAGCATCTAATTTTTCTTCATCTAAATCTGTCTCTTGCTTATTTTTTGAAATTATCATGTTTTCTATTTTTGACAAAGCCATCCTTCTTAGTTCATTTAAATCTTTTATGCTAGGTATAAACAAGTTATTATCCATATCTACATTTATTTCAGTAAATTCAAAAGGTGTATTATTAGTTTTCTTTAATTGTGATAAAATTCTTTCTTCAGCAATAGGATTATTTAAAGCAGTTTCTGGAATTATGGAAGATTGAATTTTAGTACTTATATTTTTATATAGAGAATCTTTTAAATTGTGAAGTGAAACTGCTATGGAAATTGGCTCACCTTCTTTTATACGTATATTACATTTTAGTGGCAATTTTATATTTTCACTGCTATATGAGTCATTAGCTTCATTAAGTTGCCTTTTACTAGATAATTTATATATTTTGTCTCCTATGTGAATATTTCCTTTCATTCTTCCAATAACCACTTTACTACCTATATTAGCATTAGTTATATTAGCGGTATTTAGCATAAGTTCTGAAACAGTATATTTTGTATTTTCCTTTTCAAAACTAATAGTATCTCCAATAGCAATAGGTTCATTTAATAAAAGCTTTATATGGCCCTTTATTTTATTATATCCTGCAACATTTCCAACATATAACCCCATATTGTTAGGCTTTTCTTTAAATACTAGATCATGATTAGGGTGATTTGATAAATGTCCAGAAGAAAAACCACCTCTATTAAAAATTTGTTTTAATGCTAGAACATCATTGTCGTCTATAATATAATCTTCGCCATTTAAAACTTTGTCTATATATTTTCTATAAATTTTTGTAACAACTGCTACATATTCTGGAGATTTAAGTCTACCTTCAATTTTAAAGCATTTAACTCCAGCATTAATTAATTTTGGAAGATATTCTAATGAACACAAATCTCTTGGGCTTATTAAATATCCCTTGTCAATTACGGAGTCTGTAATTTTGTTATTTGCCTTTTTTTCTTCAATTAATTCATATGGTAACCTACAAGGTTGTGCACATCTTCCACGATTTCCTGATCTGCCACCAACCATGCTAGAAAAGAAGCATTGACCTGAGTAAGATATACAAAGAGCTCCATGTATAAATGTTTCTATTTCTATATTTGAGTTATTACATATATATTCTATTTCTTGAATAGACAATTCTCTAGAAAGTACAGCTCTTGAATATCCTAATTTTTCTAATTCTTGTACACCTTCTAAGTTGTGAATAGTCATCTGGGTGCTTGCATGAATAGGAAGATCTGGGAAAAGTTTCATAAGGAATTTAGCAAGTCCAACATCTTGGACAATTAAAGCGTCAATGCCAAGTTCATATGCTTTTTTCGCAAGAAGGACGGCATCTTTAAATTCTCTATCCTTTATGAGAATATTTAAGGTTAAATGTGTTCTTACATTTCGTAAAGCACAGTAATTTATAACTTTTTCAAGTTCATCATCATCAAAATTTGTTGCGGAAGCTCTTGCATTAAATAAGCTCGCACCGAAATATACGCTATTTGCGCCATTTTGAACTGCAGCTTTTAAACATTCAAAATCTCCTACTGGAGCTAAAAGTTCAATGTCTTTTCTCATTTTGATAAATCATCCTTTCTAATGTTTTGTATATTATAAGTAAAATACGTCAAAATTTCTCATTTTCCTACAATTTAATTATATTATATAGAGTATAAAAAATCAAATTAAAATGTAACAAAAAAATCTTCTAAATCATATGTATATAATAAACAAGAAGAAAGGGGTTTTGAAGTATGCAAGAAGAAGTAAGAAATTGTGGATGCGGATGTAACAACGGTGGATTCTTAGGTAATCTATTTGGCGGATGTGGCTGCGGAGACAATAGTATATTATTTTTCATATTAATATTTTTAATATTATTCTGCAACTGTGGCTGTGGATGCAATAGATAAGAAAACATAGGGGGCTCAAGTAAAAAACTTAGCCCCTCTAATCTTTTTTTCTTTTGATAGGTCCAAAATACCTTGACAAATGCCGACTATATTGATAATATTATGGCTGAGAAAATAGGAGGACTAATGATATATCCAAAAGAATATTTAAATAGTGTAAAAGATATTAGCATAGATTTATTAAATAAAAATAATATAAAAGGTTTAATTTTAGATGTAGATAATACATTAATTAGTCTTGATAAAAAGATGCCAGCAGGAATTTCAGAATGGGCTAAATCTATGAAAAACAGTGGGATAAAAATATGTATTTTATCTAATAGTAATAAGTTAGATAAAGTAGAATCAGTTGCAAAAATAATAGAAGTACCATATATTTTTTTTGGAAAGAAACCATTGAAATCTGGTTTTTTACGCGCTAAAAATTTATTAAAGTTAGAAAATGAAAACATTGCAGTTGTAGGAGATCAAATTTTTACAGATGTTATAGGTGCAAATAGATGTAATATGTTTTCTATTCTAGTTAAACCTATAGAAGAAAAAGATTATCTCATAACAAGAATAAAGAGACCAATAGAAAAAATAATAATTAAAATGTACGAGAAAAACAAAAGAAAAAAGAGTTTAAGATAAAAAATAAGTAGTTAAAATATAGATTAATAAAAACAAAATAAAGCAGAAAAAATACTGAAACAAGAGATGTGTCCCTTTGTTCCAAAATTGAAACAAATTGTGCGTCCCCTTGTTCCAGGAACGGAGGAAGAAAGATGTATATTAATGATTTACATATATTATACTATGTAGTAGTTGGTGTAATAGGATTATTTGTTGGACAGTTTATAGATTGGTGTAATTTAAGATTACCAGAATATAAAAAAAATTTTTCAAAAGACTTTTTTAAAGAATATTTAAAGAATTGTAAGCCAAAATATTTATTAATGGTAATAGTAGCAGTATTATATATAAGTTTACTTTATTTCAAAGGAATTTCAATAGATACTTTAAAATTTCTATTTTTAATACCAATGCTTATAATAGCATTTATGATTGACTTTAAATTGCAAATAATACCAAATAGATTAACTTTAACAATATTTGAAACAGGTTTAGTATTTACTTTTGCAACTAGCTTGCTTAATGTAACCGCGGGAATAGATTTATTCATTGATAGTATTTTAGGAATGCTTGTTGGAGGAGGAATTTTCTTACTTATCACATTAATTGGAGGAGCTATTGCTGGAAAAGAGGCAATGGGATTTGGCGATGTAAAATTAATAGGAGCACTAGGACTTTTCTTTGGATGGATTAATATGATCCTTATATCAGTAATGGCATTCTTATTTGCAGCAATTGTAAGTATTATAATCCTTATAGCAAGAAGAAAGAAATTTAATGAATATATTCCTTTTGGACCATTTATTGTAGTAGCAAGTATTATACCAATGTATATAAACACACCAGAATTAATGTTAATTTTATTAAAAATCTTTTCACTAGGTACATACTAATTAAATAGAGTAATATATGTAGGAACATAAGGGGGAGTTTTATGAATCCTAAAATCAAATGGTTAAGAGATAAAATAAATATGGAAAATATGCAAGGAATGATAGTTTCAAATCCGGTTAATATCAGGTATCTTACTGGAATTGAAGCTGAGGGAGTGCTTTTAATCACTAGAAAAGAAAATTTTTTCATAACTGATGGAAGATATTTAGAAGAAGTAAAATCAATTTTAACAATTAATGATGGAATTATTGTTAATGATATTTCTACTATTTCTAGAGATGATTATGAAAATTTCTTTTTGTTTTGTGAAAACGTAGGATTTGAAGAAAACTATGTTACTTATGCTACATATAAAAATTACATGGCAAAATATAAAATAAATAATTTTGAAGAAACAGAAAATTTAATAGAAAAGCAAAGAATGATAAAAGATGAAGAAGAGATAGGATTAATAGAAAAAGCATGCTATATAACTGATCTTTGTTTTAAACATTTATGTGAATATATAAAAATAGGAATGACAGAAAAAGAAATAGCATTTGAAATAGAAAAATTTTTTAGAGAAAATGGAGCAGATGGATTAGCTTTTGAAACAATAGTTGCATCTGGAAAGAATTCATCTAAACCACATGCAGTACCAACTGATAAAAAAATTGAGGCAGGAGATGCAATAACCATTGATATGGGATGCAGATATAAGGGTTATTGTTCTGATATGACAAGAACTATATTTGCAGGATATGTACCTGTTCAAGCTCAAAAAATTTATGATTTGGTGCTTAAAAATCAGTTACAGACATTAAATGAATATAAAGATGGAGCTAGTATTAGAATGGCATCAAGAATGGTAGAAAATGATTTTAAATTAAATGGCTATGATTTAATACATAGTTTAGGACATGGTGTAGGATTAGATATTCATGAAATGCCATTTATTAATGCTAAAAATGATAATGCATTGAAAACAAATATGGTTATAACAAATGAACCAGGAATTTATATACCAGGTGCTTTTGGGATTAGAATAGAAGATACTTGTTTAATTACAAAATCTGGATGTATAAATTTAACAAAATCGGATAAAAATTATATTATAGTGGATAAATAGTTTAAAATCCGTTCCATCTTGCTGGCACATATATTTTGTATTCTCCAGGTTTTCAAATAAAAAATATATGTGCCACGTGGAACTACTTTGATATAGGTTAAAAAAAGAAATTTATACTTGATTTGGTAAAAAATATATGGTAAAATATATGATGTTAAAATTATGTTAATTGAAAGGAGAATATATATGGCAGAAGTATATATGGCAGGAGATTTTAGAAACGGAACAACATTTGAAATGGATGGAAATGTATTTAAAGTAGTTGAATTCCAACATGTAAAACCAGGAAAGGGAGCAGCATTTGTTAGAACAAAACTAAAAAATGTTATAACAGGTGCAGTTTTAGAAAAAACATTTAATCCATCAGAAAAATTCCCAGGAGCAGAAATTGAAAAAAGAGAAATGCAATATTTATATAATGATGGTGGATTATATTATTTTATGGATAATGAAACATATGAGCAATTACCACTTAATGCAGAACAAATAGGTGATGGTTTAAAATTCTTAAAAGAGAATATGAATGTAAAGATATTATCTTTTAAAGGAAATGTATTCTCAGTAGAACCACCTATGTTTGTTGAATTAGAAGTTACATATACAGAACCAGGATTTGCTGGAAATACTACAACTACATCAGGAAAACCAGCCACACTTGAAAATGGATATAAACTTACAGTTCCTTTGTTTGTAAATATTGGAGATGTTGTAAGAATAGATACTAGAACTGGTGAATATATGGAAAGAGTATAGGAAGGAAGCTTTATTTATGTCTGATATAAAAGGTAAATATAAAAAGATTTTAGAGGATTTGGAAAACAATATTAAAAATCCAGAAGACTTAATTTATGCAAAAGAAAAGTTTATGGAATTAACATTAATTTTTATGGATATTATAGATAGATTGACAATCCTTACTGATGCTAGAATAAAAGAAATAGAGGATAGACAAGAGGAGATAAATAACAAGATAAGTAATGTTCAATCAATGGTGGATGAAATTGAAGGCGATATCTATGAAGAAGATGATAATTACGAATTTGAAATTGTTTGTCCATACTGTAATTATGAATTTACAACTGATATAGCAGATGAAGAAAAAGAAGAGATAAAATGTCCAAAATGCAATAATATAATTGAATTGGATTGGAATTCAGAAGAAGAATATTCTTGTGATGGAAATTGTTCACATTGCCATGGAGAAGAAGTGGCAGAGGAAGAACAAGAGTATGAAACTAAAAAAGAAAACAAAAACGAAGAAAATGACAATGAAGACGAAGATATGTAATTATATATTTAGTAAAAAATCACTTCAAGCGAAGTGATTTTTTAAGTTTATTGAAACAAACTTAAAGGATCTATATATTCTCCATTAATTCTAACACCAAAGTGTAAATGAGGACCAGTTGTTGCACCATTTGTTGGATTACCATTTTCATCAAAATATTGATTTCCTTTTACTCCATATACATTTTTAGGACCAACATAACCTATAACTTGTCCTTGTGAGACATAGTCTCCAACCTTTACAATATAATTTGGAGAAACATGGCAGTATGTAAACTTAATATTTCCAGATGTTAAGGTAATAGTGTATCCACCTCCACCTAAAAAGCTTGCAAAAGTTATTTGACCAGATGTAACCGCAATAAGTTTACTGCCTTCAGGAGCACCTATATCTAAACCAGAATGATATGATGAAGCACCAGCAGTTGGAGAAGTTCTATAACCAAAATATGAATTAATAGTTGTATAACCAGGAGATGGCCAAGCATAACCAGAAGAACTAATATCAATAATATAATTTTGATTTAAAGAAGTTGAGTATGAATATAAAGAATCTGGGAACACTGGGATAAAAAACACAGAAATAAATATTAGCATAAATATAATAAAAATAAAAAAAGTTTTAAAAGGTACAGAAAAACTATTAGACATATGAATACCTCGCTTTCATATAAATAAATCTAATAGCCCCCGAAAAAATATATAATTAAAAATACATAATTTAATTCAAATATAAATATATCATATCAAAAAATGTCTGAAATCTTATTTAACCTCTTTTTCATTATTAGAAGACTTAAATGCAAAAAATTTACTAATAAAGAAATTTAAAATGATAACAATAATAGTAATTAAGCATTTACTAACTATGGTTGGTATTGGAAGATATTTAAACATTAAAGATCCACCAATAGATTCAATAAACATTGTAACTAGTCTACCTAAAATAAATTTACAGAATTCTATAAATTTTTCACCAAAACCTTCTGCTTGAGAATGGAAAACTAAATCTTTATTTGTAACATAAGCAAATAGAACTGCTAAAACTATTGCTATGTTATTTGCTAAATCATTTTCAATGTGGAAGAATGTTGTCATTATAAAGAATGAACCTATATTTATAAGAGTTGTTAGAACTCCAAAAACGGCATATAAAATTATTTCCTTGGTTAGAAATTTTTCTACTAGTTTATTTTCTTTTAATTTTTTAAAAAATTTATTTTTAGATTTTTCTTCATTTATATTTTTCATTTGATAGTTCCTTTTATCTATTTATTTTATATTAAAAAATGTACAATTATTTTGAATTGTACATCAATAGTCTGGCAGGGGTACTAAGATTCGAACTCAGACTTGTGGTTTTGGAGACCATCGTGCTAACCATTGACACTATACCCCTATGAAACTTACTTTTATATATTAGCATAAAAAAGGAACTTATGCAAGTATTTAATTGAAAATTTGCAAAGAATATGATAAAATTAATATAGATTGGATTTTATCCATTTCTAGCTTTTAAGTATAATATTTTATCTTAAGGGGGAAAGAATCATGCTTACCAAAGCTAAAAAAGAAAAATTACGGGAAATATGTGTATGCAGTAATTCAATAGTACCAAAAAAGGCGGAAAAAAGTAAAAAAGAATTATTCCAGCAAGAAAAAGAGAAAATGTTTGAAAAAATCAAACGTTTAGGATTAAGAAAAGTAAAGGAGGTATCACCTGAAAAAGCAAATTGCATAATAAAAATATGCATGAAAAAATACTATCAGTATAATTCTGATAATGTATATATCATTTTTGAAAGTGAATGTTATACAAGATCAGAAGCTATTTGGGTTACTGGAATAGGTGATAAAACTTTTGATAGTGATACAAAGAATATTTTACTGATGGAAAAATGCATACAAGAAAAGAATTTGGATTTTAGCGTAGAGGTACGTGATTATTATGTAAAAATAAATTAATTTATTTTTACAAGTGGCAGGGATTGTTAACCCTGCCTTCAATAATATAAAGTGCATTATATTGTTCTATTAAAAAAATAATAAAAATGTGTAAAAAAGTATTGACAAGATTTAATAATAAGTTTATAATATTAATTGTTCCGCAAATAAAAAATGCAGGTGTAGTTCAATGGTAGAATTCCAGCCTTCCAAGCTGGCTATGCGGGTTCGATTCCCGCTACCTGCTCCAAGATATAAAACTTGAGATTTTTCTCAAGTTTTTTTATGTGATAAAGGACTTTACTATTTATGAACAAAATGATATACTAATATTATTAAGATGCGGGTATAATTTAGTGGTAGAATGTCATGCTTCCGACCTGATCGCGCGGGTTCGATTCCCGCTACCCGCTCCAAAATGCATTTTCGTCGAACTACTTAAAAATATTGATATAAG
>CAMMDS010000008.1 GCA_946495655.1 uncultured Clostridium sp.
ATAAAGAAGTATTTTTTTCCTTTTTTATTTTTTACACAAAATTTTTTACATGCCCCTATTTTTTTCTATCAGGTCTCAGACCTACTTTATTATTAAAGCTGGACGGGCTGAATAGCCAATGAAGGAATCGTAAGGATAACCGTAGAAACGGTCTGACGCTGGATATTCCGTACCTGAATAGGCGCAATTTCCGACCACGATGAACTCGAAGGTAGGTGTGGAGCGCCTCTTGTGTATAATCATAACAATTTCCGGTTAGATCATAGATATGGTTTGCACTCCATTTTTCTTGTGAACCTGTTGGTTGTCGTTTTCCAGTTCCTCCTGATGATGCACTATGATTTCCCCAACTACTTGAATCTTCATCTACTTTTTCTGGCTCTTCTGCAAATTTTGTTCTTTTTAACCAACTCATTGTCATGTCCCATTCTACTCCATATATCATTGTACTTGCTACATTGGCATTATTTTTTATTATTTCTGTACATGCTTTTCTTAATCCATACCAATTTCCAGCTTGCGAACTAGCTGCTGTTAATACTTCCCCTGCTTTTACTGTTGGTTCATCTACTGTCCCTGTTAATTCATATCTTCCGATATAAAATCCCCCATATTTTTTTATACTTTCATACATATCTGTATATTCTTCTACAAAGCTATCCGCCATTAATTTCGTACTTCCATATCCTAATACATCTTGATAATACTGTGCATCTGTATCATAACTACTTAATACATCTGGCTCTCTTGCTGAACCATCACCTGGTTTTACTGATATGTAAACATCTCCATCTCTTATTGTTAACTTACTATACACATCTGTTGTTGTTTCTACTCCATTTAATTTTACTGTTTCTTCTATAAAATACTCACTTGGATTTTCTACTGGTACCCACACAAATTGATTTCCTTGCATTCCTGCTACTTTATCATGCTCTGCTCCTTGATTCTCATCTGCTGGGTTATCTGAGATTACTACTCCATCATTCTTTGTTCCACCTACATAATAGAATTCATTTGGTATTGGTACGCCTTCATCTGTTACACTTCCTCCTGGCGGCGTTGGAGTTTCTCCTAATATCTCACCTATATATGCATCCACATTCGCTATTGAGCCCTCTGTATATGCTGTATCATTTGCATAATACTTTCCTGCATCTTCTGCTCTTTTTATTAATCCATTATCTCCAAATGCAAAACTTATTGCCACTACTGCTAATATTATTATGATAATTATTGTTATTACAAGGGCAACTAATGTTATACCTTTATTATTTTCTTTGATTTTCGAAGCTCCTTGAAATCTTCTTTTTGACTTCTTCATTTTTCTTTTTCTCCTTTCATTTGTTATTTTTCACTAGAATTTTGTTGTTGTTTTCTTATTGTTTTTTGTTCTCTATCTTTTACTGTTTTATCTTTTTTTATTCTGGTTTTTATTTTTCTTTTTCATTTAATTATTTTTCGTCTTTTTCTTTACTTAAATCTTCTGAACTCAAAAGCACCTTTGGTATTATTAATACTTTTGATTTCAAAGAACTCCGCTATTTTTTCTTATTTAATTAATAGTACCTTTTTGGCACTTTTTTGTTTCTTTAATTTAAGTCATTTTTATTTTACCATATTATTTTCTTTTTGCAATACTTTTCTACACATTTTCTTTTCTTATTGTTTCTATTATGTTTTGCTTATTTACTTTGCTTATAGCAAATCTCATGATGATAAATACTATAATAAATACAAATACTATTGATATTAATATTGCTCCTATAGGCCATATGAAGCCAAAATCCAATGATTTTGCAAATGCTTTATATATTGCAAATGAACCTACTAATCCTAAGATTATTCCATAAAGAAGTGCTTTTGCTGAATAGAATATTGTTTCTAAATTTACCATTCTATTTTCTTGTAATAAAGAAGACTACTTCGTCCTCCCAAATATATATTTTTACAATTAGTTTTCAAAACTTATTCCATCAATACACTCATTATATATAAATTCTTTAATTTTTTCCTTATTATTAGTAGTATAAAACTCAGATAATAAAATCGTAAACTCTTGTAATTTATTATCTGGGACTTTTATTATTCCACACCCATTTTCAATCATAATTTTATTTGCACAAATTGTACTAGTTCTTTTATTACCATCCCAAAATAATTGACTTCTCATTCCATAAAGCATATATTCAATAGCTCTTTCTGTGCTATTTGCTATTTTTAATATATTATCTATCTCTTCTTTTACTTGTTGTTCTTTAGGAATTTCAGGTACATATTCGGTTCCTGTAATTTGTACATTACCATTTCTTAAAGTTCCCCATGATATGCTTTCATTCCTTGCTACAAGTTCATTTACTTTGCAAATAAATTCAAGATTGAATTCTTCGTTTATGTTATTTATAACATATTTCCAAGCATCTCTTAAATTTAATATGCATTGTATTTCGTCAATATTAAGATTTGGAACATTAATTCCTTCAAGTATAGTTTTAGTTTCTGGAAAAGTTATATTTAGTCCTTCCATTCTTGCATTTGCATAAACATTATCTACTAAATTTCTTTTAGCTAAAAATATATTTTGCTCTAAACTTAAATTATATTTATTCTCCATACTTACCTCCGTTTGAGAAATTGGGGACAGACCCCATTTTCTCATTTCTTCTATTACATATTTTATGGCATTTCTTAAATTTTTTCAATACATATATACAAATTTTTAGATTTTGAAACATTCTTTTATCTCCATATTTCCGCTCACTATTTAATCTGCCAATCAAACATACTTTATCCTTTTCTTTTAAGTTTCTATACATATAATCCGCCATTTTATCATATCCATAAACTTCTAATATACTTTCATTCAGTAATTTTATTTTACATTTTGCCACAGATATATGCTTATACTTTTCATTATCTGTATTATCATTCTTAAACCTATCATATATAAATTTGAATTCCACTTTAGTTATAATCTTTCCATATATTATTACTTTATTCATTCTAACTTTCTTTTCTTTTATACAACATATATTTAAAATCATGAAATTGTTTCATAATTCATTTATTTTTATTATATAAAAAACATAGATTACATATATTCTGTAACTTGTACCTACTAATACATAGTCTATTGATACATTTTTACCTGTTAATACATTCACAGGAAGGAATAAATCCCTTTAATATCTAATATTTCTCTGTATATATTCCGTAAAATATATAATCTCGAATTATATTAGAGCTGGGCGGAAGCCAATGTTGTCGTTCCTGTTAGAGGTGTTGTTGTTGTTACGATTAGAGGCTGGATTCTCCAAGCCCGAATTGTTATAATTGCCGACCACGATTAACTCGATTGGTGTTGTCTTCTACCTTTTGACTTATCCCTGATTTCATTCATATTTCAAATATTTCTTCAGTCAAATTCTTCACATTTGCATATTTTATATATCCAAAATGCCCACATAAGTTTTTCTTTGCTCCTTTGCTATCTATTTCTCCCATTCTTATTTTATACCTTAGTTCTTTTACTTTTTTCTTTAGTTTACGTTTTCCGTCTGTCCCTTATTTTTAGTCTATATGGATTTATTTTATATCCACAAAAATTTACTCCTTGTTTATTTTTAAATATTTGTGTTTTTTCATTTAGTTCTAATTCTAAATTTTCTGCTAAAAATACTTTTATTTTATTTAATGCAATTTTTGCTTCTTCTTTTGTTTTAAACATCGCTATGCTATCGTCTAAATATCTAAAATAATATTTGCAATGTAATACATTCTTTACATATTGGTCTACTTCATTTAAGTATATATTCGCAAACATTTGTGATGTATAATTTCCTATTGCTAAGCCTCTCTTTCCGTCATTTGAATATATTATTTCTTTTAACATCCATAATAGCTTATCATCCTGTATTTTTCTATTTAATATTCTGTATAATATATCTTTATCTATATTTTGAAAGTATTTCCTTACATCCATTTTTAATATATAGTATTCTTTCCATGTTCTACTTAAGTGTTTCATTGTGTTTTGTACATCTAAACATGCTTTATGCATTCCTCTTTTCTTTAAACATGCATAACTTGTGCTAATAAATGTCGGAACAAAGTATGGTTCTAAAAAGTTATCCACAACCCACCTATGTACTATTCTATCTAAGTATATACTTTTTTCTATTCTTCTTAATTTTGGTTCTGTTACATAAAATACACTATACCCACTATGCTTATATGTACCATTTTTTAATTTTTCGTATAGCCATATTATATACTCTTCTTGTTTTAGATTAAACAATATTATTTCTTTTCTATAACCTTTTCCTTTTCTGCTTAGTTTATGTGCCTTCATTAAGCTTTTATATGATAGTTTTTTATCAAACTCATTTCTTATTGTTCTTGGCATAGTATTTTATTAGTCCTCCTACTATTTTCCCTATTTCTGATATTTGCTCCATTGCTACTTTAAACTTTTTCTCATCTATCCATCTATTCTTAAGCATTATTCTTAAATATATTCTCTCTAAAACAAGTTCTGCATCTATTTTTTGTATATAGTATAATCGCTTGCTTACATCAATTTTAGGTACATAAACAGCATCTTTTAGTATTCCATACATAGACGTTTTATACTCATTTCCTATGCTGAACTTTTCTGTTCTCTGAAGTTTTATTATCACCTCTATCATGTATTGAATATATCTTTCAATTTTAGGGATTAAAATTAGTTCCTTTTCTTCCATATTAGTTACCTACATTTTCGCTGTCATGATTTCTTAAATTTATTAATCTACCTTTTTCTTTTAGTATATTATCTATTCCTTCTAATATTTCTTCTGTACTTGCTAAACTACTTTTTGCTTTTTTATCACAATATGCACATTTTTCACATTCTAAACATTTTCTAGTTTCAAAAACTGGCTTCATTACTATTCTTCTTAATAATTTGTATTTATCTGCACTATTCGTCTCAACTCCTTTTGGACTATATTCATACATAACTACAGATATATCTTTATCTATTATTTTAGGAAGTATTTTATCAATTCTGCTCACAGGTATTCCACATTTGCACACTCCTTCTGTAAAGCAAATATTTGTTATTCCTAATTTTTCTGCTAATATTACTGCGTCTTTTCCTATTCCTTCAAAGAATATTCCACACTTTATTAAAACTAAAAATCCTTCATTTTCTTTATCATTTTGTAATTTTTCTACTATTCTCTTAAAACTCATGTTATACCACACCTTTCTTAATTTTTTTGTTTTTTGTTCTCTTTACTTAAAAAACAAAAACGAGAAAATATATTATTATTATTTAACTTTGTAATCCTTTTTGACCTTTGTATATTTCTTCCGTTCTTTCAGCACGAAGTGCTGAAAAACGCAAAAAAATATACCACGATAGTGGTATACCACGATAGTTTTAGCGTTCTTACTTAAAACTCTCTCCGGCTTTGCCTCCAAGAGTTTATGTACGAACGCTTAGAATTATTGTGTACACCACTAAAGGGTGTACCCATAATTCTCTTTCTTTCTAATTTTCTACTCCTTATATTGCATTTACTTACGTTTCAGTAACACTATACTTTCTCTTCAGTGTTCAGTGTTACAAATACAAAGCTGGGCGGAAGCCAATGTAGTCGTACCTGTAAGAGGTGTTGTCGCCGTCACGACCAGAGGCTGGATCCTCCAAGCCCGAACCGTTACAATCGCCGACCACGAATAACTCGATAGGTGCTGTGTCCTACCTCAATTGCTTCCATTGTCCATTCTGCCACATTTCCTCCAAGGTCATATATATTTTTTACTGCGTAATTTTCATTTGATCCTGTTACTGTTGGTTTGCCTTGCTCGTACCATCCTTTTCCGCTTGAATCTACTACAAAGGAATTAGAATCACAATTTTCTGTTGCATATTTCGAATCTATAAAGTTCATTATCGCATCCCATTGCACTCCATATATTAATGTACTTGTTACCGATGTATATCCATTGGCTGTATCAAAATTCTTTGCTAGCTCTACTGCTCCTCCTGTTTCATCATTCATTGCATTTGTTTCACTATTATTCCATCCTACATAATTATATACATTTTTTCCTTGTTGTATTAAAACTTCATCTTCTGTGCCTGATTCTTCATTTCTATTTGGATTAGTTGTTCCTGCTTCGTATCTTCCTACATAAAATCCATTATTTGCTAGCACTCTTGCTTTCATTTCATTGAATTCTTGTTCTTCATTTGCGTATCCGCCTGCATATGGCTCACTACACATGTCTGTAACTCCTGCAAATAATTCGCCATCCCTATAACTGTCGTATCTCTCGAACAAGCTATCATTCTCTACTGGGATCCATACAAATTGATTTCCTGCCATTTTGGTTGCTGCATCATGACTTGTTCCTTTATTCTCATCTGCTGGATTATCTGATATTACTACTCCTTCTTCTTTTGTTCCGCCTACATAATAAAAACCATCTGGTATTGGTACACCATCTTCTGTTGTACTTCCTCCACCTGAATTTCCTAGTTCACCATATACTTCATTCATATATGCTACTAAATTTGACATTGCTTGAGACTCGTATTCTGTACTATTTGCTGTTAAATCTCTTGCTAATTCTGCTTGTTTTATTAATCCACTATCTCCAAACGCAAAATTTATTGTTACTGTTGCTAATATTATTATAATTATTATTGTAATTACAAGGGCAACTAGTGTAATACCTTTACTATTTCCTTTTCTTTCTGAAGCTCCTTGAAATCTTCTTTTTGACTTCTTCATTTTTTTCTTTCTCTCCTTTCATTTGTTTTTTTCACTAGAAGTTTTTTAATTTTTTTATTGTTTTCTATCTTTTCCTGTTTTATCTTTTTTATTCTAGTTTTTATTTTTCTTTACTGTTTTTTTGTTTTCTTTTCCTTACTTAAATCATTTGAACTCAAAAGCACCTTTGGTATTATTAATACTTTTGATTTCAAAGAACTCCGCTATTTTTTCTTATTTAATTAATAGTACCTTTTTGGCACTTTTTTGTTTCTTTAATTTAAGTCATTTTTATTTTACCATATTATTTTCTTTTTGCAATACTTTTCTACACATTTTCTTTTCTTATTGTTTCTATTATGTTTTGCTTATTTACTTTGCTTATAGCAAATCTCATGATGATAAATACTATAATAAATACAAATACTATTGATATTAATATTGCTCCTATAGGCCATATGAAGCCAAAATCCAATGATTTTGCAAATGCTTTATATATTGCAAATGAACCTACTAATCCTAAGATTATTCCATATAGAAGTGCTTTTGCTGAATAGAATATTGTTTCTAAATTTACCATTCTATTAAATTCTTTTTTAGTCATTCCTATACTTTTAAGCATTGCAAATTCTTTTTGTCTTAGTTCTATGTTAGAAGTCAAAGTATTAAAAATGTTAGTTACACCAATTAATGTAATTACTGCAATAAATCCATAAGCAAATATAGATGTTAGTAATTCTACTGCTTTATAGAATTTCACTTGTTTATCTATGTTCATTATATAGCAATCTTTATAATCCTCAGTTAAATCTTCTTCAACTTCTGTTGGATTATCTACATTAATTGCTAAATCAGTAGGTACAAATTTTATTCTATCTTTGTATTCATCTACATTAATGATAATACATCCATTTCCATAACTTGTTCCTTCTTGCCCATCAGGCTTTTCATCAGTAATTTCTGCTATAGTAAAATTAAAATTTACTCCATCTAAATTTCCAGATAAAGTATCACCTTTTTGATAATCATATACTCTGCCTCTTACTGTAGTTCCATCATCTAAATATATATTAGTATAATCATTCAATATTGCTTTATCTTTCACATCTTCATAATTCAAGTTTAACTCTTCTACAAATTCTTTAAAATCTTTACCATTTAAACCTTTAACCATCGCTTGTGGCTTATATGTTTCATCTGCATCATAACCTAATTTCTGATATGCAAAATCGGATAATATATTTTTATCCTGTAATTCTATAAGTGAGAAACCTGTATCACGAGATACATTATATATTAAAGTATAATCTTCAAATTTTTCGTTTTCTATAAT
This sequence comes from uncultured Clostridium sp., assembly GCA_946495655.1. GTDB lineage: Bacteria > Bacillota > Clostridia > TANB77 > CAG-508 > CALXVA01. Next base: position 8,098 of record CAMMDS010000008.1, read on the forward strand.
TTTTAGTAATTCTTCGCCATCATTTGTAGCAGATGTAACTTTAATATTATAGTTATATTCTTCGTAATAACCTCCCATTGCTTCAAAAGCATATGTTATTAAAGTAGAAACTGCAATAAAAACAAATACACTTATTGCAATAGATACAACTGTTGTTCTATATTTCTTTTTGCTTCTTTTTAAGTTTTTGTATGCAATTACTCCACCCATTCCAAATAACTTCTTTATTATTTTAGGAGATTTAATCTTTTTATTATTTATTTTTATTTCATTTGAACTCCTAATTGCTTCAAGTGGAGTTACTTTTCTAGCTTTTCTTGCAGCAGATAAACAAGATAAGTATACTGTGATTAATCCTAATATTGCTGCTACTATAATTGGAATAATAGAAATACTAAATACTATTTTAGCTTCTACAATACCATTTAAAATATATCCAACAACGGCGGTTAAAATATATACAGCTAGAATTCCTGATAAAATTCCAAGAGGTATTCCTATTAAACTTAGTATCATTCCTTCCTGAATGACACTTTTTCTAATTTGCTTTTTAGTTGCTCCAACACTTGAAAGCATACCATACATTTTTATTTTTTCCGTTAATGAGATAGAAAAAGCATTTTTTATACAATATACACTAGTAATCATAATTATTATAACAGCAACTATACTAACTGCTATTATCATTTGTGCATTGGAATCACTCATTCTTAAAGCTTCCCAACGTAAAAGTTCATAATTAATACTATAAATATAATCTGTTTCATTAATCTCATCTGAATCCAAATCAATACCTATCATTTCTTTTATAGATTCCACACAATTACTAGGATTTTTTAAAGCAATGTATATATCTTTTTTCCCTTCTTCTAATCCATTTGTAACACATGCATAACCTGCATCTGAAATATATGAAATTCTTCTTATTGGTGTATCATTGTTTGAAATAATTCCTACAATTTCAAATTCTTTTGTAAAATTCACTTTAAGGTCTTCTTTTGTTATTCTTTGTGGTTCGCTAGCACTTTCTTCTATTACAAGTCCATTGTCTGACTCTTCTCCACTATTTTCTGAAGGTACAGCATATTCATATGGTAGATAATCCCAACCAGAGTTAATATATTCTTCTCCTGCATATCTATCACCTAAATCTAGTGTTATTTTATCTCCTATTTTATATTCTTTTGAAGAATTTTTTAATATATCTTCATTTATAGCTATTTCGTTACTATTTACTGGATATCTACCTTCTTTTAATTCAAGACACATATTGTTAAAACTTCTCTCATCAAGAGAGTATAAATGTAAGTATGGTTTTTGACTATTTGTACTACCATCTAATAATGAATAGCCAACATCATTTACAGTATTTACATCCTTTACATCTCTATTATTTTTAAATTTTGCTACATCCTCACTCGTAACATCAGATAACTTCAAATGGTAATAACCAGTATCAGTGATAGTTGTAGCCACCATACTCTTCTGTAAGCTAGTTGCCATTCCAGCTACTGCACAAATGAGAGCTGTAGAAAGTATAATTCCAACAATAGTACCTATTGTTCTTTTCTTATTTAACTTCAAATTTCTTATTGTTAGTTTAGTAAAAATATTCATCACTTTCCTCCTTCAACAATTGGGGACAGTCACCAATTAGTAAAAATCACTAAAAAGGGACAGACATCAAATAATTGTTTTAGTTTGTTCTCAATTACAAAATTAGTTTCTGTTCCTAGTTTTAGCACCTAAATCAAGCATTGATTAACTTTTGCTTAACTTTCCCTCACAATTCTTCCATCCTCTATTTCAATAATTCTATCTGCTATTTTTGCAATCTCTATATTATGTGTAATCATTATAATTGTTTGCTTATATTCTCTATTAGATTTTTTTAATAAGTTAACAATCTCATCACTTGCTCTAGAGTCTAAATTACCTGTTGGTTCATCTGCAAGAATTATGCTTGGATTTGTTATCATTGCTCTACCAATTGATGTCCTTTGCTGTTGCCCTCCTGATAATTCATTTGGCAAATGTTTTCTTCTAGACTCTAATCCCAAAGATTGTAGCAAATTATTTAATTTTTGCTTTTCTACTTTTCTATTATCCAAATCACAAGGAAGAGTAATGTTCTCTTCTACATTAAGTATTGGAATTAAATTATAAAATTGATAAATTAATCCCACTTGCCTTCTTCTAAATATTGCTAAATTATCATCATTCATTTTATATATATCTTTTCCATCAATAAACACTTTGCCACTTGTTGGTCTATCAACACCTCCAATTAAATGTAGTAGTGTAGACTTTCCGCTTCCACTTGCTCCAACTATTGCAACAAATTCACCTTTTTCTACTGAAAAAGAAACATTATCTATTGCAACTACTTTTGATTCATCTTTTCCATAAATTTTAGTTAAATTTTCTACTCGTAAAATTTCCATAAACTTCATCCTTTCCTTTTGATAAATTGGGGACAGACCCTAATTTATCACTTTTATATAAATAGTATACAAAATTGAAAGTGACAAGTAAGTGACAAAATAAAAATTACACCTCTAATTTTGAGATGTAATTTGAAAATTAGTCAAAATAATATTTTTCCAAAAAGTCAATAAATTTTTCAATTTCCTCTGATGATGGAAAAATCAATGAAAAGCTAATTACGGAAATCCTTTTACTTGCCACATTATTCTTTGGAATTTCTACCCGTGGAATTCCTTTATATTGAAATGCCAACTCTATAATGTCAGTAGCTTCAGAAATCGCAATATATTCCATTTCTTTTTCACGGCATATTCCATAAAATTCTAGAATATTCATTGTTTTTTTCCGAAGTATTTCCCATTCATAAGGGATCATCATATTATCTCAACCTTTCTTATAAAATATTATATTATACATTTTATCATAAATTCAAAAATTTTTCAATTTTATAGAAGATTAGTAAGTAATTTGTATAGAAATAATTTTAAATCAACTACATATTTTTAAGCCTTTACATATAAAAATTTACAAGGAGATGATAAAAATATTTGATAATTATCCTAGGCAGAACAAAAAAATTAGAGTTAATGTAGTAGCTCCAGGATTTATATGGACGTCGCTTATTTCTTCATCTTTTAGTAAACAAGAAGTGATGTGCCTCTAAAAAGAGCTGGGCTATCTATTACTCCATTTTCAGCCAAGTTTAAAACTAGTTCTAATTCTAAACTAAATGGCATAGCTTTTGCATTTACATTCTATTATACTTATATTAAATTACCCATAAAATTGAAGTTGCCCATCCTCCTGTTTGATTTACATTCTACTATATTTATATTAAAACTGAAAGAGCCTGTAATAGATGAAGAAACAGGGGATTTACATTCTACTATATTTATATTAAAACCTATTTTTGAAAATTTGAAAAAAGCAGGTGTAGACTTATTTACATTCTACTATATTTATATTAAAACAAAATACATTATGATGATTAACGAGAAAAACACTATTTACATTCTACTATACTTATATTAAAACTGCTTACCAATCATTTGGTCTGAAAATCTGCTTACAATATTTACATTCTACTATACTTATATTAAAACTCCTCTTACATATGTTTTAGCAATATCTCTTAAGAAATTTACATTCTACTATACTTATATTAAAACTAGTTATGATAAGATTATTGTTATATCAATACTTCTATTCATATTTTCTGTCGAACTAATAAAATTTTACCATAATTTAATAACTTTTTCTAGGCATTTTCAAAAATAGATTGAAATTTCAACAATTTTAAAATCTGTCGAACCTCCTGTATTTTTACATTATTAAAGGTCGACAGATTTGTTATACTTTTATATTCCTTTATTTTCTAGCTTTCTATTATTGAGCCTAATAAAGTAACTAATTCTTCTTCACTTATTCCAGTTGTCTCAACATCAAACTTAATTCCATTATATTCAAAATATGCTATATACATCTTTTCATATTGATATATCGTTACATCTGTATTATTTATTTTTGATGTTTTGCTATTTTCATGTTCAATAAAGTAATCTCTTACTGGTTCATATTCTTCTGAAAACGCTATTTTAATTGAGTCTGGTACATTTTCATTCACATTATATATTAGTAAATAATCATGTAAGATGTTATATTCTTCTTTTTCTAAGCTATCTCTTGTATAAATCATCTGACCTAAATCAAATTTAAATCTATCTGGCAATTTCAAATTTTGTATAAAATCGAATTTCTCAGGTAACTCTTCTATTTCAACTGCTTTTATATCAACGTCCATACTTCCCATCGCCATTTCATCCAATTTGTTTATTTTCAATCCTGCCTTTGTTGTACCATCTCCTGTTGACACCTGGTTTCCGCCAATATTTTTAAAAATATCGCTATTTAATCCTATTGCTATTACTAATACAAGAATTAATGAAAATGCTGGAATTAATACATATCTCTTTTTCATATTTTTTCCTCCTTCCATTTTATTAATTTTTGATAATATAGCATTATAATTATGTTCTTTATCTGATTCTAGTTTTTCTTTTATTATGTCTTTCATATTATTCATCTATATCACCTTCCTTTTCTAAGTCCTTCTTAAGTTCTTTTATTGTTCTATAGATAATATTTTTTACATTAGATTCTGTTAAGTTTAATTCTTGAGCTATTTCTTTAATCTTAAGTTCTAATCCATAGTATAGATAAAAAATCTTTTCAACTCTATCACCTTTTGACTTTAAATAGCTCCAAACTTGGTCGTTACTAGATTTTAATATAAAATCATCTTCTATATTTAAATTGTCTGGTATATCTAGCTCTTTATCTTCTTCTATGTGCATATCTTTCATTTTAAACTTATACAAAATTCCGTAATGCTTAATTATTTTCTTTTTTGCAATTCCAATTACATAATTTGTAATATTGTTTAACTCAATTATGCCCTTTCTTTTTAAAATGCTATATAACTCTAGATATGTATTTTGTATAATATCATTTGCATCATCCAAATTTGCACATTTGCAAATTACATATCTTGAAATTGCATTATATGTATTATTATATATTTCTTCAAAATTTTTTAATGTTATATGAGTACTCACTTTTATCACCTTCTACTATATAGTGCTATTTTTTTCATAAAAAGTTTCAAAATCTCAAAAAGAATTGTTATTTTCTAACAATTCTCTCATATTCTACCCTAGAGCCACATCCAATATCATCATTAAAACAAAACCTATTGATACTCCAATTGTTCCTATGTCTGAGTGTTCTCCTGCCTGAGATTCTGGTATAAGTTCTTCAACTACAACATATATCATTGCTCCTGCTGCAAATGATAATATATATGGAAGTATTGGCAGTACTGTGCTTGTAAGAAGTATTGTAATTATTGCTCCTATTGGCTCAACTATTCCAGTTAGAGCTCCATATGCAAAAGCTCTTGATTTTGATACCCCTTCAGATCTAAGTGGCATCGATATAATGGCTCCTTCTGGGAAATTCTGTATTGCAATTCCTATCGATAAAACTAGCGCTCCTGCAAGTGTTATTCCAGAATTTTGTGCAAGCATTCCTGCAATTACAACACCAACTGCCATACCTTCTGGAATATTATGCAACGTTACTGCTAACACCATCATAATCTCATTTTTTAGCTTTGCTTTAATGCCCTCTGGCTTGTCTGTTTTTAGATGTAAATGTGGTATTAACTTATCTAGGATTAATAAAAACACAATCCCACATACAAATCCAACTGCTGCAGGTAACCAAACTATATCTCCTTGCTCTTTTGCCATATCCATTGAAGGAATTAATAATGACCATATAGATGCAGCAATCATTACTCCTGCAGCAAATCCTAATAATAGTTTCTCTAATTTGTTATTTATTTGATTTTTCATAAAGAATACCATTGCAGAACCAAGAACAGTTCCTAAAAGTGGTACTAGCAAACATATTGCAATATTCATAAATCATCAACTCCAATCTTCATATGTTCTCTTAAAATAAATCTTTTTAGTTATATCACAAATCCTAAATCAATAATAGTTTTACATCGAATTTATTTCATCATTTAGTTCTTCCCATTCATTCATTTTGTCTTCTATCTCTTCATTTATACTCTGAATTTTATCTTGTAGCTCTTTAAGTTTTGCATAATCAGCACTATTCTCTTCTTTAAACATTTCCTTTTCTATTTCTTTTATATCGTTTTCTTTCTGCTCAATTTCTGTTTCAAGTTTATTAATCCTATTTTTCATTCTATTTATTTCTTTGTTTATATAATATGGATTAGTAACTTTTTTATCTACTTTTTCCTTTTCATTAGCCACTTCATTGATTGATTTTTTTGTTTTTATCTCTACATTGCCTTCATGGTTTTCTAATGCTAGTCCTTTCTTTTCCATATACTGTTCATATGTTCCGTCAAAGAATGTTACTTTATTTGATTCAAATATTAAAAGTGAATCTGCAATTTTATTTACAAAATATCTATCATGAGACACGAATATTACTGTTCCTTTGTATTCTTTAAGTATATTTTCCAAACTTTCTTTTCCTACAATGTCCATATGATTTGTTGGCTCATCAAGCAACAATAAATTTGGACATTTTTTTAGTATTTTACATAATTGTAATCTTCCTTTCTCTCCTCCAGATAGAACCTTTATTTTCTTAAATACATCTTCTCCAGAGAATAGAAAAGTTCCTAGAATAGTCCTAATTTGCGTTGTTGTAAGATTTGGAAAGCTATTATAGAAATCATCAAAAACGGTAGCTTCTGGATCTTCAAACTCCATTTGTTGATCAAAATACCCTTTACTTACATGATATCCATATTCAAACTCTCCTCCTAATTTTTGAATGCTTCCATTCAAAGTTTTTAATAGAGTAGATTTACCAGCTCCGTTTTCTCCAATAATACCAAGTTTCTGTCCTTTATATAATTCGAAAGATACTGTCTGAATTGGCTTATCATACCCAATTTGCAAATCTTTCACAGATAATACAGTTTTTCCACTTTCTATTTCAATGTTAAAGTTAGAATGGAAAGTTTTTAAATCATATTTGCTTGGTTCTTCTATTATTGTCATTCTTTCAATTTGTTTTAACTTAGATAATGCCATTTTAGCCTTAGTAGGCTTGTATCTAAATCTATCAGCAATAGCTTGTAATCTTTTTATTTCAGCTTGTTGATATTCATAATCTTTTAATTGTTTTTCATAATTAGCCCTTTTTTGCTTTTCAAACTCTGTATAATTCCCAACATATTCTGTTAATCTGCCATACTCAATTTCATAAACTTTATTTACTATTCTATCTAAAAACATTCTATCATGAGATACTATAACCACGGCTTTCGTATAATTTCTAAGATATCCCTCAAGCCACTCAATTGCTGCAATATCCAAATGGTTTGTTGGCTCATCTAATAAAAGAATGTCTGGTTTACTTAGCAATAACTTTAAGAAAGCAATTTTTGTTCTTTGCCCACCAGAAAATTCATTTATATTTTTCAATTTATCTTCATCTGAAAATCCAAACATTTTTATTGCTGTTTCATATTCTTTTTTATATGTATAGCCATCAAGCATTTCAAATCTTTCCAACGCATTTGTGTAATCTTTTATTAAATCTTCACTAGTATTTGACTGTAACTCATTTGCAAGTTTTGCGATTTTCTCTTCTAATTTTATAATTGGCTCATACACTTTCAAAATCTCATCTAGCATTGTTCCATTAGAATTTTCAAAGCTTATCTGTTTTAAGTAACCAATATTTGGATTACCTTGCTTATATATATTAAATTTTTCTTCTCCAATGCCTTCTTCAAGCATATCGTTATTTATGATTGCATTTAATAGAGTTGTTTTACCTGCTCCATTTCTTCCAACAATTGCAATTTTATCTTTATCTTTTATTTCAAAATTAATCTCTTCTATTATAGTATCTGCTCCGTAAGTAATAGAGCCATTTGTTATTTTGTAGTTCATTTTATGTTCCCTTCTATAATGAGAAATTGGGGTCTGTCCCCAATTTCTCATATCTTACATTTTTATTATTTCCTCCCAAGATAAATTATCTTTTCCAAAATGTCCATAATTAGTTGTTCTAGTATAAATTGGCTTTCTTAAATCTAAATATTCTATAATTCCATTAGGAGTTAAATCAAATTTGCTTTTAATTAATTCGACTAAATCTTCATCTGATTTTTTTCCTGTTCCAAAAGTATTTATATATATTGAAAGTGGTTCTTTCATTCCTATTGCATATGATACTTGTATTTCACATTTATCTGCATAACCATTTGCAACTATATTTTTAGCAATGTGTCTAAGCATATATGTTGCACTACGATCAACTTTACTTGGGTCTTTTCCAGAGAAAGCACCTCCGCCATGTCTGCTATATCCACCATATGTATCTACAATTATTTTTCTTCCTGTAAGTCCTGTATCTCCAAGAGGTCCTCCAATTACAAATTTTCCCGTTGGATTAACATATATTTTCGTATTTTCATCAATCATATTTGATGGTACAATCTCATTTATTACTTTCTTTATGACATCTTGTTTTATTCTTGATTGTTCAATTTCTTCATTATGTTGTGTAGATATTAAAATAGTCTCTATTCTTCTTGGCTTATCATCTTCATATTCCACAGTAACTTGTACTTTTCCATCAGGTCTTAAATATGGAATTATTCCTTCTTTGCGTACTTCTGCTAGTCTTCTTGCTAGTTTATGTGCCATATCTATTGCATATGGCATATAATTTTCTGTTTCATTTGAAGCATATCCAAACATAATTCCTTGGTCTCCTGCTCCACCTGTGTCCACTCCCATAGCAATATCTGGACTTTGTTTTGTAATATCAACATTTATTTTACATGTTCTATAATCCATATCTAAATTTTCGTTGTCATATCCTATTTTTTTAATTATATTTCTAACTATGTCTTCTATATTAAACTTAGCTTTAGATGTTATTTGTCCTGCAATTGTTACAGTATTTCCTGATACAAATGTTTCTACTGCTACTCTAGAATTTTCATCTTGTTTCAAACACTCATCTAATATACTATCAGAGATTAAATCTGCTAGTTTATCTGGATGTCCCTCTGTTACACTTTCTGATGTAAAATATTTTTTCATTTTGCTCTTCCTTTCTAAAAAAACTCTATTATGTTATACTATTTTTTTCATAATTGGTCAAGATATTGAAAACTTTTATGATACAATAAGTCTCCAAATAAAGAAAGAACTTCATATCTACTTGAAATTCTTTCCTAATTATTTTAAACCTATTAAGAATTTTACATATTAAATTCTTTTTTTAATATTTGTATGCACTATCATTTATCAATTTTTACTCCGTCTTGAACTTTAGAAATATCAGATATCTTAGCTGCAAAGTAAGGATGTTCCTTATCCTTTTCCACCAAGAAAATCGTAAATGTATCATCCACTATAAATTGTCTTGGCTCTTCATAGCTTTCAGCCGCTGACAGATTATCTGCATATATTCCTGCTTCGCTTTTTATTCTTCCACCACTCTTATCAAGTTCAAATTCAATAGTTTGCATCGCCTTTGATATTATATAGTCCATACCATTTGAGAATGTAAACAATTTATTCTCTACTTCTGGTATTTCTTCTTTTAAATTAAAACTAATATTAGGAATCTTCAAATTTTCTTCAATCATTATATATCGTGAGCCCATATATTCTTCTGCTCTATCCATTATGTTTTCGTACATTTCTCCAAAAGTTTTTTCTTTGTTTCCTTTTGATATAATTACTTCATCATTTCCCTTTGTTTTTAATTTAATAGCGAAGCTATCTTCTGAATCGTAATATAATACCTCTACTTGTTCTTCTAAAGCATCTCTAATTTCTTCTTCTGCATTGCCATCTATACCAAAATATTTTACATTGTTGTAACCTGCGAATTTTCCATCAGGTAACTCCATAAATTCTTTTGGAAATTCGAACTCTTTTTTTAGCATAGAATATAGGAAATAATCTTCTTCATCTACATTCTCCCAATCAAAACTATCTAAAATATCGCTTGTTTCGTTAAATTTCGTTTTTATTTCATTCTCTATTTGTTCTTTAAGTTTAAGACTTGGTGTTCCATATATTTTATAATAACTTTCTTCTGATAAATCCTTTTCAGTAAATGTTCCTTTATTTAGATTATCCACTATATCTGATTGTTCTTCAAAAACTATATCTTTTTTTACTAAATCATTTTTCAAATCATTCCATATTAAATTAAAAGTTCCACACCAAGCTGAATTTTCTGTAATCTCATCCTCTAGCGATAATACTAAATTCATTTTAGTTTCTACTACTGTAGGTGCATATTTTCTTCCCCAAGTACTAAATAATACTGGCTCGTTATTTGCCATTCTATCTAGGTCCACTAAGTACAATATGCCAAATACTAATAATAAAATAATTAATATTACTCCTATTACGATTCCAACTTTCTTTTTCATTTGCATCACCCTTTTTAACCTTTCACTTTTACAATTTCTTTGCATTTAAGTTTTTCTATTATTTAGACACCTTTTTCTTTTTATTTTGTTGGTGTTTCACAAAAATAACTAAAAATACTATTGTAAAAACTAAAAAGATTCCTAAAAAAGTAAGTATTCCAATATCTTTATTATTTATTTGAACATTTTCTTGGGCAGATGGACCTAAAGTCTCATTTATCATTTCCTCTTGAAAAATATTTTCTTCAAAAGCACTATCTAAGCTGCTTGATTCTTCACTTTGTGAGCCGTTTACTATTTCTTCTCCTGCATCACCTAAGCTATTCATATTCCCTTCCGACATATCAATTCCCGCTGAATTCTTTTGCCTTGTTAATTGTTTATTTGCTATAAATAATGTAATACCTAATATGAAAATAGAAATATTACCTATTATTAATTTTAAGCTATGTAAAGCAGTGTAATACTTCCATTGAACCGTTCCAATTGGCATATTTAGAAGTTTTGCAATATCTTTAAATTTCATATCTGCTAATATTTTTAAAGATACTATTTCTCGCTCTTCTTTGTCTAGCTTCTCCATCATCCTATTATACGTATCTTTATCTATTATTTTTTCAAATTCTCTATCTTCATAAGCAATATAATCTATATCATCTAAAGATATGTCATTTTTCTGTTTTCTAATATAATTTAAAGCCTCATTTTTAGTTAATGAATATAGCCAGCTTGCTTCGTTTGAAGTTGGCAATTTTTCTTTTTCAAGTTTATATATTTTAGTAAATACTATTTGAACAATATCTTCGCTATTTTCTTTGTTCTTTAAAATAGAAAATGCAATACAATATATAAGCTTATTATATTTTTCATACAATTCATTAAAACTTTTTTCTTTATTTTGTTTTAAATCCTCGAATATTTGGTGTAATTCTTTTTCATCTATTTTTTTCATATAAATTCCTCATACAAATATTTTTTTATTAGGTATCTTCTTGCTTCAAAACTTTCTGTTGTACTAGAATCAAATTCATTTCCATCTAATACATAATCTATCCACATTAAAGCACATTCTTTTATCTTAGGAACTTCTTCTTCTTTCATTTGCAAATCATTTAAGTAGTAGACATCTATAAATCTTCTCATTCCCTCTAGATTAGCCCCTTTGGATTTTGAAAAGAATAAATTTGCGATTAATATAGATACATCGCACACACACGCTCCAAATTTTGCATCATCAAAATCTATAAATCCAATTCTTCGTTTTTTATCATCTATAAATATGTTATTCCTTGTTAAATCAAAATGAAGAATAGATTGCCTCTTTATATCCAATCCAAATTTTAACTTAGGTAGCCCAATCTCATTGTTATTTGTGGTTTTATGCATTCTTCTTAAAGTTTTTGCAATCGTATCAATTTCTTTATCAGTTAATTTGATTTTATTTGTATCCCAAACTATTTGATGTCCTTCTAAAAATGAATATATAACAATATATTTATCTGTAAATAATTTTGTATAATCTTCATTTAATTTATTACTTATTATTTTAGGAACATAAAAATTATTATCATTTAATATTTTATGTAAGTTTATCATGGCTTTAGTATGTTCTATATCACTATATATTTTGATAATATATTTATTGCTATTACTGCATACCATATATACATTTCCGACTGTTGATTCAAGATTTTTTTCAATTTCTTTTACTTCAAAATCAAAATAGTCTTCAATTAATTTTTTTAGTTCAATTTCTAAATTCATATTAATTTATACCTTTTCAAAAATATTAATACTATTAATTTAAATTACATAGTTATTCAAATTTCATCTCGATATTTTCTATATTAAGAATTTCATTATTTTCATTTACTTGTAATTTAAAAATCTCTGGTGCATCGAATATTTTATCTACAATAATTTTGCCTCTATAACTTAAACATTTATGCTTGTTTTCTTTTATACACTCTAACTTGCACCAGTTCATAAGTAAAAATGTCATTGAAGCTCCATGAGTAAAAACTGCAATGTTCTTACCTCTATAGTTATCCACAGCATTCCAAAAACCTTCTGTCATTCTATCAGTTACTTCTTTTCTAGATTCTCCTTCTTGATTTTTTAAATTCTCATCATAATATTGTTTAATGTATATATAATTATTTGCTTGTTGAATTCCGAGCATTCTTTCATTAAATCTCTCATCCACATGAATTACCAAACTTTTTCTTTCTGCTAAATATTTAGCCGTTTGGATTGCTCTTGCATAATTACTAGAAAATATTACATCTATATCTTTTAATTCTTTTGATTGACTAAGTATTTCTGCTCTTTTTTCTCCTTCTACGCTAAGTACTATCTTCTCTCTTCGATTTTGATAATATTCTTTGTTGTTTGCATTATCAATTAATTTATTATCTATTTTTAAAGAATGTCTAATTAAGTATATTGTAGTTATATTTTCCATATATATCTCCTTTTTTATATACTATATCATAAAAAGATTGAATACACTATATTTTTGTTATATTTTGTGAACACATAATATAATTATTACAAATTTCTGCTATTTTTTAAATATATAGCTAAGCATAAAAACACCTTTTTAAAAGTATTTTAAATATATCGATCAAGACAAATTTCCATACTTTTAAAAAGGTACTCTTTTGCTATATGCTTAAAATGTAACATAACATACGATTAAATTTCAGAATGAACATAGATTAATCAAAAGCTCCACTCTTAATTCCTGATAAATCTAATGTTACAAATTTAAAACCTAAGTCTTTTATTTCGTTAATTGTATCATTATGTTCTAATATCTTTGTAAAATCTTTACTTTCCACTTCAATCCTTGCAATATCTCCATGTACTCTAACTCTTACTCTTTCTATATCTAATTTCTTAATTTCTTTTTCTGCAAGTTCTACTTTTTTTAAATCATCAGGTTCTAGTATAGTATCATATGGAAATCTTGTTGCTAAACACGAATTAGAAGGTTTATTCCAAAATTTTATACCAAATTCTTTGCTATATTTTCTTATATCTTCTTTTGTAAAACCTACTTCTTCTAAAGGGCTTATTATGCCAAGTTCTTTAGTTGCTATATTGCCCGGTCTATATACTTTTGTATCATCAATATTCTTACCATCTAAAACATGTTTAAATTCATTGTCGTTTGCTGCATTTATTATGTTTTTCATTAAATTCTTCTTACAACTATAGCATCTATTTTTATGATTTTCCTTGAAATCTTTTACTTCAAAAGCATTATATGGAATTTCTAAAATATTAAAATCATTTTCTTTTGCAAATTCCATAGCATTGTTATAATCGTCTCTTGATACCATTTGCCCATTAACTATAATTGCAAGCACATTTTCCTTTGGCAAAATTTTATTTGCAACAAATAATAAAAAACTTGAATCTATTCCGCCAGAATAGCAAATTGCGACTTTTTGTAGCTCTTTTAATATATTTTCTAATTTATCTAACATTTTCTCTCCAAATTCTATTTTATACTTGATATTTTATTTACATTAATTTAACTCTTCTAATCTGTATAATTCTTTTAAAGGAATATTGTTTTGCTCAGCTACTTCTTTTACGCTATCATACTCAGGATACACATATGTTTCTCCGTTATTTTTCACTTTTTTAGCTTTAATTTTTCCATATTTAGTATCTATTTCAACTTTTTCTCTTTCTAATTCAGTTCTATATTCAGATCTATATCTTATTCCAATTGTTGTTGTTTCTCTGAATATAATATTCTGTAATTTATATAAATCATTTTTTCTACAAGCTACAGTTAATCTATATGCAGGTCTATTCTTTTTCATAAATATTGGTGTAAAAAATACATCTAAAGCACCATTTTGAAATAGTAATTCTTCTGTATACCCCAATATTTCCCCACTACAATCATCTATATTAGTTTCCATTACAAAAAAATCTTCATTTTGTTCTTCCATATCTCCTAAATATACTTTTAATACATTTGGTATTTTTAAATCTTTATATCCTGCTCCCCAACCAATTTTTCTAGTTACCATAGCAGGTAAAGTAGTAAATTCTTCTGCAAGCTCAGCTATTATTGCTGCACCTGTTGGAGTTACAAGCTCTGTATCTACATCTATTTGCCTAAACTTAACATTTGAATCTGCAAAAATTTCGCTAGTTGCAGGAACTGGAACTGCCATAGTTCCATGTGCACATTCTATAAATCCATATCCATCATTCACAACACTTGATATTATTTTATTTGGATTTATTTTATTAATTAATATTGCTGTTCCTACTATATCAACTATCGAGTCTATAGCCCCAACTTCATGAAAATGCACCTCTTCTAAAGATTTGTTATGTACCTTAGATTCTGCTTTTGCCACTCTTAAAAATATTCTTTTAGCTAATTCTTTGCTCTTTTCATCTATTGAGCTTTTTTCAATTATTTCATATACATCATGTAAATTTCTATGTTCATGATGGTGATGTTCGTGATCGTGAGTGTGTTCATGGCCATGATGATGGTCATGGTCATTATGTTCATGCTCATGCTCTAAAATTACATCCACATATTTACCTGTTATTCCATTCTTTATTTTTTTAGATATTTCAATTTTATATCCGTCCACATTTAATTTTTTTAATTCATCTAATAAATAATTGTCATCTCCGACAATTTCAAGCAATGCTCCAAGTGTCATATTACCACTAATTCCGCTTGAGCAATCAAAATATAATGTTCTCATAAATCCTCCATATGAGAAATTGGGGTCTGTCCCCAATTTCTCATTAATCTATATTAATTAATTCATATTCTCTTGTTCCAAAGCCTAAATCTGCCGCTGCTTCTATTGTATGAACTCCATGTTGTCTTTCAACTCTTTCTACAAAATGGTCTCTTCCTGGGTCTTTTGAGTTATATATTAAATCAATACATGCTTGGTCTATTGCAATTGGGTCTAGGCTTGCTAAAATTCCAATATCTTTCATACATGGGTCTTCTGCTACTGCACAGCAATCACAATCAACAGATAAATTGCACATTACATTAATAAAAGCAATTCTATCTTTAAAATATTCTACTACACTAGATGCTGCATCTGCCATAGATTCTAAGAATTTATCTTGTTCTGGTAAATCATCCCATATTTTATTTTGGTCTTTTGATTTTCCTGCTGAATGAATCCATGATTTTCCTTCAGATGATGCTACGCCGATTGACAATTGTTTTAATGCACCACCATATCCTCCCATTGGATGACCTTTAAAATGAGAAAGTACAAGCATTGAGTCATAGTTTTTTAAATTCTTACCAACAAAATTTTCTTTTAAAACTTTTCCATTAGGTATTTTTAGTTCCATATCTGGTCCTTCTGCATCCATTAAGTCCACATCAAAATATTTTGACCATCCATGGTCCTCTATTAATTTTTTATGTTTCTCTGTTGAGTTTCTAGCTCCTCCATAAGCTGTATTACATTCTACAACTGTGGCATTTAAATGTTTAACTATTTTTTCCACGAATTCTGGTCTTAAATAGTTTTGATTTCCTTGTTCTCCTGAATGTAATTTTACAGCAACTTTTCCTGGTAATTTAATACCTAAAGTTTCATACATTTTTACAACACTCTCTGGTGTTATTTCTTTTGTAAAATATACTTTTGATTTTTCCATACTTTAACATTTCCTTTTTATATATTTAGGTTTTAATGGATTACCCATAACCATTACAATATTTCTTCTGTAAAATCTTTTCTTTTTCCAGATTCAATTTCATCATATAATTTGATTTTGTAGTTTAATCTTTCAAGTGTATCATTTATTCTCTTTTGCTTTATTAGTAATTTTTCTTTTTGCTCTTTTAATAGTTCTTTTCTTTCACTAACAGTATCTCTTCCTTCTCTAAATAATGAAACATATTTTATTAATATTTCTATTTCCATTCCTGCATCTCTCATGCATTTTATAAATTCTATCCATCTGCATGATTGTTCATCAAAATTTCTTATACCATTTTTGCTTCTAGGAATTTTAGGCAAAAGTCCTATTTTTTCATAATATCTAATTGTGTCCTGAGTTAAATTATATTTTTTACTTACTTCTGCTATTGTCATATTTTTTCATTCCTCTCTGTGTCGTAAATTTTACTGTGATATTTTGTTGGGGTTAGTTACCTAGTTCTTTACTTACTCTTTCTAATTCTTCCCTTATCTTTATATGTTGAGGACATACTTCTTCACATTTACCGCATTTGATACATTCTGATGCAGGTTTACGTCCATGTCCTCCAACAAGCCATTCTTCCTGATGTTTTGCAGCTGCTTTGTCTTTATATAATGTTAAATAATTCATAGCTGTAAAAGAACCTGATATTCCAATTTGCATAGGACATACCTTTGCACAATAGTTACATGTTGTACATGGTATTAGAGGAATGCTGTTTAATACTTTTTGTGCTTCATCTATTACTTTTTTATCATTTTCTGATAATCCATTAAAGTCTTTCATAAACGATATATTGTCATCCATCTGCTCTAAATTGCTCATTCCTGATAAAACAGTGATAACGCCTTCTAAATTTGCAGCAAACTTAATAGCCCATGATGCAAATGAAGCGTCTTTATCTGCTTTCTTAAATACCTCTTGAACTTGTTCTGGAGGATTTGCAAGCATTCCACCTTTTACTGGCTCCATAATAATTACTGGCTTTCCATGTTTTCTTGCTACTTCATAACATTTTCTTGATTGAATTGCAGGATTTTCCCAATCAGCATAATTTATTTGAAGTTGAACAAACTCCATTTCTGGATGTTTTTCTAAAATTTCATCCAATGCTTCTGGTGTTGAGTGGAATGAGAATCCCATATGTTTAATTTTTCCTTCTTCTTTTTTATCTTTTATCCAACTCCACATATCAAAATCATCAAATACTTTAGTTCTACCTTCGCCTAGATTGTGTAATAAATAAAAGTCAAAATATCCTGCTCCTGTTTGTTTTAAAGAAGTTTCGAATTGAGCTATAGCTTCTTCTCTGGTTTTGCAATTAATCCAAGCTGCATTTTTTGTAGCAAGCTGAAATTTATCTCTTGGATATCTTTCTACTAGTGCTTGTCTGATGGCATCCTCACTTCCTGCATATGCCCATGCTGTATCAAAATATGTGAAACCTGCTTCTAAAAAGTGATCTACCATTACTTTTGTTTGTTCTATATCAATCTTTCCATCTTTTTGTGGCAATCTCATTAGCCCAAAACCTAGTTTTTTTATATCTTCTCCTAAATATGACATTTATATTCCTTCTTTCAATATATATTTTATTTTTTATAACTTACTATACTCATCATCGCTAACTGGCTCGCACCATTCATTAGAAGTATTTTCCCCTGGTACTTCTATTGCTAAATGACTAAACCAACTATCTTTTTTTGCTCCATGCCAATGTTTTACATTTGCTGGTATTGTAACTACATCTCCCGGCTTCAAACTTTGTGCAGGCTTACCTTCTTCTTGATACCAACCTTCTCCATCTACACAAATTAATATTTGTCCACCACCATTTGTTGCATGATGAATATGCCAATTGTTTCTGCATCCAGGTTCAAATGTTACATTTGCTATAGATAAACCTGTTTCTTTTGGATTTGTTAATGGTTTTAGGTATGAATTTCCTATGAAATACCCAGCAAATGCTGTATTTGGTTCTCCTTGTCCGAAGAATCCTCCATGTTCTTTATTTTGTTTTTCCATAATATATCATTCCTTTCCAAATAAAATCTAAAATTTTTTAATTTTATTATTGATATATTATTTATATATCACTTAAAGTTAGCTCCAAGTCAATAGTTTTTTTTAAATTTTAAGTATTAAAATAAATTTTTTTCATTATTTAGCATAAATTACTCTATATTTTTATATAAAGTAATTTTCCTAAATAAGTTTAGTTAATAAAATATTATTTACTCATATATTTCATTCCACTGCTCCAAGCTTGGCCTACTTTTTCTCCTATTTTATAATATCCATTTTGAAATTGATCAAATACAAATGCATTTAATTTAGTTGGATCCACTTTTCCTTTCTCATCTAATACTCTTTCATCTGCTAATACATTTACTATTTCGCCTATAACTCTAAATCCAAATTCATCATTTTGAATTTTAGCAACTTTACACTCTAATGTGATTGGGTATTCTTCAATTACTGGTGCATCTACTCTTGTACTTTTAACAGCATGCATATTTGTTCTTTCAAATTTATCTTCCATTGTATTACCTGATGCTGTTCCAAAGAAATCTGATTCCTCTAAATGTTCTACATCTGCAACACTTATTGTAAAAGCTCCTCTTTTCTTTATATTTTCAGCTGTTTTATGTGTTTCTGTTATATTTAATGCTACTTTATTATTATCACAAATTCCTCCCCATGCCATATTCATAACATCTACTTTATCATTCTCTCCATAAGTAGCTATCATTAATACAGGCATTGGAAATAAAAATGGTTTTACACCTAAATCTTTTTTCATAAAAAATTCCTCCTTTAAATTTAAAATTACATCCATACTATATCACAAAAAAAGGAATTGCTCCATATTTTCATATAAAGAAATTCCTTTTTTTCTTATTCGTTGTAACTATCACTATATGTTACTTCTCCATTTTCGTTAATAGTAAATTTAATCCTAATATTTCTGAAAGATAGGTTATTTAAGTTTAAAACCAATTCATATTCTCCGCTTCTCTAGCTCTCCAAATGAATGAGCCAAATTAATACCGTAATTTCACTATCGTAGAACCTTCTTTTTCCTCAATACTAAATGTATCATATACAGAATCTATCATGTTATCTCCTGCATTTTCATCCAAATTCTTTTCTAATTTTATCCATTCATATTCTACACCAGTCCCTGTATATCCAGAAGTAGAATTTTCTGTATCTTCTCCTATTTTTTGTCCAACCCCAGTATAATCTGGATTTTTTACTTTTTTATAAATATCATATTCTATATCTTCGTAATTATATGCATTCTCATTTGTATCTTCTATTGTAAGTAATAAGTTCTCTTTAGTAAATTCATCTATCGAAACTGTGACATTATCTTCTGAATTATAATAAAATCTTAATACATCTTCTGGAATCTCATTATTGCTTTTCTCTTTCACAATTTCGATTTTTCCTACATTATTGATTTGCGCTGGGAAACTTTCTGCAATTATTCCATCAAAATAGATCAATACTTCTTGTCCTTGCTTAAATCCTATATTTCCCTCTTGTCCAAAACTAACACTAATTAAATCATTTTCAATTCCATATTCATTTTCAATTCCCATAACATCTAAGCTTTTTTCATTTACCTTCACAACTACTGCTCTTTTAGTATTTGCCATATTGTCAGTTGTTTCTCTCTTTAAATCTACTACCTTTGCTCCAAATATAAACATTTCCATATGTGTAACTTGTTCTTCTTGCTTAAGATTTGGATTCATAGAATATCCTCCTCTATATCCTAATCCATTAAACGAATATGACTCACTTCCGTCAGTATACGCTATACCATATTGTATTTTCGATACAAATATAGGTTCCATTAAATAAGAGCATCTGTAATAATCAATTCCAAATATAATTAACCATAAAGCTATAACTACAATTAAAATTATAAGTAGTACTTTTAAACATTTCTTCATAACAATTCCCCCTTTATTATTTAGACAACTTTAAATCACTATTTTGTTTGAAAATTCCATAATTTAATTATTCATATAATAACACAAAAAGAAAAATTAGTCTATATTTTTTTAAGTAATTTCTCTTCTTAATTCTATTAAAGATTACTATTCTAATCAATAATTACCGAGAGAAGTATGTTATAGGAAAAGTATGAGAATATGGAATGGAAAGTGATTTGAGCATATTTAATTCTTAGTAAATTTTTGTAGGGAATCTCGCATACTTGCGAGGGCGCTACAAAAATTTATTTAGAATTAATGCGATAATCAGCTTGACCGACATATTCGATATACTTTTCCTATAACATGCTTCTCTCGGTTAAAATAAATAAACCATGAATTGTATCATTAAAATAAATTATTAAATTGTCTCACAATTCCATCAACAAAAAATTGAGACATTCTTAAAATTTCTTTTTGAACCATATCATATGCTCTTATATCTTCTGCATAATTCCCCTTAATCCTATTATTTACCTCATCTGTAGTAAGCCTTAAATGTTCATATAGCATTCTACGTACTTCTTCTTTTGGATAAAAAGGATTTATACTACTAAATGCTTCAGCCATATCATCAGCATTTCTATACCACCTTGTACTTAGTCTATTTATTTCTTCTTGATTATTATTCTTTATTGCAACAATCAAATCCTTTCCTATTGTTAAATGCTCTGTTAAAAGTGTTTGAATTTTATTTGCTACAGCAATTCCATAATATTGCTTAAAAACATCTGCAATATCTCTTGGATTTTGCAATAAACGTGTTTGTGTTGCATCTAAATCTTTTAAATTTTCTGCAATACTTATTAAAAGCATTCGTGTCCACATTATATGTTGTTCCCAAACTAAATTCATTTGTTTCAACAATTGAACTTCATTATTGCTTACCCAATATCTATTATTTTGCATATTACTAGGATAAATGTAAATTTGCTGTCCAACTCTTAAACTGTATGGATCTAATGCTATATTAGTATTTATTATATCTTGTACAGTTGTTCCATATTGCATTGCTAAATTGTATAGAGTGTCGCCTGGGCGTATTGTATGCATAATTGGCATCATATCTTCCATAAAAAAACCTCCTCTTAATATAAATATTAAGAAGAGATAAATATGTTTACATATATTTGCTAATTTCTTATACCTAAATCTTACCTTCTTACTTTGTCTACTACTCATAAATATTGCTTTAGACTTTATATTTCAAATGCTATAAATATAATTCATACAAATATAAAATAATGCACTTGAAAAATCATCTTATGCTACCTCTCTTGCACTTACAACCACACCATTTTCATCAAAATCAATATAATACATAATTGCATCTCTCATATAATATCCAATTGAATAAGTACCATCTTCCTTTACTGATTCTACATCTCCTTCTCCTAGAAGATTATGTATTTCATCTATTGTCATACCTTCTAAATCATATCTTTCTTCTAAATCTTCGACCATATCTCTTCTAAAACGATGCCAATTCTCATTACTCCACCTACTTCTGCCATTATATTAACATAGATAAAAGGAATTATCAATATTTCTTATTCTTCTTTATTTCTATATATTTTATTAGATATTTTATAAGATGCATAATACATAATCGCCATAAGTACTAATAATATTATTAATCCATACTGATTCATGAAATTTTCTATTGTTTCTAGATTAATATTTAAGCTCGTATTCATAATTAAGTATCCAATTCCAAGTACTAATAAGATTAAGATAAAAACTAATATGAACATTTGAACTCTTCCTTTTTCTGCTCCCCATTTATAAATACTTGGTATTTGTATTGCTTGTATTAATGATATTCCAAACATACCGCCTATAGTAGTAGTAATTAAACTTCCGTAATCTAAATTTATTAAATCTTCAGGTCTAAAATAATTCATCACATTAGCAAGTATTATAGTAAGTATTACACCTAATATTCCGCCCAATATTGTAGCACTAATTGCTAAAATATATTTTGCTTTTATAATTTCTTTTTTATTTGTTGGAAGAGTTAAAATATATTTGTTGGATTTTGCTATTTCATCATAGCTAAATGTTGAAAGGGCAATCATTCCCAGTATAGTACAAATAATAATAGGTCCAAAATTCGGAGATCCTGTACCTATAATAGCAATCCCACAAAATATTATTAAAATAATCAATGTAGTTTTATAGCTTGCTAAATTATATAAATCTTTTTTTATTAATCCTTTAATCATTTATTTTTCCCCCTTTATATAGAATAACATTATATCTTCAATAGATGGTTTATCAATAGTAGAGATGTTGTATTTTCTTCTAATGTTGCTTTTATCTGCAGTTAATACTTCATATTGATACTTTTCTTTTTTATATTTTATATAATCATTTTTATCCAATCTTAAAAAATCTTCTTTGCTACATTTTATTATTCCATAGTTTTCTAATAAATCAATAGTCGGCAAATCAAAAATTAATTTACCTTTATCTATAAATACAATATAATCAGATATATGCTCTAAATCAGTTGTAATATGAGTTGATAATAATATAGATCTTGTTTCATCTTCTTCTATATATTTTCTAAAAATATCCAATATCTCATTTCTTACAACAGGATCAAGTCCGCTTGTTGGTTCATCCAATATCATAAGCTTAGGACTATGTGAGATTGCTGTTGCTATTTTTAGTTTCATTTTCATACCACTTGAAAATTCTTTTATTAATTTATTTGTAGGTAAATTAAATTGTTTTATATATTCATTGTATTTGTTCTCATCCCAAGTTTTATACAAATCTTTCATTATAGAGCTTATTTGCTTAGCAGTTAAATATTCTGATAAAAAGCTATCATCTAATACTACTCCTATTTGCTCTTTTATTTCTTTTTCATTTTGTTTACTATCTTTTCCTAACAATTTAATCTGTCCTTCTGAATTTACTGTATTTAATATGCATTTAATTGTTGTAGTTTTACCCGCTCCATTTTCTCCAATTAAACCAACTATACAACCTTCTAGTACATTAAAACTAATATTTCTTAGTTCAAATCCCTGATATTTTTTTGATACATTTTGTAATTCAATGTTATTTTTCATATTAAAAATCCCCCTTGAATATTATTTTAAAAAGCTCCATAACCTCTTGTTCAGAAATATTAGACACTTTAGAAATATCATAAATTTTTTCAATAAGCTCTTGTATTTCTTTTAATTTTTCTTCTCTAATTAATTCTAAATTCTTAGGAGCAACAAAACTTCCTTTTCCTTGAACTGTCTTTATATAACCTTCTTGTTCTAATTCATCATATGCTTTTTTTACTGTCAGGAAACTAATTTTTAAATCATTTGCCATAGTTCTAACAGATGGCAGCACTTCATCTTCTTTTAATTCATTAGAAAATATTGCTTGTTTTATAGCTGTTTCTATTTGTTCATAAATCGGTATACTACTATTATTACTAATTATAATGTTCATATTTACCTCCTTACTGTTACTGTCTGTTATATGTATATTATAACACTATATAACAATATGTCAATAAATATATTAAAAATTAAATAATAACCACTCCGAAATGGGTGGTTATTGTTGTTTTATAATCATTAATATTGATAAAATTTATATTCCAAATTCTTTTGCATACTGAACTGTACCTTTTATTATCTCATTTGTATCATTCAACTTAATTGCCATAAAGTTTTCATCTGGCACATCAAATGGTGCTAGTATTCCATATTCTTTAGCTGGAATATATCCAAATCTTGGATAATATTTATCACTACCTAAAACTATAGAATAATGATATCCAAGTTTTTTTGCTATTTTATGCCCTTGCTTTATAAGAGCACTTCCTATACCTTGCCTTTGATACTCTGGTAATACTCCAAGTGGTGCTAAAGCCAGTTCTTCATATTTTCCTATTTTGATCTTTGTAAACAAAATGTATCCCACTATTTTGTCATCTTTAACTGCCACTAGAGATAATTCTGGAATAAAATTATCACTTTTTCTTAAATCTACAACTAAATCCTGTTCATTACCATCACTATGTTCTGCTGTTTCAAAAGCAGTTTTTAAAACATTATATACTTCTTCATAATCATGTTTATTTTCTTGTCTTACTATTAACATTAAAATCTCCTACTCTTTATTCTTTTTTAGTTTTTACTCCTATATTCTTTTATCTTTTCTAACACTTCATTTATTGAATAATTAGTTGTATTTAAAGTAATACATACTATTTGATGTCCCATTTTTTTATTTGAATTTATGAGCATCTTTTTTATAAATGAAATGTTTTTTAGATACTTTTCTTCATTTTTTATCTTTAATTCAATAAAATTATTACCTAAAACTCCATCCACATATATATCTTCAATTTCCTCCCATGGAATAAATCCAAGAGATATTGCTGAAGTATTATCTGTTATTCCCTCTTTGTTAATGATAAGCATTTCTTTATTTGTTTTCATTCTTTTTAGAAAATAAAAACCTCCATAGCCAAAAAACAAAATACCAATAAACAATATCATTTTTAAAATAATTTGAATCACTAAATCCATATCTTGAAAAAATATAAATATACCAAAAGCACTAATTATAGCAAATAAAAATGAGACTAAACTATATATTATATTTCCTTTTTTATTTTGATAAATAACAAATTCACTATTTTCAAATTTTCTTATCATAGATTTCTCCTGTAAATCATTTCATTTCTTCATCAATAATATTTACTATTTCATCTAATTCTTCTTTATATTGTGTATGTCCAATCCCATAAAAAACATAATTATCTTTTCTAATCAAAATAACATATTGATTTTCATCGTCTATCACATATTTTTGATAATTTCTACTACTCTTAACAATATATTCTGGCTTTATATTATTATCTGTTTCTTGATTTGCCCAATATTCCATATTTCTTTTTGCATCATTATCTGTTCCAAATTCATATAGATAGCACCAAGTATGTTCATAATCCTTAGAAATTGTTGCTTGTTTCGTATTTTTACCATTATATACACTTTCCTGTATTTCAATTTCATATCCACTTTGCTCTAATGATTCTATATAATTATCCATTTGATTACTATTTATTATGGATAATGCTATTGATAAAAGAAATGCCATAGCAAATAAAACGAATATTACTCTTCTTACAATTAGCCATCTTTTAGAGTTTGTTACTTTTTTCTTTTTTAGATTATTACACACAGAAAACAAATAATCTATTAATTCTTCTTTTGTTCCACCTTCCAAATTATTTTTATTTATTATAATACCCATATTATACTCTAGCTTTAGGATAAGTAAATTCTTAGTTTCTATAATACCAATTATTTGACTAAACTCGTAACTAGCAGTATCTCCTTTTTCGGAAGTAGAAATTATTTTCTCTTTACCAATTTTAATATTTGTTTCTAAATCTTCATTGTTATTCAAACTTTTATATCGTTTATATTGTAACTTGTTTCTCCCTGTTACTTTGATTAGAAATGCAAAAATTAAAAATATTACACCAAACGTAATTACTGTTTCATAGTCTCTAAGAATTATGCATAAAACTAACAATGCTAAGACTACAAATAATGTTATTATACTTGATTTCTTAGTAGCTATATATCCATTAGAAAATTCTTTATATGTTTTATAATCCAATGTGTATTTTGTACTAAATTCTTTTTCATTACTCATTTACATCCACTCCTTTTATTTTATATATCAATTTATATTGCTGTTCCTTTAGTCGGAATATATAAATTGTGCATATCTACATTTTCATGTTCTAATAATTTTATCTTTTTATCTATTCCGCCTGCATAACCTGTTAAGTTACCATTTGATCCTACTACTCTATGGCAAGGAATAATAATGGAAATAGGATTATGCCCTACTGCTCCTCCTACGGCTTGCGATGACATTTTATTCTTATTCATTATTTTAGCTACTTTCTTTGCTATTTCTCCATAAGTTGTAACTTTTCCATAAGGAATCTCACATAATATCTTCCATACGTTTTGAGCAAACTCACTACCGATAGGTGCTAAATCTAATTCTGAAATTTTTGGTTTTTTTCTATCAAAATATTTATCTAGCCATTTCTTTGTCTTTGTAAAAATCATTTCGTCATCTTTTTCTAATATTTTTTCTTTTAATTTTCCTAAATAATATTTTTGTCCTTCTATCCATAAACCTATTAATTTGTTATCTTTACTTGCTAATAATATTTTTCCAACAGGTGAATTATAATATGTTGTGTAAATCATAAAGTTATTTCATCCTTTCAACTTTATTTTTCATTTCAATTATTATATCATTTTTTTAATAATAATCCAGTAGTTTTCAATATATTATTTCTTATCACATAAAGAGAGAGCAGCAATTGCCACTCTCCCTAATCACACAGATTCGAAATTAATGTTTTATATAAAACATATCATAGTTTGCTATATAACTCTTGCCCCAAATGGTGCTAATGATAATTTAGCAATTTTGAAGAATTGTAAACCGAATGGTATTCCAACTATGGTTATGCACCATAGGCATCCAAATAATAGGTTTTCTAATGCCATTGGAATACCAAAGAAAATGATCCATATCACATTTGCAAATAACGATGGAACTCCTCCTCCATACTCGATTTCTTTTCCAAATGGAGCAAATGACAAAGATGCAAATTTAAAACATTGCTTTCCATATGGAATTCCTACAATGGTAATGCACCATATAACTCCTGATAAAACCCAGGAAAGTCCACTGAAAAAGCCTCCGAAAATAAACCATAAAATATTGCCTAATAAACTCATTTTTTGCTCTCCTTTCAAGCATTAATTAATTTCTGTGTGATTTCTTTGCATAGTTATTTAACTTTCGCTAATGAATATTGTGAAAAGTATTTTTCTTTGTTATATTATATCAATTAAGCTCTCTAATTTCTACTATTTTTTCTTAGAATATCCTTACATTTTTGTAATCTAGTATGATTACGCTACTAGTAATGAGAAGTTAGAGAAATTAATCTACCTTAATATTTCCAGAAGTTGTAGTTATTTTTAATACTATTTCTGCCATTCTGTTATTATTCATTACTTCTGCATCTCCAG
The DNA here is from genome assembly GCA_946495655.1 of uncultured Clostridium sp. Classification (GTDB taxonomy): domain Bacteria; phylum Bacillota; class Clostridia; order TANB77; family CAG-508; genus CALXVA01. Next base: position 35,436 of record CAMMDS010000008.1, read on the forward strand.
AATTGCTTTCTGTTTCAATATATATATCATTTTTTTCGTTTATCCTAACATTTCCAGATTTAGCATTTATATTAGAATTTTCTGTGATATTTAATGAGTTTATGTCTATATTTCCAGAACTTGTTTTTAATTCACAATAATTCTCTATGGTTTCTATACTAATATCGCCTGAAGAAGCCTCTGCTTTTATTCTATCTACACCTTTTATATTAATTTTTCCAGATGATGTTTTTGCTGTACATTCTCCTATTGTTCCCACTTCAATATCTCCAGAAGATGCTTCTGCAGATAATTTGCTAAAATCACCTGCTTTTATATTTCCAGAACTTGCTTGTATTTTTACTTCGTTTCCGTTGCCTACAACAATATCTCCAGAAGAACTTTTTAATTCTCCATTATTTATATTTCCACATTCGATTTTACCGGAAGAAGATTCAAAATTGATATTGTTATTTTCTAGATTTTGTGCTGTTATATCTCCACTAGAAGTATGTATATTAAATTCTTTATCATAATCATTTGGTACTTGTATTATGATTTTTTCATCACACCAATAAAAAATTGCAAATATATATCCTTTTGTATTACTTTTAGTTATTGAAAGCTCTTTGTCAGTAATTGTTTCATTTATTATTTCGTCTTTATCTCCATAAGCTGTAATTTTTATTTTATCTACATCTGCTTTTTCTATAGAAACATTTGATGAAGATACATCTACTTTAATTTTGTCTAATTCTTCTGGCTCATATTCTTTTTCAAATATCTTTTCTGTATTGTCTCCAAAAGTTATTAGTGAAAATTTCATATCAAATCCGTTATCTTTATTTATAATTGCAAATATCATAAAATTTAATGATGCTATAATTATCAAAACTAATATGATAATTAAAATTACTTTTGCTACTTTACTTTTCAATCTCATCACTTCCTTTTTCTACTGTAATTTTCTTGCTTTTTTCTTCTTTAATACTAAATATAAGTTTTACTATAAGTTCCACCAAAGCAAATATTACCCATAAAATCCAAGTTATGTGCCATGCCATTGTTAAAAAACTTACAAGTAAATAAATAACTAAGAAAAATGTTGCAATAATTTCTATTATTAAAGCTTCTGTTTTATTTTTTGCACCAACTGCTTTTATTTTTATACTGCCATCATCTAACTCTTCAATTTCTTCTATTACATCATCCAGTTCTTCAATATCTTCTTTTATTCTTTTCTCTTTTTTATCTGCTTTATCTTTATTTGGATAAGCCACAAAAAAGTATACAATCATTACTGTTGCAATAGTACAAATGGTTGCCCAAATCATAACTGCGTGAGCATCTTCATACCTCAATACTTCTACCATATATGGTAATCCAAAAGTTGCTATACAATATAAAAAAATGCTGATGCTTAGTACAATTGCTTTTCTTTTGTTACGTTTCTTCGTGTAGTCATCTTGATTGTTATTTATGTTTTCAATAGTTTTTGTTTTTTCTCCTCTTATTAGTTCTTCTGTGGTAATTCCAAAAACTTCACATAATGGTTCTATTTTATCAAAGTCCGGTGTGCTTTGGTTTGTCTCCCACTTTGAAATTGTTTGTCTTGTTACTCCTATTCTTTCTGCTAATTTTTCTTGGCTCATATTAATGCTATTTCTATATTGAAATAATCTCTCTCCTAATGTCATTTTATTTTCTCCTTTCAAATTTTCTTGTTTAAATTATAGCGTAAATTTTGGTTGCATACTACCAATTAGTCTTTGAACTTTGTCAACTTAAGCTAACAATTATCTTTTTATAGCATTATTATATCAGATAATTTAAAAGAAGAATAGATTTTTACACTATTCTTCTTTAAGCTTGTTTTTGTTTTTACATTAACATCTATATGAACCAATATTAAATTTTTGGTATTCCTCTAAAGCCACTATTTGAATAATATGACTCAGCTCCATTATAATAAATAAAAATTTCTATTATTGATCATCTTTCCACTCGTGATACAATATATCTTTTAAGACTAACATACTATCTAATTTATTATAACCATAGTCTGTCATTAAACTATCTAACATTTGTCTGATTTCTTTTGCATATTTAGCAATGTCTACTTTTTGAGGATATGTTGCAAGTATAGGATATTTTTTGCTCCATGCATTTGTCCAATTGATTTTTGATACTGTTTCCTCATTAGTATTTTCTATTGCTTTTTCTATTTCTTTTAAATCCACATCAAACTCTATTAGTTCATCTAAAGATACATTATATAGTTTAGCTAATTTTTTCGATTGATAAATATCTGGTATAGTTTCGTCTGTTTCCCATTTTGAAATTGTTTGTCTGCTGACTCCTAATTTTTCTGCAACCATTTCTTGCGACAATCCAGCTTTTTTTCTTGCTTGAAATAAATTGTTCCCTAAATTCATTTTTTTCACCTCAAGATTAATTATACTACTTTAAATTAATTTTTTCTATCAATTATATCTTGCAATTATGCTATTTTTATTAACAGTTGATTGATTATTTAATTGTTTTATAAAGTCATTTCTATATTTATCATCGCTTGTAACTAATGACGGATGATGAACTTCTATTATATTTTTATCAAATTCCTTATTACTCTTTTTATATAGCATGTTGATAATCCTTTTTAATCCAATTCCACAACATACTATAATTTTAGGATTGATTATTTCAATTTCTCTTATAATATTATCACTAAATTGCATGGCATAAGTATTAAAAACTGACATATCAGTGTAAGCGAAGCCCCCTCTTTTATTAATATTCATAAAAGATATATCGTTAACATCATTTCCTAATATATCACTTAACACTTCTTGCATTATTTTTATTCTTCTAGCAAAGATTGATTTTTTATTATTGCTAAAACAATCTTTTAAATATGTATATTCTTTCTTTTTTAATTCATTTAAATTGCTATCATAATTATATTCGTGGCTTTCTTTTGAAATATATAATACGGTATTTTCTTTAATTGTTTCAGATACACAAAAGCCATCTCTTATAAAATTTTCTTTTGGAATAAAACTTCCATTAATTCCTGGTGTATCATACTCATATAATATATCATTCTTATGTTCTCTTTCCCATTCTACAAATAATTTCTCTAATTCCTTTTCTAAATAATTCATGTTAAAACTCCTATATTAATTACTATCTATTGTTATAATACCATATAACTTAAAATTTATCTACATTTTATATAACCCTTTTAAAACTAAAACAAGAGCTACTAATAGCCCTTGTTCATATATATTTAAATTCATCTCTATGTTACTACTGACCTATAGCAATTACTTGAGATATAAACAATTCATACGGATTCCAATTGAGATATGTTCTTATATTCTTTATTCCTGGCATATCCTGTATAGCTTCTACTATTGTTTGAATTTCTTTATTAGTATTTGCTTCTATTTGAAGCGATCCAGTAAATGGATTGTTTTCATCTTGATATGGATCTAATATGTTAGCATCATCTCCAAGCCATTCTTTTATTTCCTGTAGTTCATCTTCTTTTGAAATGTATTTAATCTCTACTTCACTAGAATTTTCAGTTATTACAGTTTTTATATTTTCTAATTGTTCTTCTGTTATATTCTCTTGCAATAATACTGTCATTGTAGAAGAAACATTATTATAATTTGCAAATATTAATATATTAAATATAATTATTATTAATAAAAATATTAAACTAATAGAAATAATTATATTTTTTTTAGTTATTTTTTTTCTAACCCCTTTTAAAGCATCAATTTCTTTTTCTTGATTTATTTCACTATTTTCTTGCTTTATCTCTTTTAATGTATTATTACAACTTTCACAAGTTTTTAAATGTTCCTCAACGAACTCTTTAGATGTAGTGCTTAAAACACCATCATTGTAACTAAATAGCAAATCTTTAACAATATCACACTCATTTTTCATTTATCCAATTCCTCCTTTAATTTTTGCTTACCACGAAAGAACACAACTCTTGCCCAATTAGATGTTTTACTCATGATTTCAGCTATTTCACTATATTCAAAATTACCGAATATTCTTAAATACATTACATTTCTAGTATCTTCATCAAGTTTTTGTAATTTTTTAAATAATTGTATTTTATTTTCTTTATCATAAAAGTTCTCTTCTATCGAGTCTTCTATAAATAGTGAATCTTGTAATGTATTAAGAGATATCTCTCTTTTTGTTTTTTCTTTTTTAAGTTTTTTATACCAAATATATTTGCTAATTTGACATAGCCAAGTTGATATTTTGCACTCACCTCTGAACTTATTTATATCTTTAACAGCTACTAAAAAAGTTTCTTGAACAATTTCTTCTGTTGTATCCTCGTTCCCAGTTAAGCAGAATACATATTTATAAACAATTTCACCATATTTGCTATATATTTCTTCTATATCCTGCATAACATTTTCCTCCTTTCACTTATTTAGTATCATTTGCTGCTATTTTGTTACAAATTTTTTTAACTCTTAGACAGAAAAATAAGAGCAGAAAATGCTCTTCATATTTTCTTATTTTATAAAAATTTCTACTTTTATCTCTGAATTTACTAACTCTGAAAAGTTAGCTCCATCTTCTTTTGAACCTACTATACTTCCATAATGAGTTGGTACTGCTACTTTTGGTTTTATTTCATTAATTAATTTTGCCGCTTCTTTATAATCCATTGTGAAAGTTCCACCAACTGGTACAAATGCTACATCACATTTAATCTTCTTATTTTCTTCTGTTATATCTGTATCTCCTGCAATATAATAAGTAATTCCATCAATTTCAATCAAATATCCAATCCATTCATTTTCTTTTGGATGAAATTGCTTATTAGTATTATACGCTGGTATTGTTTCAAATTTCATATTCTTCATTTCGTATCTCTCATTTGGTTTTACAGTAATAATATTTTCTTTTTTGAAACCCTTTTTTAGTAGTTTAATAATTAAATCCTCTGGTACTACAATAACAGTATCACTCTTTTTCACTTTATCTATATCCTTTTCTGAATAATGATCATAATGGTCATGTGTAATAAAAATCATATCTGCATCATTGTAATTCTTTTCTATTCTAAATGGATCAAAATAGATTATTTTTTCTTTATTAAATCTAATACTACTATGACATAAAACTTCTATACCTTCTAACATTTTTGCATTCTCCTTTCAATAACTTTATATGATTACAAAATTAATAGCAATTTATAAATCTATATTATCATAACAAAAAGTAATTATCAATTTAATTACTTTCTTTTTTTATTCTAGTCTTTTTATCTATCATCTATTTAATTGTATAACTTTTGTGGCAATTTTTTCTATAAATGTTTCATCATGTTCTACAAAAATAACAGTTGGTTTATACTTTAAAATAGCTTCTTCAATTTGTATTCTTGTTAAAATATCAATATAATTTAATGGTTCATCCCAGATGTAAAGATTTGCTTGTTCTGATATACTCTTTGCTAACAAAATTTTCTTTTTCTGTCCTTCGCTCATTTGTTTTATATCTTTCTCAAATTCAGAATTTGCCAATCCCATTTTTACTAACATTGCTTTAAAAATACTTTCTTCTACATTATTTTGCTTTGAAAACTCTTTAAGGTTTCCTTTTAAATGCTCTGTACTTTGTGATACATAAGATATTTTCAAATCATTTGCTACTTTTAAAGTCCCATTATATGATATATTTTCTCCTAAAATTAATTTTAGTATACTTGATTTCCCAATACCATTTTTTCCAACTATAGCTATTCTATCTCCATTATTTACTTCAAATGAGATTTTATCGAATATAGGTTTATCATTATATTTTATTTGCAATCCATCTGCTATGATTAATGGATTTTTTCTACTCTCTAATGGGATTATTTTTAAGCTATCGCTTCTGTCCACATTATTTAATAAACTAGATTTTTCTTCAATTGCTTTTTCTATTCTTTGTTCCATTACTTTAGAACGTTTCATCATTTTAGCAGACTGATGTCCTATATATCCTCTATCTACACTAGAGCCAGAATTTGTAGTATTGTATTTTGACTTTTCTACTTTGTCCGACCAATTTGCAGTATTTCTTGATGCAATTTCTAATCTATTTATATCTTTTCTTAGTTTTTCATTTTGTGTTAATTCGAAATTATCTTGTCTATCTTTATTTTCTTGCCAGGTTGAAAAATTACCTTTTTGAATATCTATATTTGTATTATTAATAGAAATTATATGGTCAACTACTTTATCTAAAAAGTTTCTATCATGTGATACTAGAATAAATCCTTTTTTCTTATTCAAATATTCTACTAAATTGTTTCTCGTCTCAATATCTAAATGATTTGTTGGCTCATCAATAAGTAAAAAATTATTTCCTTTTAAAAATAAGCTTATTAAAAGAATTTTAATTTGTTCTCCACCACTTAATAAATTAAAATTTCGATAAAGTATTTCTGCATCTGAATTTAGTAAATTTAATTCTTTAATAATTTGCCAATCTTCTACATTTGGTGCAATTTCATTTACAATTTCTATTGCCATTCTTTCTTTGTCTTTCACTTCAAAAGGAAAATAATCAAATTCTACACTTTTTGTTATCGTTCCTTTATATTCATATTCGCCTAGTAATAGCTTTAAAAATGTAGTTTTACCTCTTCCGTTTCTACCAATTAAACCTAGTTTCCAATCTGTATCAATATTAAATGACACATTCTCAAATACATTATTTAGACTTCCATCATATCTAAATGTTAAATTCTTTACATTAATTACTGACATTTTTCCTCCTACTATTTCGAAACTTCTTCTGGCATATTTTCATATAATGGAATAATAAAGTTTAAGTTTGCATCTACAGTATCAGAAGCTTCATATATTGATTTCATATTACTTGCTTCTGATTCAGGAGCTAATAAATTTTGCATGTATTGGTGTGAATATAATTCTCCGTCTTGACCTATAACATCAAATTTTTGTAAGTATAAGGTGTTTTGTCCTACATCTATATATCCACTTCTTACAAAATTTACTCCTCCTATTAAAGCTTTTTCTAGAGAATCCCAACCTTGCTCATATGCATATTCTGCTGCATTTTGCAAAATTTCTTCACTAGAATTTCCTGTTGCATTAATGTTAAATGGATTATATACTATCATCCCGTTATACTCATATCCTCTTGATAAAGTAGTTCCGCTTCTACCTTGTTCTTGTATTAATCTCGAAGTAATAAAATATGCATCTACATTTGCATTTCTTCCTGCTTGTATTAATGCCTCAGCAATACTATCTCCTTCTAGGAAAGAATCTTCTGTAAGTGATTTTATCCCATTTACTGTTTGAGCTCCCTCTGTAAATTTTAATTCCAGGAATTGAAATATGTTATCTTCATTTAGTAAGTTTCTTGAATCCATTTGGTGTCTAATCGCTTTATCAGATGCACATAGCCATGTTCCATTATCATATGTTTTATCTCCACAAACACTACATCTCCAGTCTTCTGGATATTTCGATGAATCTGGAATCAAGTTTAAAGGAGATGTTCTTGTATCAGAATGCCCTTCATTTGCAATTACTTCTTCCCAATCTAGCTTTGTATATAATAAAGTAAATGTCCAATTCGGATGATTTGCTTGTAATTCATCTATTAATTCCTTATATCCTGGATATTTATCTTCATCCAAATTTGTTCCGTCATAAATTTCATATTTTTGCTTGTTTTCTTCTGTTACTATTATAGAAATTGTGATTATAGCAATCAAAATAATTAATAGAATTACAGAAGCTACTTTGATTCGTATTGGTATAGATTTTATTACTTGTTTTACGTTTTTTATTAAATTATTTATTTTTTCTAATTGGTTCGTTTTCATGTTTTTATCATATCATAAAAATACAAATTATTCTATACAAAATTGCATAAAATAATTCTATTTAAAGCTTGTATTCACTCAATAAATTATAGTTGTCTTTATCCTATTTTCAAGTACATTCTTTTTTGAGTTAGCAATTCATCAACTCTATTCTTATTATTTTCTTTTATTAAATACCCAACTCATTACATCTTCATCATAAGCAAAAAGTCCAAGTCCTGCATGTTCATCTGAAACACCTTGTGAAGAAAAATATTCGTGTTCTTTTACGTCTAACACTAATATTTCATCTATTTGTTCATTACTTAATCCCTGTTCTTCATAAATTTCATGTAATCTGTTATATGCATTTATTGCTCTTGTAGAGCCATAGTAACTATCGTTTTCTCCGATAACTATATATAATGGTGTTTGTGCATTTGCTAATACATTTAAGTCGCCGTCCCATTGACTACTAATAAATAATGCTGCTGTAAATAATTCTGGTCTTTTTCCTAATACAATAGATAAAGTTTCACCACCACCAGAAGCACCACTGATATATACTCTTGATTCATCTATATTATAATTATTTAAGAAGTATTCTACTAGTGCTATATATTATCAATAATAAAACCTCTTTGTTCTGTTGTACCGATTTCAAGAGTTCCTTTCTCGGTTATTTCTTCAGTTTCTCTTTCTTCTGCCATATTATTTTCTGTTTCTAAAGCGTTCTCCGCATTATTTGTTTCATTTGTAGCTTCTGTGTTGCTTGAAGTCTCTATATTACTACTTGTTATGTTATAGTTGTTTTCTTCTTCTCCTGAATTATTTTGATTTAAAACATATACCGTAACTAGAATTTCTATTAAAATAATGATTACTAAAATTGTTATTATCCATTTTTTCATAATCTCGTCATCTCCTAAAACATGTTCTTTATTTTGGTTATTAAAGCTCTTTAGTAACTATAATTAACCATATTTATTATAGCAATTCTAATGACTATATGGAATATCAAATATGTTATCGCTGTATTAACTAAAAGTTTAAACTTATTTTCTTTCACACAAATTAGCAAAAAAGAAAAGAGCTTATATGTTTATCTCTTCTCTCTTAAATTATACTATAACTTTTCTACCCACTCATCCACTTCTTCTTGTGTAGTTAACATTTTATCTCTTTCATTTTCATTTGCTGAAAATAGTAAATCAAGTTCACCCTTAATATTAGAGTTTGGTAATAGAGTTTTATAGTCATTAAAACAATGTCCTATCCATCCAGCATTTGAAGCTGCCACAATAATGTCTTTTCCAGATAAATCATAATCTTTTAAAAACTTTTTCATTACAGGGCTTATTCCATACCACCAAGTACAAGTAATTAGGACGATTTTATTATATTTATATCACTTAAAGTTAACTCTAAGTCAATAGTTATCTTCAATTTTATCTATTCTACCAATTCCTATACTATCATTTTCTATATTAAACAAATTCAGCCAAAGCTCTAATGCCTTGACTGAATTGTATATTAATTATTTTTATCTCTGTAAATTTTAATCATATCTTTTAAGCTCATTTTTGTTCCATAATTTAATATTGCATTAGAATATATTTTTATTGCAACTTTTGCAATAATTAATATTGTTACTATTAAAATTGCTAAAGAAATAGCGACTTCTCCTCCGCTTGCAATGCCCATCATTACTCTAAAAGGCATACAGAAAGGAGATGAAATTGGGAATAATGCTGCAAATAAATTTAAATCACTAGTCGGATTCATCATTGTAAAATATGATAAATAAAATCCGATTACAGCAAGTATTGCAACAGGAGTATTCGCTGATTGTATATCTTCAGGTTTCCCAACAGTTGAACCTGTTAACGCATATAATAGTGCATAAGTGCTATATCCTAATATAAAGTAAACAATAGTTATAATTGCTAGATATGGTGTCATTTGCGACATATCTAGAATAGATTCTAATGTACCTGGTTGTAAAAATAGTTTAGCAGATATTAATGCTATCGCAACAAATACACATACTTGTATTAATCCTACCAATCCAATGCCAATTGTTTTTCCTAATACAATAGTCTTTGGAGATGTAGAAGTTACCAATGTCTCCATTATTTTAGAAGTTTTCTCTGTTGTAATAGAACTAGATACTTGATATGCACAGAAATAAATTGCATAGAATAATACTAGAGATAATATCATCATTGCAAAAACATTTCCAGTAACCTTTCTCTCTTCTGTTTGTTCTATACTATATTCAAAATTTGGTGTCAAACTCTGCAGTTGTTCTTCTGTTAATCCAAGTTTTGATATTTGTAAATTTGTATAAATTGTATTGATTCCTTCCATTAAGCTTTGAGGCATACTATCCATCATTGTCATATCTTTTACTATATATCTTAATTTATATGTTCCTTCATTTTCTTCTATTATTATTGCTTGATCTATTTCCTCATTATCAATTTTCTCTTTTACATCTTCAAATGTTAAGTTCTCATTTGTAGTCTCAACTTCATAACCCAAATCCATGTTATTTAGTGTATCTAAGCTGCCTTCAAAAAGATTTGTACTGTCAACAATTAATAATTTTTCATTACTACCACTAGATGAATCATCTGTAAATAAATTCATTATATTTTGTATATTAAATCCTAATATGATAATTAATATAATAATTAATGTTGATATTATGAATGACTTTCTTTTTACCATATCTTTTATTGTAAATGCTATTACTGTTTTTAAATTCTTCATCTTTATTCACCCACCTTTTCTATAAAAATATCATTCAATGTTGGTTTCTTGATTTCGAATTTATTTACCAATATTTTATTTGCGATTATTTTCTCTAATAACTGGTGAGCTTTTTCCTCAGAATCTATTTTAATAGAATATTCATTATTTTTAGAAAATTCAATATCCATATCCAATTCATTAATGTATCCATCTATATTTTTATCAGTTACTATTTCTAATTTATTAGCTTTATATCCTTCTTTTATTTCTTTTAAATTTCCTTTAAGTACTGTTTTTCCTTTATTTAATATTAATATATCTGTACAAAATTCTTCAATAGAGGCCATTTGATGACTTGACATGATAATGTATTTACCTTGATTTACTAATTCTATAATAACATTTTTCAAGATTTCTGTATTTACTGGGTCTAATCCACTAAATGGTTCGTCTAGCACTATTAGTTCTGGATCATGAATAATTGCTGTCATGAACTGAATCTTCTGTTGATTACCTTTTGATAATTTCTCTGCTGGCATAGGTAAATACTCTTCTACTTTCAAAACTTTTGCCCATTTATTTATTGCTTCATTTGCATCTGTTTTATTCATTCCTTTTAGATTTGCAAAATACATTAATTGGTCTTGTATTTTTGTTTTTGGATATACACCCCTTTCTTCTGGTAAATATCCAAAGTTAACTGTTTTTCTTTCTACTTGTTTTCCATTCCAAGTAATTTCTCCAGTATCTTTTTTTATAATTCCTAATAACATTCTAATAGTCGTAGTTTTGCCAGCACCATTTGTTCCAAGTAAGCCAAATACTCCTGGTTTATCCACTTCAAAAGAAATGTTATCTACTGCTTGTTTTCCAACAAACGTTTTTGAAACATTTTCTAATTTTAGTCCCATTTTTATCCCCTTTCATTTTTACTTTATTATATTATAATCATGCCTCAGATATATTACCATATGTTTCAAGAAAAGGAAAGCAGTTTTCTAAATTTATTGTTTTTATTATTTTTTATTGTTTATACTTAATTGTTTTATAATAATAAAATATCTGAAAGTAATAAATAATTCTTATTTTACCTTTCAGATATTTATTTAAAGCTATTAATTAATTATTTTTTTAAACCTATTTTTTCCAAACTGTACTATTTTTCCTTCATGAATTTTTATTACTTGATTTATGTTGTTAATAACTTCTCCATCTATTTTCACACCATTGCCTAAAATCATTCTTTTTGCTTCACTTTTAGAGCTTGCAAAGCCAATTTTTACTAGTAAATCACAAATAGCAATTTCTTTTTCATTCACTTTTATCTCTTCCACATTCTCCGGTATTTCTCCTTTTGCAATATTCATATACCTTTCTTTTACATTTTCAAATTCATTTACATTATCATACATTTTTAGCAATTCTTTTGCAAATGTCATATGTGCTTCTCGTATATCTCCACTCATTATTTCATCAATTTCATTAGTTGATAAATCAGTTGCAAGTTCAAAATATTGTCTTAAAACATCATCTGGTATTTTCATGCTTTTTTCAAACTTTTCAAATGGTGAATCAGTAAGCCCTATATAATTATCTAAAGATTTACTCATTTTTTCTTTACCATCTAAACCAACTAACAATGGAAATGTCATTACAACTTGGCTCTCTTGTCCATAATCTTTTTGTAATTCTCTACCAACTAGCAAATTAAAGGTTTGGTCTGTTCCTCCTATCTCTATATCTGTTTTTAATTCTACAGAATCATATCCTTGCATTAAAGGATACAATAATTCATGCATAGAAAGAGGTAAATTATTTTCAAATCTATTTTTGAAATCATCTCTCTCCATAATCCTTGCTACAGTATATTTACTTGTTAACTTTATCACATCTTCAAAATTCATTTTAGATAACCATTCAGAATTAAATGCTATCCTTGTTTTATTTTTATCTAATATTTTTGTTGCTTGCTCTAGATATGTTTCTGCTGATTTTCTAGTTTGTTCAAATGTTAATGCTGGCCTTGTTTTGTTTTTACCAGATGGATCTCCAATCATTCCTGTAAAATCCCCAACAACAAAAACCACTTCATGTCCCATATCTTGAAATTGTTTTAATACTCTTAAAACTACACTATGACCTATGTGTAAATCTGGTCTTGATGGATCTGCTCCTAACTTAATTGTTAGTTTTCTTCCACTATTCATTTTTCTATCTAAATCTTCTTCTGAAAAGATTTGCACTGCTTTTCTTTTTATTATTTCTAAATTATTATTCATATTTTTCCCTTTCTTTCTAAACTAAATCTCTTTCTTGTTTCATAAAATATGAATTTTCGTAGAAAAACCCATCGATTATTGTTTTCATTATAAACCACTGGGTCATAGCATCACCTCCTTAAAATTTCAAACAAATAGATATTATTTTGCTTTTTATTAATCAAATACATAAAAGCCAATTCATCCATTAAAGGACGAATTGGCTCCGTTGTACCACCTTTATTCACAATATTAAATATTGCCTCATTTATGCTTATCGTAGCTATACGTTAGTTATTATAAGAAGTGTAATTCAAATTTTATATACTGATAATTTCCACCATTCATTATCTCTCTATTAGTTACTATAAAATTCTACTTTGATTTCTTTTTAAAACACAACTAAATTGAATTGTTAATATTTTATCCTATTCTCAAGTAAAAATCAATATTTTTATTTATCATATATATCTCTTCTATGTCCTACATCTAGGACTAAAACAATAATTTCTTTATCTTGTATCTCACATATTACTCTATAATCACCTATGCGATATCTCCATTGACCAGCTCTACTCTCTACTAAACCCTTTCCATGTATTCTAGGATTTTCACATCCTTCTATATTTTTTTCCAACCAACCAATTATTAGAGCTGAGATACGCTTATCCATTTTTTTTAACTGTTTTTTTGCTCTTTCGGTAAATACTACTTTATATTTCACTATAATCCCAACTCCTCTTTTATCTCTTTCATTGTATATTTTTTAGGATTTTTGTTGAATTCTTTAATAGCTTTATTGTAGCATTCTAAATCATATTCATCTTCTATTTTTTCTAATACAGCATTTCTAATTAAATCTGATAATGAAATATTGTTCATTTCTGCATATGCTTTTATTAACTCTGTATCTTTATCACTTAATCTTACTGAAATAGTCATATTGCTCAACTCCTCTCTGTTATTATTGTACTACATTGTATTACTTTTTGTCAATATTATTATACTATTATTTATAGAATTTCGTGATTTATTCTAAAATTAAATATTAATTTAAATCATTTATTAACATATTAATATTCTCATCATACTATCATTTATTACTATTAAAGATTATAACTTATATCAATAAGTTCATATATTTTTTCTATCTCCACACTTCCATCAAGAATAATAGTAATCCAGTGTTTTTTATTCATGTGATAACCAAAAAAATATTTTTCATTATCTACTATTTCTTCTATATTCTCTGGTAACATTTTCAAATCTATAATATCCACTATTTCATCACTATTTAAACCAAGTTTATTCTTTGAAACCATTAATAAAGCAGTATTCATCATTAGATATTAAATCTATCACTTTAAAGTCTAATTTGCCTTTTTCATCAAAAACAAGTATTATTTCATATTCATTTTCAATTAATACCTCTTTATATTCATATTGATTTTCTTTTTTTACAAAGCCATATTCTATCAATTTTTGAAAATCTATTTTTCTATTTTTTAATAAATTATATACTTCTTCCATTTTTGGCACTCCTAAAAAATTTGTCTATTCACTTTTAACCAAAATATTTTATTGTAGTATGTTTTACTTTATCGTTTTCATCAAAAATTACATTAAGCCAACACCCATAAGAACTATCGAAAATAATAGCCTTATTAAAGAAAAATAATCCTCTATCCATACTTCCCGCATCGTATCTATATACTTCGTTATCTTCCTTTCCATCATATTTGTCCATTGGTTCTCCTAATAATTCAACAACTTGCTCTTTCGTCAATCCTATAAGACTTTGATTATCATTAATTTCATTCATCTCTGCACATAAATCATCAGGTCTTTCATCTTTAATATTGAACAATATTATACATACACAAAGTATAATACTTATAATTATTAAGATTTTAAATTTCTTGCTTTTTATCTTCTCCGTTGTTATTAGCGATATTATTATGGCTGCTATTATCGCACACATTATATATGGCATGAATATTGCTAGAATTAATTCTAAAAATAAAATAATGCCCATCATTATCCCCTTACAAATTACTATTTCTATTTATATTATCATAAAAAAACAAATTACTCCATACTTTCGTCTAAAGTAATTTGTTAAATGAATTTTATTCATCTATTTTTATTACATCTATTTCATAGATTTGACAAGGATATGTTTCAAGTATCATTCCTGTATAAAATACTTCTACTCTATCTCCTACCATATATTTTGATGTGTCCTCTACACTAACCCAAACCGCATCTCCAATTTTTTTATCTTCCGATTTCATTAAAAGTATATCGTTCTTTACATCAGTAACTTCACCTATAAATGATGGTGCTGTATCATAAGTTGTAGAATCTTTTGAGTAACTTGCTACAAGTAATGGCTTGTATTCTTTTGTGTTTGAATCATAATCTATAACTCCTTGTAACACTAATCCTATATTGATTAAATTATTATCTTCTATCAAATCTATTGTATAAATACTACTTGGAATATCATCATAAGTTGTTACTTTTGTATCTGCTCCAAACGCATCTCTAGTGTTATCATAAGTTAATATATATCCATAATCTTCTTTATATTCCAAATCTGTAATAATTGGATCTCCCTCATTTGTATATTTTACAACTCTTATGAAGTCTGATTGCCTATTTTCGTTATTCGAATTTGTATTTGTAATAAATGAATCTAATTTACTCTTATTAAATACTGCATTGTATGATATTACTACACAACCATCTTTTATGGCTTGTTGAATTGGATATTCTTGTGGTATTTCGTCTAATAATTTTTGTTCATCTATATTATTTTCTATAATGTCTTCAATAGATTTTAGTTCTACCTCTGTTATATCTGCTTGTTTATCCCCTTTTTCAATTGCATTGCAATCTTGCTTTACCATAAAATGCTCTTCATCATTTATTATAATTTCATAACTATAAATTCCATTCCACAATTCTCCGTCATATGTAAATCCATTTAAAATTCGTTTTATTGCAATTGCATCATCACTTGTTATTGTGATACTTGGTATATTATTATAACCTTTTACTATTACTTTTGTATTTGATAATTCTTCTGTATATTTATTATATTCATTTTCAAAATCTTCATATTTCATAAACCAAGATCCAATTTTAATTTCGTCATATCCATTTAGCATATTAAAGTCAATAACCTTGTATCCAAGTCCAAAATATTCTACTGTTCCACCATCCATAATAGTTCCTGCCGGATTATGAATACAAAATATTGGTTTTTCTTGTCTTTGTACTCTACTATAATCAACTACAAAAAATATTAATCCTAAAATTATTATTACTCCTAATATAATAAGTAATATCTTTATCCCCTTTTTCATTCTTACCACCTTTTTCCTTCCTACTATTTAGACACATTTTTGTGTGCTTTTTGTTGGTGTTTTACAAAAACAATTGTAAAAATTATAGTAGAAACTAAAAATACTCCTGATAATTATCTTTATTTTCTACGTACACAATTTTAATACCTTTTCTACTTATTGCATTCATTTTAAAGAAGATAGCTTCTTCGCTTCTTTCATTAAAGAATCTATTTCTTCATCTGCTATATCTTCATTGTTTGCTTTTATTTCTTTTCTTCTTATCTTTTTCTTTGGCTTTTATCAATAAGTTGACATTTTTAATATAAACATTATATGCCATTTTCCAGTTTCTTACATGATGATATAAACTTATATATAGAGAAAAATATATAATTGTTATTACAAAATTATAGTAATTATTCATAAGATAATACTAAGTTCTCTCTTTTTATTATTACACAGTAATATCCATTATTTACAACATTTTGCTCACATTTTTTGTATCTTTTATTTGGAATCTCCTCATATGTTGATTTTAATACTTCTTTATATTCCTCACTCCATTTTTTAAAATATTCTTCAGTACCAATTTCTTCTTTAAATTCATATATGGCACAAGCCAAATTTTTCAAATGATATATAGTAATTATATACTCTTTCATTCCAATTACTTCACAACTTATTTTAGTGTAATTAGGAGGATCAAATTTATAACCTAATTTTTCTATTTTCAATATAAGTTCACCTCTACAAATTACTACTTTTATAAATTTCAAAATTGTAATTTGTTATTTCATATATTTTACTTTAATTATTATTCCAATCAATAAAAATGCTCCAACAATAATTATAAGTATTCCACCTAATAAAGATTCTTTCAATAATACAATTCCCAATATTATTATTCCCAATATTATACTTATAAGTATTAAAGAAATTATAATTCTTATCCATTTAGGAACTTTTTGGTTAGGTAACATTTCTATATTTCCACTAACTATTAAATCTAATAAGATCTCAATAAGATTATCCATAAATAAATTTCCTCTACAAATCACTATTTGATACTTTCTAAATAACAAATCTTCTTACCTTTTGTTTTGGCATATTCAATTTCTGCTTTCGTACTTTCTCCAATATATTCTCCCTTATTAATTACATAAATTTCGTCCGAAATATCTATTTTTTGTTTATGCATATCATCTAACATCTTTTTAGTTTTATCATCTATTTCTTCCTTTTTTATATTATTAAAAAAGTTAGGTGTAAAAACAATATTGCCATCCAAAGTAAGCTTTTCTTGAACTTTCATAAATTCATCTTTAAATTTAATTGAACCACATAAAGTTATTATATTATAATATTTTTTAACACTATGCATTTTTTATCTCCACTTTCTATTAATATTTGATAATATAATACCATAAAAAGAAAAATTACTCTATACATTTGTATAAAGTAATTTTTCAAATAAGAACCCGACCCGACATCGTAATCAAAGATTACGGTCGGGTACCCCGGAACCTTGTTACTCACGTAATAAAAGGGGATGTGTTTTTGTTTGTGCTAATTGTTTATGCTACAATTAGCACTGTTTATTTTATTGTAAGCTATCAGTCCAAGCATTTATATCAGAATCTGATGGATTTGATCTAAAACGTTGTCCTTCTAGCCAATTACCTGTACCTGCTTCTTCAGCAAGTAATTCTCCACTTTGACCTAGTCCTGATGAAGATGATGTACAGAATGGAATAACTGTTTTTCCTGTGAAATCATTTGCCTTAACAAATGTATCTACTGGCCATGCTGCAATTCCCCACCAAATTGGATATCCAACTATTACAGTATCATATTCGTCCCAATTATCTACTGTAGTAGAAACTAGTTCTACATTTCTTAATGATTCATCATCATGCTCTCTTGATACTCTTGAGTTATCATCTGTCCAGTCTAAGTCTGCAGATGAATATTCATTTACTGGAACAATTTGGAATATATCTGCTCCTAAATTATTTGCTATTTTTTGTGCTACTTCTTGTGTATGACCTTGTGCTGAATAATATACAACTAATGTTTTTCCGCCTTCTGTTTCTGTATTATTTTCATCTGATGTTGTGTTACTACTTACTTCATTTGTTCCTCCTATTGCTACTTCATTACTATTTGTTTCATTATTTGATTCAGTATTAGTTTCTGTCTGAGATAAACTTTCTTGATTATTATTAGTGTTTTGTGTGCTATTTTGATTCATAAAATAAACTACCCCTATTATTACTAATAAAATAATAATAACTATTAAAACTATAACTTTTTTGTTCATAAATTTCCTCTCCTTTTTTAATTTATTTGAATTATAACAGTAAAATCACTCTTATGGAAGTTCAAATAAGTTCTAAGCGTTTTAACTAAAAGTTTAAACAGTTTTTGGCAATTTTTGAACTAGCAAGCTTTTCATTGTTTTTCCACAAACTGCTCTACTCTCATATGAAGCTTATACTTATCTCTAAGCTGTGCTATTTCTTTCATCATTGGAGATTTATGGTGTGCATCTAATGCCTCCTCACTTTCCCATCTATCTATTAATAACACTGTTTCTTTGTCATCCATCGGAAAGAAATATTCATATTTTTTATTTCCTGGCTCTTTTCTTACTCTATCGACAACCCCGGTTGATACCATTTCTTCTGCAAATTTCTTTGCTGCTCCATTTTCTCCTGTATAGTATATATTTATTGTTAAGCTCATAATTTTAACCTCCTTTATATCATTATCTATTTTTATATCATTTAAAGTTAACTCTAAGTCAATAGTAATTATATAGTTTTTTCAAAAATTTATTTACTATACAATGATAAAGGACTGCATCTACGCAATCCTTATATATTTAATATTCTATTTTCACATATCTATGCTTGTGGGAAGAAATATCCTGCTGTCATGTCTAAATAATTAAGTCCACTATATTTTGGATATTTTGCTTTTACTTTTTCCTTAAATTCATTACTATCTTTACTTTCTTTAGCAATAACTTTAGTATTCTCTAAATAATCAATTTTTGTTTCTACATCTTTTAATGTTTCTGGAACATAATGGCTTGATAATATTAAATTATATCCTTTTTTATACTATTATTGATTTTACTTAGGTTTACTGTTTACTTTTTTATCTGTTTTTGTTATACTTTATTTAGATTGTTACGTTTATTGGAACTATCTCTTTAGAGAAGCATTATAGATTTTTTCTTTTTGATGAAGTTCTTAAGGTGGGGACCGACAAGATACAAACTGTTAAGCGAAGCTGATACAGTTTGTTCGATGTTGGGGGAACGGAAACAAAAAGAAAAATGTATAATGCTTCTCTTATTTTTAGCAATAATTTATTTATGTAAGAAATTGGAGGTACGCATATGAAAAAAGATTTACCTGCATGTCCTGTAGAAATAACAATAGGGCTAATTGGAGAGAAATGGAAAGTACTAATTATTAGAGATTTGCTTACAGGAACGAAAAGATTTGGAGAACTAAGAAAATCCGTTACAGGAATAACACAAAAAGTATTAACAAATAATTTGAGACAAATGGAAGCTTCTGGATTAGTAAAAAGAAAAGTATATGCAGAAGTTCCTCCACGTGTAGAATATTCATTAACCGAAACTGGTCTTAGTTTAAAGCCTACTTTAGATTCTATGGTTAAATGGGTAAATGAATATCGCATAAAGCAAAAATAGCAGAATTAAATCTGCTATTTTGCTATATTACAAAAAACTTATTTGCTCATTTACTATTTTCCAGCTCTTTTGTTTGGCCTCAGTGATTTTGTCCTCTTTACTTGCTTCACCGATTAGAAAAGGAGAATTCTCATTATGTTTTCTCATATTTTCCAATACTAATTCCTTATTATAATTAGCATAACAATATTTACATAGATGACCACATGTATTATATGCACCAATATCATTCCCCATTAAGCAATTACAGTCTTCTCTTAGATTGTTTACTTTCGGTGGATTCAATGAATACTCTATTGCCTTTTCCACTATTTCTTTACTCATGCATCCACTAATATCTAGTCCATATTCTGCAAGATATGTTTTCTCGCAACAACTGTGTATTATCATATCATTTTCTTTTCCTATTTTGCTAAATGCTTTCGCTATTTCAATTTGTTCTTCTTTTGTTGGAGGCTTTATGTCAGGTGCATTACGCTTAACTTTTTCATATAAATCTAAAAAACTTATGGTACAGTCATGTGTGTACCCTTTTAGTTCTTTTGCCATTTTTTCAAAACATTCAATATGTTTTTCTACATTGAAACCATTGCCAATAAATATTGGATCGTATCTCCACCCTATTGCATTAGCTCCAATATAATTTGATAATTTTTTAAAGCTCTCTATTACTTTTCTCTTATTTGGAACATTTGGTTCTATATCTTTTCCATAAGGTGTTATTGTTACAAACCAATACTGTTTATATTTATCTAATTCATCTAAATATTTTAGCATTGGCTCTGGATTTTTAGTACAAAATGCTAAGCAGTCAACAACATCTGGTGATAAACTATATTTTGTTACATTTAATGGATTATATGGATTTCTAACCAATACATATCCTTCTCTGATTCTGTTCATTAACCATTTTGAATAAAATGCTGGTATATCTGTTCTACAACCTGTATTTATTATCATTTTTGCTCCTTTACAAATTGTAATTTGTCAAGATGATTATAGCATAAAAAAGAAAATTACTCTATACTGCAACAGTATAAAATAA
>CAMMDS010000009.1 GCA_946495655.1 uncultured Clostridium sp.
GTACTTTCCCAGAATTATTTAGAGATATGTATTTATTTGGAGATATTAATACTTCAATATATATAAATCCAATTCCTGAATCTAGATCACAAAATGAATTAAACAGAGTAATAAATGAAATTGAGACAGAAAGAATTGTGGCTGCAGATAGAGGAAATATAAATAGAGAAAGCGATTTGACACAAAAAAGATTAGAAGCTGAACAACTAAGAGATGAGATTGCAGCTGGATATAATAAATTATATGATGCATCTGTAATTACAACTCTATTTGCATATAACTTAGAAGATTTAGATAGATTTACAAAATTGCTATCAACTGAAATGTCTAAATCATTAGTAGGCATTAAGAGTGCTTGGGGAATGCAAGAAGAAGCTTTTAAATCTAATCTACCTTTAATGGATGATAAAATTAAAAAGACTCATACATTTGACAGAAGATCAATGGGAACAGTATTTCCATTCACTACTTCTGAAGTTGGACATCCTACAGGAGTACCATTAGGAATTAACAAACAAACAGGAGTGCCAATTCTTTTCGACAATTTTCATAGTTCACTTACAAACTATAATATGGTTATATTTGCTAAATCTGGTGCAGGAAAATCTGTTACAATGAAAACATTAATTTCTAGATCTGCAGTATTAATGGGAGTTCAAAGTTTAGCACTAGATGCAGAAGGTGAGTATAGTATAGTCGCAGAGAGCTTAGGAGGAATAAATGTTGTAATAAGTCCAAACTCTAAAACAGTTATAAATATATTTGATATAGAAACAGAAATTGTAAAAGATGAGATAACTGGTAAAGACAGAGTAGTGTTAAATGTCGAAAATAAAGTTGAAGATGTTACACAAGCTTTGCTTACAATGGCAAAAGGTAGTACAAGAAGTGAAGAAGTAAACGAACTTACAAAACAAATTATAGCTGAGTCAGTTGCAGAAGAATATGCAGCTCATGGAATTAATAACGATCCTAACAGTTTATTCGAAGCATCAGGAGGAGAATTAGGATCAAATGTACTTGGAAGAAAAAGAAAAGATATGCCAACAATAGGCTCTTGGTATAAAAGGATAGAAAAGAAAGCCGCAGATAATAAAAATGTTGACTACAATTTCCATTATAGTTATTTACTTAAAGTTATGAAACAATATATAAGAGAATATGATGGACAAATGGCATACTTTGATGGACAATCAACATTTGATTTACTAGATGGAACTTTATTTATCAATTTGGATATATCACAACTTGAAGAAAAATTTGCAAGACCTTTAGCACAACAAATATTACTAGAATGGATTTGGGAAAAATATGTAAAGAAAAATAGTGAAGATAAAAGTAAAGCAGCAATGAAGAGAGTTTTAGTTGATGAAGCTTGGATGTTACTTCCATTCCCAGAAGCGGTAGATTTCTTAAACACAATGGCTAGACGTGCTAGAAAAAGAAATGTATCTTTAGCAATTATATCTCAAAGATTCCAAGATTTTTATGAAAAACCAGAAGCTCAAGCAGTACTAACATCATCAGACACAAAACTATTTTTAGCACAAGATAAATCAGAAATACAATATTTAAAAGAAGTTTTTAAATTAAGTGAGGGAGAAGCAGATTTCTTAATTACATGTTTAAAAGGTGAAGGATTATTAAAAGTAGGTCCAGACAGTGCGATAATACAGATTAGACCAACAGCAAAAGAATTTGAATTTGTTGAGACAAACCTAAATAAGTTAATGCAAAGAGAAAGGAAAAAAAGAGCTAATTATTAGGGGGATAAAATGAAGAAATTATTAAGCAAAAGTACAACTAAGAAAATATTAATAGTTATATTAATAGTCATATTATTTAATTTTATAGTTCCGAATTATTCGCATGCTGATTTTGGAGGAGTATTATTTGATCCGATTATAGATCTAGTGGCAGCAATAGGTGATGCAGTATTAGCAGCTCTTCAATATTTTATGTATGATGGAAACGTTTCACTCAGCGGACAGAATATATTTTCGGTTACTGTACCATATACGGTATTTTATCCTTCGGCATATGAACTGGATCCTGATCCTGGAGCTACGGTTAATTACCAAGTATATGCAGATTCATTAGCGGAACCAGGATGGTGGGAAAATCTTCAATCGTGGGCATATGGAACTAACTCATGGTGGCTTTCATTCTCATGGGTATCAGATAGTTTTGATTGGATGGGAAATATATTTGGGCAAGAAGATTTTTCACAAGCAATGTTATGGGCTTCAGAATATGGAAAAGTAATGGCACAGGCAACATATGGAATACCGGTTGTAAGATATTCGCCAGAGGAAATATTTTCAAATGAAGTACCGGCACTAGATATTAACTTTATAACTCCAAAAGAATGGGAAGGCGATACTCAAGAACAAACAGATGAAATGAATGAAAGATCAGTAACACAAGCATTACATGAAGTAGTAGCTAGTTGGTATGTTGTGTTAAGAAATTTAGCAATTGTTATATTACTTTCTGTATTATTATATGTAGGAATTAGAATGGTAATATCTAGTACAGCAGGAGATAAAGCAAAGTATAAACAAATGCTAATGGATTGGCTTGTGGCATTATGTATATTATTTTTCTTGCATTACGTTATGTCATTCATATTAACTTTAGTAGATACTTTAGTAGATGGTATTAGTGGAGCTAATCAAGATATAGTTGTAGGAATATACACAGATTCAACATCAGGAACATTGGTTCAAAGCTCAAGTATTCCAGATCCTGAAAATCCTGGTCAAAATCTTATGGAAGGAGAACCACTATTATATAAAACAGATTTAACAGGAATTTGTAGATTGTTTGTTCAATCAAAGGACTTGAGTTCTAAGTTAGTATATTTAATTTTATATTTGGCTTTGGTAATTTATACTGTGATGTTTACATGGATTTACGTAAAAAGAGCAATAACAGTTGCATTTCTTACATTAATGGCACCGTTAATTGCAATTACATATCCGATAGATAGAATTAAAGATGGACAAGCACAGGCATTTAACATATGGTTGAGAGAATTTGTATTTAATGCTCTTTTACAACCATTTCACCTAATATTATATACCATATTCTTAGGTTCTTCGATAGAAATAGCAACAAAGAATCCAATATATGCAATTCTTTTCCTAGCATTTATAATACCATCTGAAAAATTATTAAGAAGAATGTTTGGATTTGATAATTCCGAAACAGCAGGAAGCATTGGTTCAGCAGCTAAACTATTTGGAGGAGCAGCAGTTTTAAAGAGTGCTGGTAACCTAGTAGGAAGAATAGGTAGAGGCGGAAAAGGTGGAAAAGGCGGAAATGATGCATCAGGTAAAAAAGCTGTAAGAACAAAAAACAACGTGACAGATCCAAATAAACCTAGCTTATCATCTGCATTTGGAAATAAAAAAGTAGCATCTAATGAAGATAAAAAGAGACTCTCAGTTGAAGATCAACAAAAGTTAATTAATAGAAGAAAAAATCAACAAATGAAATCACAACAGACTCAAAGAAGACAAAGAACATTAACTGCAAATAATAGAAGCGGATTAACATTAGGAAATAATCTTGGAGCAAATAATAATCCTAGAAGATATAGAGTAAAAAGTATGAGAGGAGCCAATAATATACATGATTTAGCTAATCAAGTAGCTGAATCACCACAAAACAAAGTAAAAGCACACCGTATAAGAGGGGTACTTAGAGCAGGAGGACATGTTTTAGCAGGAACTGCTAAATTTGTAGGAAAAACAGCTGGAAGAGTAGCTTTAACAGGACTTGGTGCAGGCATAGGTGCAACAGTTGGATTAGCAGCTGGAATAGCAGGAGATGACTTGGATGATGTATTAACATTTGGAGCAAGTGGAACAGCATTAGGAGCTACAGCAATGCCTGCATTAGGAGAAAGTGCAGCTAGAGGAGTAGCTAATTTAGTAACAGACAGAATTCCTGGAATTGCAGGAGGAATAAGAGATTCGTATGAAAAAGGAGCCTTTGGAGAAGGAGAAGCAGCCTTAAGGGCTCAAACAAGAGAACTTATGGCAGATGATGACTATAAACAACAGATAACACTAGGCTTACAAGAAGATTTAGGAAGAAAACCATCATCAAGAGAAGTAAAATTCGCAATGCAAACAGGTGCAGAATATTATAATGCAGGTATTACAGAAACAAAAGATATTGTAAAAGCTATGAAAACAGAACAAAACATAAAGAAAGATATAAAGAAAGATATAAAAGAGGATATAAAAGTTCAATTAATTAATCAAGGTATCGAGGAGAAGCAAGCTGAACAACAGGCAGAGATAAGAGCAGAGCAGCAAGCTAGTAGACAGGCAAGAGAGCAAGCTAAAGTCGTATCAAAAATGGCAAACAAAATATCAGATGAAGATTTAAGAGATAAAGAAAAATCAAAGACAATAAGAAAAAGTTTACAAAGAGAATTATTATCAAAAGTAGACATGGATTCAATGACAGATGAACAAAAAGCGCAAGCTAAAGAAGAAGCAAAAGTACAGGCTAAGAATGTAATGAAATTAATTAAGAAACATAAAGGCATATATTAAAGAATATATAGTAATTTAATAAGTGGAGGCTACAATTATGATAAATAGATTTATTAGATATTGGAATCAAAATAGAAAGAAAATATTAATAGCTATTGTAATTGTAGCCATTACTATTTTTCTAATAAAAGCAATAAATTATATATTAAGTCAACAAACAAGAGAAATTACTATAAATGAGAATTCTGTAATAGTAGATTCAAGTATACCAACAGAATCAGTTATAACAGGAGAAAAATTACCTGAAATAACTACTAATAGAAACATGGATATTATAGAGCAGTTTGTGGAGTTATGCAATAATGGTGAATATCAGAATGCTTATGATTTGCTAAGCAATGATTGCAAAGAAGAGGTGTTTAATACTGTTGATCAATTTAAAGTTGATTATTTTGATAAAATATTTAGCACTTCAAAAACTTATGAATTAGAATTGTGGTATTCAAATTCTGGAAATTATACATATAGAATAATATATTATGAGGATAATATATTAAGCACAGGACAAATTAGCTCATCTAATAATATGGAAGATTATATAACAATTAGTACTGATGAAAACTGGAATACAAAATTAAATATTAGTGGATTTATAAATAAAGATATTATAAATAAAAGTGAAGAAAAGCAAGAGCTTACAATTACAGTTGATGACAAAATATCTTATAGAAGTTACGAAATATATAATTTTACTATAGAAAATAAAACAGATAAAACGATTATACTAAGTGAAGGAAATAATGGAAATGATATTTGTCTTATAGATAGTAATGAAGTAGAGTATGACTCATTGATAAATGAAGTTTCACAGACAGACTTGGAACTGGTACCATATAGCAAAAAGACAATAAGTATTAAGTTTAATAAAATTTATGATGAATATAGAGAAATAGAACAAATTGCTTTTAAAAATATTATATTGGATAAAGATGATTTTGATAAAAATAATGAAAATGCAGCAAAAGTAAGACTTGATGTAGTAATCTAGAATGGAGGAAGAAATGAAGAAAACAGACCAAGAAAACAAATCATCAAAAAAAGATGGCAATGACAGTGAAGTAAAAAAATTTATGAAAAGAGCAATTAAAACTATAAAAAAAGTTCTTATTAACATATTAATACCAATTGTATTAATTATTATTGCAGGAGCTTTTGTTGTTGGTATAATCGAGGCTGCAGTTGAAGCAGTAGGTGAAGCACTAGGATCAATAGGTAGTCTTTTTGAAACAAGTGTAGATGAAGATACTGGAGCAATACAAGTGTCAAATGAGCAGATAGACACAATATTAAATGCACTATATGAAGCAGATGTCGATCCGGCTGATTTAGGGCTATTGGGAGAAATAGATGCAACTACTTCATCAGATGAATATCAAGAAGCACTAAGAAAATATATTAGAGAATTTTTTGAAGCACAGATAACAACAGAGACTTTGAATTATAATCATTTAGAATCTACAGATGATGTGACATATGGTTCAGTGTATGTATATAGAGCTACTTCGGATAATGCAAGTGAAAATAGACAGAATCTTACATATATACCATACGAAGACATGGTAGAATATCAAAAAGATAACGATACAAGAGCAAGAAACCATTTTACAGTTGATGAAGATGGAAATTTAGTGATAGCAGGAACAACACAAACGATAGTGGAGACCGGCTCATCAGAGGATAATCTTAGTAAACAAAGTGATGAAACTGTGGTATCCTTGAGAAAAGTAGATTATAAAACTGCAATTTCACAATATACTACACAAGTAGCTTTTTTACTTGACTTAGCAATAGTATCACAAAATCCAGAATTTGTATCAGCATTAGTAGACCTGATAAAAGATAGTAGAATAGAAATAACTATAATGGACAAAGTAACAACTAATGAGGTTTTAGAAACATATTCATATACACCAATGAGAAAATGGGTAGAAGATCAGCTTGTTATGGGGACAACACCTGGGCAGACAGAAGTACAAAAAATTCCTCACGAAGAAGAAGGAGGTACTGTAACAGAGGTAACAAAAACAACAACAATAAATACAAATCCAACATTTAATATAACTTATGTAAAAACTTGGTTTAGTACTCAAGAGATAACATATAATAAAGTAACAGATGGACCAACTTCTAATACAACAACAGATGGGCCTAGAGATGAAGAAGAACCATCAGGAGATGAGGGAGAATGGAAAGTAGATATAACGACCACAGTAACTACGACGACATCAAGCGAAGAATATAGGGAAAGCGTACGAGGAGATGTTACTTTCATAATAGGTGAAAAAGGTGATGGACAAAAATATGAAAATGAAGAAATTTCTGAACCAACGTTTGTTGGATTAATGGAAACTCCGTTTGAAGTTCCAAATACGGGAAGACAAGAAAGAGCAGGTTCAAATTTAGTGAGCGGCGCTGATATACTTTTTTATTTATTACAAAAAGATCAAACCCTACAAAATATGGAAACAATAATGAGATATGCATTGTATAAATATTCTGGTAGGAATTATGGAGTAACTGAACTCGATGGTAGTATATATAATATAGAAGAATTTTCTTCAATTGGAGGTGGATCAGCAAGTCAGTTATTGAAAGAATATATTAGAGAATGGGAATTTGGAAATAATGCATTAACTAATGAAGACGGAACTAAATATATAATAGTTGATGATGGATATGGAAATCTAGCTGTAGGATATGGAATAGATATCTATAATGGAGGATATGCAGATTTGTTTTTGGCAGCGGGTTATAAAATAGAAGCGGGAGCAGAAGTAGATGTTGAATTTGTTGATGCACTGGAAGAGCAAACTATTAATAATATGACTGAAAGCGTTAAAGCTATCACGTCTGGACTGGATTTAACAGAATATCAATTAGCAGCTTTAATATCAAGATCATATAACTGTGGAGTAAGTGGAGCTTTAAATAACCGTTTTGGAAGCCCTGCCAGAGATTTTGTTGATTCATATATAGCATATTGGAATCAAGAAGAAGACGATCAATTTGAAGAAAGGAATTCTAATGCTGATTTTAACCATAGTCTCTATACACAATATATGTCTAAAATGGTATATGCAAGTGGAAGTTATTCACAAGGTTTAGCAAGACGTAGAAGATCAGAATGGACATTATTCCAAACAGGATATTATGATGTAATAGGAAAGTGGCACTTTTCTGGTGGTGGAATAACTACAGATGAAGAAGCACAAGCATTACAAGAACAAATAGAGAACGAATGGATAAATACTAAATATCACCATGGTAATTCAGCATACCAAAGTGGTCCATTTGCAAAATGGTGGACATCTCCAATTAATATTTTACAACCATTTCAATGTACTTGGTGGGCTAATGGAAGAGCAAGTAAGTATTTGGAGGAATACGGAACAGGTGAATATACACAATATCCTACACAGTATGGTGATGGAAAAGATTATTATTTTGTTAATCTAGCAAATGGATGGTTTGAATCTGGTAGTACTCCTAGAGCAAATTCAATTGTATCATGGACACATGGAGAATACGGACATGTGGCATATGTAGAAGGAGTTGGTTCTGATGGAATATATATTTCGCATGCAGGTGGTGGAGAAAGTTGGTTTGGAGTCCAAAAGATACCACTAGATGGATCAATTTGGGATTATGGTACACCAGATGGATATATATATTTGGATTCGCCATTATAGGAGGAAAATTATGAAAAATTTAAAATATATTATAATCATTTTCATAATAATATTATTAATACTTTCTATAATACTATTAGTAATGCTAAAAAATCCCGAAACTATTTATGAGGAATATATAAGTGATAGTGCTAATAGTATGCCACAAGATACTGTTATAGAAGTAAATGAACATATTGAACAGGAAAGTGATATAAATAAAATTTTCTCGCTTGATGATTATATTAATCAAATGTTAAGATATGAATATATGAGTAATGTGGATGCAGTGAAAAGTATAGTAATCAATTATGATAAAATAGAAGAGATGAACTTAAAATCAAGAGAAACTGAGTATTATTCGCAAGAAATTTACAAGCGAGAAAATATAGAAAGAATAAGCTACTTTGTAAAAGGAGTTATAGGAAATACAAATTTTGAAGAATTTTTAGGTTATGTATATTTCAAAATAAATATTGACTATAACAATAAAGCTCTATCCATCAATGTTATCGACGAAAATACATATAAAAATGAAATTTCAAATATGGAGAATACTATAGAAACTTTTGAAATTGAACCTAACGGATATAATAGATTCCAACAAAATAGTTTTAATTCAAGTGAGATATGCCAAAGATATATGAATGATTTCATAGTTAAGCTAAAATACAATAAAGATTTAGCTTTTGAGTATATAGAAACAGAATGCAAAGAACAAAGATTTAATAATGATTTTACAAAATTTGAAGCTTATATAGAAGAAAATAAAAATCAAATATATAATATGGAAATAGAAAATTATTCAAAGGAAATAACTGAAGATGGAATCGTATATGATATACAAGATACAAATGGAAATAAATACATTTTAGAAGTAAAAAGTGGATTAGATTATAAATTAGAACTAATTGCATAATTTGTTTTTAAAATAAAATTTTAAATAAGAGGAAAATTATGAAAATAAAAAAAATAATAACAATATTAATTATAGTTTTATTGATAATTTTAATAGTATTAATATCATTATTATTAGGTCATAACAATCAAGAAGAAATTACTACTAATTCTGATGCACCAACTGCTATAGAATCGGGAGAAACAGATAGTACTCTAAAAAAAGTGGAAGCAAGAAATGATTTTTATGCAGTAGAAAAATCTGTTCAAAAGTATTATCAATATTTAACTATGAATACAACAAATTCTAATAACATTACAGCTGGTCCGGAAGAAAATAATGTAGGAACTCAATCTATAATATATGATATGTTAGACAAACAGTATATACAATATAAAAATCTAACTGAGGATAACTTATTTGATATTATAGAGCCTATTTCTACTTCGGAAATAATCATAGATAATATGTATGTATCACAAATTGACGAAAATATGTCTGTATATATAGTTTTAGGAAAAGAAATTAATCAATCTAATAAAGAAGAAAAGAGCTTTAATATGTTGGTTAAAATGGATATGGCAAATAGAACGTTTTCTTTAATTTTAGATGATATGGCAGAAGAAATTATTAAATCAAGCAAGGTAGGAGAAACTTTAGATATCGAAGTTGAAAGTTCAATAGAGAAAAAAGATTACAATACTTTTACATATGAAGATATTTCAGATGAAGAATATATTACGGATATGTTTAATGATTTTAAGACCTACATGATGTATTATCAAGAAGAAGCATATGAACAGTTGGATGAGGAATATAGAGAAAAGAAATTTGGAACCTATGAAGAATTTCAACAATTTATAAATAATAATATAAGGGATATCGTTATTATGAAAGCGGATAAATTCAAAGTAGAAGATTATGATGAATATGTTCAATATATAGTAAGTGATCAAAATGAAAACTTCTATATATTTAATGAAAATGGAACTATGGATTATACAGTCATTCTTGATACTTATACAGTTGATATACCAGAATTTACTGAGGAATATAATAATGCACAAGATTCCGAAAAGGTTCTATTAAATCTTCAAAAAGTATTTAATGCAATAAATGATGGTGATTATAAATATGTATATAATAAATTAGATAATACATTTAAACAAACTAATTTCCCTACAGAAGAAGATTTTGAGAATTATATAAAAAATAATTTCTATGAAGAGAACAGTATAGGTTATAGCAACTATAAAACCAGTGGGGATTTGCATATATATGAAATTGAAATTACAGACAGTAGTAATGCAAGTAATGTAGAAAAAACAAAGAATTTCATAATGCAACTCGAAGAAGGAACGGACTTTGTAATGTCATTTGAAGTATAAAAATACAAAAGGTAAACGCTGAAAAATAGTGTTTACCTTTTTGCTATATATTGAAAAACAATGTGAATTGAAGTATAATACAAAAAAAATAAACTCATGAAAGAGGTGTATTATATATGAATAATAAAAAAAGAAATGAAATAATAAATCATATGCTACAAATTAGTAATAATATTTCTGAAAGAATAAGAAATAATGGACAAGAAATTGATAATATAGGATATTATAAAGAGTTTGAATTTGAAAATTCTGGCTTAGAAGTAAAAGATATATTTATAGTAAAGTTAAAAAAAGAAGAGAAAAAGTCTAAAAAATCTAGAGAAAATGAGGACCAGCAAGAAAAACAATTATATGAAATATATGACAAAGATAATAATTTGATAGCTACTGTGGACGAAATGGGAAAAATTCAATTTCAACCAGAGTTTTTGCAAAGCCTAAAAGAAATAAGCGAAGAATATTATAACACTTTAACATTAGATGATGTAGAAATGGAATTTCCTGAAGAACTAGAACAAGATGATTTAATCTTAACTAAAGAAGAGATTGAAGAAAAGGCAGATAATAAAAAATTAGAGGATATTTCTAAAATAATTGAAAGTAAAAATATTAATTCGTATTCAGAGATGAAAGTTGATCAGACTCCAAAATTCGAGAAACTAACAAACAAACAAGAAATAGATTCTGATGTGAGAGTAACACAAACAGAAACACTAGCAGATATGATACCTGAAATAAAAGAAAAGGGGATTGTGAAAATAGGCGTAATATATTCAAACCGTACAAATAATCAAAATGGCAGATTTTCATTTGTTGGTATAGATAAAAATGGGCAAATTCATACTATTGATAGTTTGGAGAATGTGGAAGGAACAACAACAGGACAAACAGTTACATCAATAAATAGTAGAGATGGTAGTGCAGTAGAAGAAGAACAAGTAGCTGGGATGGTAAAAATAAATGGCAGAAGTAAGTCAAATAATGAAGAAGAGATGCTTTCAATAAGGCAAGGCCAATATGGAATATTAGAGGTAGATTATGTAAGAGCTGACTTAAGCAGAGATAAAAGTGAAAGATATATGTCCGCACCTATTGAAACAGATAACATATATCCTACAACAAGAGAAGTAAGGGATTTTATGGATAAAAGTAAGAATGTGAATATGAATGATGAATTAAGAAAAGCAGATAGTGAAATTGATAGAGATGGAGAGACTAAGATGCGTAATATTGATGACTCAGCAAATAATGATTATTTGACTCCAGATGATATAATAATATTAGAAAATGGTTCTAAGACAACACTTAGAAAAGAAGCAGAGAAATCTAAAGTTTCACCAGAAGAGTTTACAAGGAGATATAATGAGAGAGGTGGAAAAACTCCTGATGAAAAAATAGAGGCAATTCAAGATGAAATAGAAGAAGAATATGGAGCACCAAATAGAAATAGATAATAATAAAATCATAAAAATCACTTTTTATAATATAATTTAAAAGGTGATTTTTTTATGAACAATAGGAAAATTATATATCAAATTCTGATTATGTTTATTATCTTTTTCTTAATGATATCAAATTCATTACAAATTAAAGCGGTGGAATCAAGTTTAGTAGAAGATGAAGAAGTAGATTTAGGAGACATACAAAAAGAATTAATAGAAGCCAGTGCAGAGACAGAAGAATTAAACTTGGACTCAAGGATTGCATTGATATATGATAGAGCATCTGGAAGAATATTATATGAGAAAAATGGAAATAAGCAAACTCCAATGGCTTCTACGACCAAAATAATGACAGCAATAGTAGTATTAGAAAATGCAAATTTAAAAGATACTGTAACTATAGATTCTAAAGCAGCAGGAATTGGAGGTTCTAGACTAGGACTGAAAAAGAATGATAAAATAACTGTTAATGATTTGCTTTATGGATTAATGCTTAGATCTGGAAATGATGCTGCTATTGCTTTAGCAACATATGTTGGAGGAAGTACTGAAGGTTTTGCAGAAATGATGAATAACAAAGCAAAAGAATTAGGATTAACTAATTCACATTTTGTAGTTCCTCATGGATTAGATAATGAAGGACATTATACCACTGCATATGAATTAGCAAAGATGGCAGATTACGCATTAAAGATAGATAAGTTTAAAGAGATTGTATCAACTAAAAGCACAATTATATACATAAATGGTTATTCCAAAACTATAAATAATACAAATCAACTATTAGGAAGTGTTGCAGGAGTTTATGGTGTAAAAACTGGTTTTACAAATGGGGCAGGTAGATGCTTAGTTGGTAGTTGTAAAAGAGATGATTTAGATATAATTACTGTAATAATAGGTGCGAATACTACAAAACAGAGAACTGCTGATACAATAAAATTAATACAATATGCATATAAAAACTTTGAAGTTATAAATATAAAAGAAATAATTAATAAAAAATTCGAACAATGGCAAGCAATAAATCAAGGTAGAATATATGTGAATAAAGGAATAAGAAATCATGTAGAATTGTATTTAGAAGAAATAAAATATGAAAATATGGCAGTTAGGAAAGAAGATGTTGATAAAATTGAGATAGAAGTAAACTGTATTTTTTATTTAGAGGCACCAGTAGATAAAAAACAAATTATTGGAAATCTAAAGGTTAACTTAAATTATGAAGAAATGGAAAATTTAGATATATATGCAAATGAAGAGATAAGAAAGAAAAATATACTAGACTATATGTTTGAATTTATGGATATATTGATTAATGAACAAAAGCTGTTATGATTAATAGTTAAACTATAACATTTTATGTATTTAAATTATGGATCTGCTGCGATAACATAGTCTTGAAAATGAGTTATAACTATAACATGTGATGTATTTAAGTACAAAAATTTACATAATGTAACATAAAAATAATCGTTCTATTTATCCATTTCCATATATCAAAAAATAAAACAATGAGAAAAAAATCTCATTGTTTTATATATGTTGGAGGCGACACCCGGATTCGAACCGGGGATCAGAGTTTTGCAGACTCGTGCCTTACCACTTGGCTATATCGCCATATAATATAATATATGCTAGTTATAAAAAATAATGCTAAATTTTAAAAACATTGATAAGATTTTTAAAATTTTATTTAGTCATGCTTGTCCCTAATTAGTATAAATTACTAATTGGTGCCTGTCCCCAATTAGTAAAATGGAGCGAAAGACGGGGCTCGAACCCGCGACATCAACCTTGGCAAGGTTGCACTCTACCAACTGAGCTACTTTCGCATATAAATATATTTCTTCTGAAAACATGTATGTTTAATTATATTATATTACAAAAAAATTAGAACAATTAATATAATAGCAAAAAAATAATTAAAAGTCAATAAGATATAATTAATTATTATAAAATTAAAACAAAAAAACATTGAATCCCTAGAAAATGCAAAGAAAAATGATATAAAAGCATTGAAAATATTACAAAAATGTAATATAATTGTAATATAACTGTAATAAAATGCAAATAGTATTTCCGTAAGCGTATATAATTAGTACTTGAATAAATAGGGAAAAGAGGAAAATATTTGTATTGACTAAAGAAAAGAATGTAAGTAAAATATATAATATATGATATTAAAAGGTAAAAAAGGATGGTAAGGATTATGAAACTAAAAAAATTAGCAGTAATGATAATAGTGATCATGTTAGCGATTTTAATGATGAGCAGCTTTAATATATCAAAAGCAACTGATGGAAGTAAATATTTAGGAATAAAATTGCTAAGACAATCAGGATTTGGATATCAAGCATTAGAACAAAAAAACATATGGAAAATAGTAGAGGCATCAGACATAAATGGAAATGCAGCAAACTATAATAATACAATATATTGTTTAAAAGGTGGACCAGGATTTGGATCAGATAATTTTGGAAGTGGAGATCCAGAATTTAGACATTATACACAATATTTTGATATGAAGAATCCAAATTCTATACCAAGTGAATATCAAAATGCATTACCAGACATAAATAGTGATACATATAGAGCATTAATGTGGGTATTAGACCATGTATATGTAATACCAACAGAATCAGCAGAAGAGAAAGAAGAAGCAGCAGAGTATAGAGCAATGTTATTAGAAGCAGCAGGAATACCAGATAGCTATTTAACAGATGAAGATATAGATGTAGTACAACAATTAGCAATATGGCATTTTACAAATACAGGAGATGGATTTGATGTAGGAGAATCTCAAACATTTTCGTTGTACATAAATTCAGTAAAAGATGATGCTTCATCTCCATTTGTACCATTAAGTGGAGATGTAGGAGAAGGAGTAGAAAACGGAGAAGCAAGATCAGATGATGCAATAACATTATATAGATACTTTGTAGATAATGCAGAAGCAAATGCGAAGAATTATGATTATACAAAAACATCAAGTGCACCATATGAATTAGTAAAACAAGCAAGCACACTAAAAGAAGATGGAAATAATTATATAATAGGACCATTTAGAATAAATAGAGTAAGTGATACAGAGGCAACATTAGAAGGAACATTTGTAAATGGGGAAGAAGAAACAATAGTTCCAACAAGATTGCAAAATGAAGATGGAACAGAAACATATAATAATATACAAGAAACAGTAGGTAAAGATTTTTATATAGTAGTACCAAATACAACAAATGTAGATGAATTGACATTTACAATAAAAGGGACATATTTTAATACAACAATAGAATATTGGTCAGTAGAGAATGCACCAGAAACAGACCAACCGGTAGCAATAGTAAAGAGAGAAAAGAAAAACTATGAAGATAGCACAATATTCCAAAAACAAAATTTTGATTTAGCATTAAGAAAATTCATAGTATCTATAAATGGAGTTGCACCAACAGTAGATAGAGAACCACAAATTTCAGATTCAGAACTAGACGAGCTTGAAAATGGAACTACAACAACAGCAGATAAAATTCATCCAAAGAACCCATTAACAGTAAAAACAGGAGATAACGTGTTATATACAATAAGAGTATATAATGAAGGAGATATAGACGCAAAAGTAACAGAAATAACAGACTACCTACCAGACGGATTGGCATTTGCACAAGATAGTAGTATCAATGAACAATATGGGTGGACAGACAATGGAGATGGAAGAATAACAACAGATTATCTAGCAGGAGAGACAATAAAAGCATTTGATGGAGATACATTAGATTATAGAGATGTACAAATAGAATGTGAAGTAACAGCAAGAACATCTGAAGATGATATAAACTTAAAAAATGTAGCAGAAATAACAGGAGCAACTGACTCAGAAGGAAATAACATGACAGATAGGGACTCTACACCAGGAAATGTAGATGTTCCAGGGTATGAAGAAGAGAGCCAAGAAGATGATGACGACTTTGAAGATTTAGTAATTTTAGGACAATACTTTGATTTATCTTTAAGAAAATTTATTATAGCTGTAAATGATACAGAACTAAAAGATGATTCAGGAAGATATTTAAGAGAACCAGTTGTAGATTTAACTCCTCTTATATCAGGAGAAGATACGACAGCAATATATAATCATCCAAAAGCACCAGTGGAAGTATCTATAGGAGATGAAGTAATATATACAATAAGAGTATATAATGAAGGACAAATAGATGGTTATGTACATGAAATAACAGATTATTTACCAGAAAACCTAGAATTTGTTAATGATGAATTTAACTCACAATATGGATGGCTTCTAGCAGAAGATGGAAGGACAGTAACAACTGATATTACATCTCCTAATACAGAATATGATGCAAGTAGAGATATAATATATGGAGATAGAAAAGAAGGAGCAGATAAAGTAATATTAGAAGCATTTGATGGAACGAACTTAGACTATATAGATGTACAAATCAAATGTAGAGTTAAAGATACTGCTGTTCCAGATGAAAAATTAACTAATATAACAGAAATAACAGATTTTACAGATGCAGAAAATGAAAATGTAACAGATAGAGATTCTGTAGAAGACAATGTTACACTTCCTTCAGATGAAACTCTACCAAATTACAAAGACGAAGAAATAAATAGAGGAGACGAATACATACCAGGACAACAAGATGATGATGATTTTGATAAAGTTATAATACAAAAATTTGATTTGGCATTAAGAAAATTCATCACAGGTGTAAACGAAGATGCTATTACAAATAGAGTTCCTGTATTTAGTATAGAAGATGGAGAATATGTATATACACATACAAAAGAACCAGTAGAAGTTCAAACAGGAGACATTGTAACATATACAATTAGAGTATATAATGAAGGAGACATTAGCGGATACGCAGATGTAGTAAAAGATGATATTCCAGAAGGATTAGAATTCTTACCAGAGAATACTACAAACATAAATTATAGATGGGTAATGTATAACGAAGCTGGAGAAGTTACAGAAAATGTAGATGAAGCGGTTTCAATAAGAACAGATTATTTATCAAAAGCACAAGAAGATGAAACAGGAAGAGAAAACTTAATAGATGCATTTGACCCAGATACAATGGACGAGCCAGATTATAAAGAAGTAAGGGTTGCATTTAGAGTAACAGAACCAAATACTTCTGATAGAATAATAATAAATACAGCGGAAATTGCGGAGGATAGCAATGAAGATGGAGAACCTGTAGATGATATAGACTCAACACCAGACAATGATGAAGATGGCGAAGATGATATAGATATTGACAAAGTTAAAGTAAATTACTTTGATTTAGCATTGAGAAAATTCATTACAGGAGTAAATGATGAAAATATCACAAATAGAGTTCCTGTATTTAGTATAGAAGATGGAGAATATACATATACACATCCAAAAGATCCAGTTGAAGTAGCAAATGGAGATGTAGTAATATACACAATAAGAGTATATAACGAAGGAACACAAGCAGGATATGCAGAAGAAGTAAAAGACGACTTGCCAGAGGGATTAGAATTCTTACCAGATAATAGTGTTAATACAGAATACAGATGGGTAATGTATAATGAAGCAGGAGAAGTTACAGAAAATGTAGATGAAGCAGTTTCAATAAGAACAGATTATTTATCAAAAGCACAAGAAGATGAAACAGGAAGAGACAATTTAATAGAAGCATTTGATCCAGAAACAATGACACAACCAGATTACAAAGATTTACAAATAGCATTTAGAGTAACAGAGCCAAATACATCTGATAGAGTACTTATAAATATAGCAGAAATATCAGAAGATAGTGATGAAGATGGAGACCCTGTTGAAGATATAGATTCAACACCAGATAATGATGAAGATGGTGAAGATGATATAGATGAAGAAAAAGTAAAAGTAACATACTTTGACTTGGCATTAAAGAAAATCATTTCAAAAGTAACAATGACATTAGATGGAGAAACAACAGTAGAAGAAACAGGACATGATTTTGATATGGTACCAGAGCCACCTGTAAAAATAGAGCTAGGAAATCACAAAATAAATGATGCAGTAATAAAATTCACATATCAAATAAGAATAACGAACGAAGGAAATAAAGCTGGATATGCATATGAAATAAAAGACTATATACCAGAAGGACTAGAATTCGTAGAAGAAGATAATGAAGGCTGGGTATTATCAGACGATGGTAAAACAGTAACAACAACACAATTAAGTGAAACATTATTAGAACCAGGAGATAGCGAGATTATAGAAATAACTTTTAGATGGATAAATGGGCATAACAATTTAGGCGTAAAAACAAACTGGGCAGAGATATCAGAAGATAGTGATGATGATATAGACTCAACACCAGACAACTTCGAAAAAGGAGAAGACGACATTGATGATGCAGAAGTGGTATTATCAATAGTAACAGGTGTAGGAGGACATTATATAGGAGTAATTACTGCGGTACTTGTAATAGTTGCAGGAGGAGTATTACTAATTAAAAGATATGTATTAAGATAAACTTGAACTAAGAGATGCATAATTTGTTCTAAATTTGAGATATTGTGGACAGACATATAAAGGAATTTGAAAAATAATTCTATGTCTGTCCCTTTGTTTCATTTTTGGAACAAATCGTGCGTCCCCTTGTTTCAGAAAATAAATTTAATTTAATATTTACATTAAAAAAGTCATATGATATAATTTTCCATATAATGGAGGAAAACTAATGAATCAAATTTTGATGGTAGAAAATAAAAATAAAACAAAAAACAAAAGGAATAGAGAAAACTCGGGACCAGCAGAGATAAAAAGTGTAATAAGATTTTTTGCTATAGTAATAATTATATTTGGACTTTGCATTATAGGGCATAGTTCTTATGCTATGTATATTGATGCAAAAGGTAACAATACTGAAAATTTGCCACAAATAAATGTAAGTAGAATAAATGATACTTTAATAGTAGATGTACAAAGCGTTAATATAATAGATAAGTTTAAATATAATTGGACAAACTCTGAACAAACATCTATATCTGAAGGAGTAGCTAATTTTCAAGAAGAAATTATTTTACCTAATGCAAGTGATACTTTAACAATAATTTTAGAAGATGAAACAGGAAGGGCAGTAACATATACAAAGGAAATTTTCTTGGATGGAGTTGACATAGTAAAACCAACAATAGATATAATGCAAGGCGAAGGATCTAGTATTAGACTTACTGCAACAGATGAAACACAAATAGAATATATGACATATAGAATAGATGATGGTGAAGAAATTAGAATAGATAAAAATAACATGGAAGATAGAACAATAGAATATGCAATTACAGAAATTCCAAGGGGTGAACACACATTATATGCAACAGCAGTTGATAGTTCTGGAAACATTGAAACAACTGAAACACCTGTAATAGTATCTTCAGAGAGACCAACAATTAAAAATATATCTATAGATCAAGAAGCAGGAAAAATAATAATAGAAGCTGCGGATGTAGATGGTATCCAATCAATAGAAGTAAATCTAAATGGTGCTGTATATACGATGAACGATGTAAACAGAACAGAAGCTACATTTTCGCTAAATCTAGTAGAAGGAACGAACACCATAAGTATTAAGCTAACAAATGTAAACGGATTAACAGCAGAAGGAGCAACAGAGTTTAATTATGCAAGATAAAATAATATTTTATTTTATAATATATTCATTCTTAGGCTGGTGTCTAGAATCAATATATAAAACAATAATATATAAGAAACCAACTAATAGTGGTTTCTTATATGGACCATTTTGTCCAATGTATGGAATTGGAGCCGTAATCATGATTATGGCAAGTCAGATTTCTAATAATATATTAGTTATCTTTATTATGGCGTTTTTAATTTTCTCTCTTTGGGAATATATAGTAGCAGTAATATTAGAAAAATTATTTAAAACTAAATATTGGGATTATTCTAACTTAAAATTCAATTTCCAAGGAAGAGTGTGTCTTAAAAATTCTATATATTGGGGAATATTAGGAGTTTTGCTGGTATTTATTATCCAACCATTCTTTGACGGATTAATAAGCGAAATTCCAGAGAATATTTTGATATATGTTAACACAATTTTAACATTAGCTATTTTAGTGGATGCAGGATTTACAATATTTAGAATCATGGTTATAGATAAAAGAATCAGACAGGTATTTGAGATTGGAGAAACGATTAAAGAAAAACTTGCAGAACTTAAAAATAATGATATAATAGAAAAATCATATAAAGAAAATATTCAAAAATTAATTTCAGAATTAAAAGTAAAGCAAGATATATTAAAGATAAAAATATATAAAAGAATTATTAGACTAAAAAAATCTTTCCCAGAAATGCATTCGGAAAATTTAGCTAAATTTATGACTCAAAAAATTTCATTAGAGAAGCTAAAAGAAAACATAAAAAAACATAAAGATAAATAACATCAAAAAACAAATCTTAGAGGAAAAATGGAGGTAAATATGGCACAGGAGATTTTTATAATTGATGATAGTGATGAATTAAAAAATACAATTTCAGGTCTTTTAAGAAAAGAAAAAGATTATAAATTAAAAAAAGTAAGTACTGAAAATATTGATATTGCATTAAAGAATATACCTTCATTAATAATAATAAATGAAGATAAAATTGAAGAGAATATAATAGAAGTATGTAAAAGGATTAGGTTAAATGAGGATAATAGTATTACTCCAATTATTGTAATTTCCTCTAATAGAGAAAAAGAACACAGAATAGAAGTTTTAAAAGAATGTGTTGAACATTATATAAAAGCACCTATAGATAATGAATATTTATATCATACTATAAAGAATGTAATAAGGTTACTAGATACTAATAGAAGAGTAAGTCCACTTACAGGTCTTCCTGGAAATGTACAAATACAAGCCGAGATGAAGAAAAGATTGCTAAATAAAGAAGATTTTGTTATGTTATATCTTGATTTGGATAATTTTAAAGCATATAATGATGTGTATGGCTTTTTAAATGGTGATGAGATAATCAAATTTACAGCAAAGACAATAACAAATAATATAGATAAATTATCAATAAGCGGCAACACATTTGTAGGGCATATTGGTGGAGACGATTTTGTAGCAATTGTCTCAGAAGAAGATGATTATGAATCTATCTGCCAAAGTATTATTGCGGAATTTGATAGAGGAGTATTAAAATACTTCAATGAAGATGATGTTGAGCGCGGATATTTAGAAGTGCCAAATAGAAAATGTATAATAGAAGAATTTCCGTTAACTTCAATATCAATAGGAGTAGTTGTTGTAAGCAAGGGTAGATTCCATAATGTATTAGAAATAGGAGAGGTTGGAGCACAAGTTAAACATTTAGCAAAAACAACAATGGGTAGTGCTTATGTAATAGATAGAAGAAAAGATGATAATAAGATAAATTGTAAAATAAAATAAGTTGTGGAATATGAACTATAAGACAGGTATCAATTAGTAAGTAATTACAAATTAATACCTGTCTTAAATTAATATTTACTTAAAAGCTTAGTTGCTAATTTTTTTGATTTCTTCAAATCTTTTTACTTTTTGAGTAGTAGTTTTAATCATTGGTTCATCTGTAATAATTAGATTTTTTATATGTTTATAGTTAGAGAGTGTAGAATTTATTTTCTTTATATCTTTCCAAATCATATCTTTTATATCAGATTCTGAAATATTACCGAATTTTTCTAAAATATAATCTTTATTGTACACAATTTTTGCACTAACTATTAAATCATCATCTTTAGGATTACCGTATACCATTGATTCTGCAACATATGGTAAATTATTTATTAATAATTCTATTTCCTCAGGGTATACATTTTTACCATTTTTTAATACTAGAACGTTTTTCTTTCTTCCTGTAATAAATAAAAATCCATCTTTATCAATATATCCCAAATCACCAGTATAAAACCAACCATCTTTTAATACATTATTAGTTTCTTCTTCCATTTCATAATATCCTAGCATAATATTAGGGCCTTTAGCTTTAATTTCACCAATACCTTCTTCATTTGGATTGTCTATATCTATTTCTACTTCAGGTAAAGGAAGACCAACAGAACCAAATTTAATGCATTTTTCATTTTCTGCAGTGAGAACTGGAGAAGTTTCAGTTAAACCATAACCTTGAACTGCTAAAACTCCAAAATCATAAAATCCTTTAGCAACATTTTTATCAATAGCAGAAGCACCACTGATAACAAATCTAATATTACCTCCAAGATTATCAAGTATTTGTTTAAAGACTTTTCTTCTAATATCAATTCCAAATTTTAATAATAAATTGCTTAATTTATTGGCGAATTTCAACAGTTTAGTTTTACCTTGTTTATCAACTTCGGCATATATTTTCTTGTACATTGCCTCCAAAAGTAAAGGAACACAAACAAAAATTGAAACTTTGTATTCCTTTAAATTTTCTTGGATATGTCTCAAACCATCGCAGAACACATTTGTAACACCATCTGCTAAAAATAAAAGCAATCCAGTAGAACCAAATGTATGATGAAGGGGCAAAAAAGCTAAGTTTACGTCTGTATCATAAATTTTTTCTGCACAATTAATATTATATATATTTGATGCAATGTTCCTATTAGATAGCATTACTGCCTTTGACATAGATGTTGTACCAGATATAAATATAATAGAAGCTAC
The DNA here is from genome assembly GCA_946495655.1 of uncultured Clostridium sp. Classification (GTDB taxonomy): domain Bacteria; phylum Bacillota; class Clostridia; order TANB77; family CAG-508; genus CALXVA01. The sequence goes on from CAMMDS010000009.1 coordinate 22,666, forward strand.
TTCGTCAGGATTTATCTGATGATTATCATATCTTTCATCTTTATTAGAAATCAAATCATTACCAATTTTAATTAATTCTGATACTGTTTTAAAAGAACCTACACAATCTGAGTTCATACAGATGAATTCTTTAATACTAGAATTAGTTTTTTGTACGTTTTTCATAATATCAGAATATTCATCTTCAAAAATAACAGCGTCAACTTTTGCCCTTTCTAATGATAATTCTATTTCTTGACTAGGAAGCCCTTTATCCAAAGGCACAGTAATTCCTACTCCGCATAAAATAGAAACAAAAGAAAGAACCCATTCATATCTATTTTTACCTATTATAGCTATACGTTTATTTTCTAAACCTAGATTAATTAAAGCAGTTCCTAGAGATTTTATATCTTCCCCAAATTTAGAATAAGTAATATTAGTATAACTTACTTTACCATTTTCCTTATTTTTTAAAATAAATGCATTATTATTTGCAAATTTCTTGATTGCATTATTAATATAATCTCGTATAGTATCAAATTTAATTGCATCATACAACTTTCTATAAACTTTCATAAAAACGTAATCAAATCCTTTCTACACCAATTAATGGAAAAATTTTCAAATCGATTTATAAGAAAAGTGGCTTCGCCAGATGTGCATTTTGCTTCGCAAATATGCACAGCCCAAGGAAACTTAACCTTGTTGCCCGGAAATTTCTAGCGAAATTTCCTATACAATAAAAAGTTTAACATAGAAAAATCTAAATATCAATGAACTTGAACGCATGGTCTATGAGAAATTGGGGACAGACCCCAATTTCTCATTTGATAGTTGATATATATGAAAAGGAATGATAAAATACAAGCAATAGAAAGGAGAATGAGAAAATATGGATTTAACTTTAGATGTTGATGAATACAAGTTAAACATAAGAGCTGCAGGAGTATTTATACATGATAACAAAATACTTACTCATAAAAATGTAAATAAAGATCATTATGCATTACCGGGTGGAAGAGTAGAGATTGGAGAAAATTCTGAAAAAACAGTAAAAAGAGAAATTCAAGAAGAACTGGGGAAAGATATAGAGGTAAATGGATATATAGCAACAATAGAAAATTTTTTTGAAATGGATAGTAAAAAATATCATGAAATTTATTTTCTACATAAAGTAGAATTTGCAAATCAGGAAGATAAGAATATAGATTATACAATGCATAATGTAGAGGGAAAAGAATACTTACAATATGAATGGATTGATTTGGAAAAAATAAATGAATATAATCTTTTACCAGAGTGTTTAAAAGATATATTAAGTAATAACAAGTTCCCAGTTCATATGATTAATAATGAATTAGAAAAAACAAGTAAAAAAATTGACGAAATTTAAAAAATCAACAAAATTTAGCAAAAGTGTGGTATAATATTAATATAAATTCTAAAAAGGAGATGAATGATTATGACAATGAAACAAAAAGAATTATATAATGTAATTGAAAGTTTACCAGAAGAATTATCAAATAAAGTTATAGATTATATAGAATATCTTAAATTTTCTTATATGACAAAAGCTCCAGATGATTTAATTATAAAAGATGATAAAGATTTATTGGAAAAATTAAAAAAAGGTATGGAAGATACTGATAATGGAAAAGTATGTTCTATTGAAGAAGCATATGAAGAAGTTAAAGGAATTTTAGCAAATTAAAATGGAGGTTTTGGCATTGGAAGAATATAAGGTAGAATTATCTATTCAAGCCAAAGAAGACTATAAAAGTATTATTAGATATATAAAATATAAATTATTAGAGCCTAATATCGCAGAAAGATATGCTGAATTAATAAAGAATGAAATTAATACTTTGAAATATAATCCGCAAAAATTTGCTATTATTGATCATGATATGATAAAAAAATATAAATTTAGAAAACTAATTATTAATAATTATATTGCTTTTTATAGAATTAATGAAAATGAAAAAATAGTAAATGTAGAAAGAATTTTGTATGGTGCAACTGACTGGAAAAATAAATTATAAATTAAAGAATTGCAGATGTAAAAGTCTGCAATTCTTTTAATTCTGTTGAAAGTGAAAAGACATGATGATAAAATAAGAAAAAAGTATTAGGTGAATAAAAATGAAAATTGGAATAATAACAGATATTCATAGTAATATTATTGCGCTAAATGCAGTATTAAATGAATTTGAAAAAATAGAAGTGGATAAAATAATATGTTGTGGAGATATAATTGGAATAGGACCAAACCCAGAAGAAACAGTACAAGAATTAATGAAAAACGATGATAAATTAATAGCAGTAAGAGGAAATCATGAACAATATTTATTAAAAGAATTGCCAAAAAATGTACATGATGATAAAAGAATAATGAGTTTAGAAGAAATAGATAATCACAAATGGACACACAGCAAATTAAGCGAAAATTCTAAAAATTTTATTAGCCAATTCAAAATATCAAACATAATAGAAATTGAAAGGAAGAAAATATACATTGTTCATTATCCAAGTAATGAAAACGGAATATATAAAAAACATATTAAAAGTCCTACAATCCAACAAAATGAAGAAATGTTTAATGGGATAGATGCAGATATATTCATATATGGACATACACATACAATATGTATTAATAATAAAAGCAATAAATGGTATATAAATTCAGGTTCTTTAGGATGTCCTTTAAAAAGTAATATAGCAAACGCAGGAATTTTAGAAATAAATAAGAATGAAGTATGTTACAAACAATTAAAAATCGAATATAATGTTAATGAAGTAATACATGAAATAGAAAAATTAAAATTTCCGTTTTACAAAGAAATATTAAAAATATTCTATGGAAAAGAATAGTGTAAAGTATAGTAGTAGTTAGGATACAGATGCGAATTTGTGCTATAGAAGAATGTCAGGAAAAATAATATAGATTTAAGTTTAGATAAGCTAAATATAAGAGAAAGAAAAGTTTTATACAGAATAATGAAGTAACTTATTCATAAGAATGCAAATAAATATTATTATTGTTTATCAGCAAGAGTTCTAAAAGTAATAAAAAAGCATATACATATACTAAAAGGGGTATGTATATGCTTATATTTAGTAGAAAAAGAATAATTTTAATGATGTGTATGATATGTGTATCCTTGTACGCATTTTCTTTTAAAATTGCAAATAATACTACAGTCACAGAAAAAACGGCCGAGACAGTATCTACACCAGTTTCTAACAAAGTAGTTATAGTAGATGCTGGGCACGGCACACCAGATGAAGGGGTTAGCTTACTGCATTAAGTAAAAATATAAGTAACTATTCCTTTATAAAAAATTGCAGATGTAAAAGTTTGCAATTTTTTTGTTGATATAAAATAAGTAAAGTGATAGAATAAAAATATAGAAAGGAGCATTATATGGAATTATTAGATATTGTAGATGAAAATAATGTGTTAACAGGAAAAGTTGAAGAAAGAACACTAGCACATAAAAAATGTTTATGGCATAGGCATGTATCTAGTTGGATAATGAATCAAAAAGGAGAAATACTTTTACAAAAGAGGGCACCTAATAAAGTGAGAAATCCAAATAGATGGGCAAAAACAGGTGGGCATGTAGATAGTGGAGAAGATGTGAAAGAAGCTATAGCTAGAGAAGTAAAAGAGGAAATTGGAATAAATGTTCCAAAAAAACAAATTAATATATTAAGTATTCACAAAAGCAAAGATCCTAATAATAAATATTTTGCATATAACTTTTTATTTGTTGTAAATTATAAAATAGAAGACTATAAATTACAACAAGAAGAAGTTTCAGAGGTAAAATATATTACCATAGAAGATATGGAATTAATAAAAAAGAATAATGATTTAAATTATACATTTTGTGATTGGAATGATAATGATTTTTGTAAAGAAATAAAATTATTAAAAGATAAAAGAAGTAAAATTCTGAAAGAGATATAAAAATCTAATATTAAATATTAGAGACTAAGTACAAATTGCTTAGTCTTTTTTGTTAGGATAGGAGATGATAGAAAATAAATAAATTAGATTTAAAAGGAATATGGATTCCAGCAGAAGTATTATTGAATGAAGAATTATCAGACAAAGAAAAAATTATTTTATCTATGGTTTTATACTTAAGTAAAGACACAGGGCATTGTTTTGCAACCAATAATTATTTTTCGGATATCTTAAATGTAACTGTTGTAAGTATATCAAGAATAATTAATTCTTTAAAGAAAAAGAATTATATAAAAGTAGATATGAAGTATAAATCAAATTCGAAAGAAATAGAAAATAGGCAAATAATACCTTTAAATAAAGTTATAAACAGGCATTATCAAAATTGTGGATATCCTATTATCAAAAATGATAAAAAGTGTTATCAAAATTGTAAAATACCTATTAACAAAGATGATAAAGATATAATAATTAATAATATAAAAAATAAAAAGTATATAGGCAGAGAATATTCTAATGAATTTTTAGAAAGTCTATATGCAAATGTATAAAGCAAACTTGTAATAAATACAGGTTTATTTTTTTGACTTTGTTTTAGGCAAGCTTCCCATTTGTAATACAAATGGACTTGAAAATAAAAATAGAAATAGAAATTAAAAATTGGGAGAGCCCAAACTCCATAAAAAATAGAAAGGCAGGTTAAAATATGAAAACGGAAAATGAACAAAATAAACAAAATAAAAATAAGCATTTTAATTTTAGAGTAAATGAAAAAGAATATAATGCAATAAAAACTAAAATAGAAAAATCAAAGTTAAATACTAGTGAATATTTATTAAGAACCGCAATGTATAAAGACATTATAGTTATAGATGGATTAGAAGAAATAATAAAACAATTAAGAAAAATAGGAAATAACATAAATCAATTAACTAAATTAAGTAATCAAGGAAGAATAACAAATGTAAATTTAGAAGATGTAAAGGAGGAGATGAAAAATATTTGGCAATTATTAAATTTACTAATTCAAAGTCAGAATTGAAAACAATAATAAATTATGTTACAAGAAAAGATAAAACAAATACAAATTTAATAACTGGAAAGGATTGCATGGCTACTAGTTGTTTAGAAGAAATGAAATCAATAAAAAAACTTTATAATAAAAATGGTGGAAGGCAATACATACATATAATTCAATCATTTAGTCCAAAAGATGAACTAGATTTTCAAAAAGCACACGAAATAGGAATTAAATTAGCAAATTATTTTGAAGGTTTTCAAGCACTAGTTGCAACACATACTGATAGAGAACATATACATAATCATTTAATCATCAATTCTGTTAATTTTGATAATGGAAAGAAATTTAACCAGTCAAAAAAGGATATGCAGAAAGTAAAATATTATTCTGATAAACTTTGTAAAGAAGCAGGACTAAGAATAATAGGAAAGAAAAAATATCAAGGGATATATAATAAAAATGAATATCAAATAGCATTAAAAGGACTAAGTTGGAAACTGAAATTATCAAATGCTATTGATTATTCATTAGAAAAAAGTAAAGATAAAACTGAATTTTTTAACAATATGAATAAATTAGGTTATAAAGTGTTATGGACTAAAAAAAGAAAATATATAACTTATACAACGCCTGAGGGAATGAAATGTAGAGATAATAAATTAAATGATAAAAAATATTTAAAGGAGGAGATGGAAAATGCCATCAATGGAGGAATTAAAGAAGAAAAATCAAATAGATATACCAGAAGAACAACAAACAACACAAACACCAATAATAATGAAATATATGTTACTAGATCCAGATATAGTAGCAGAAATGATAATTTTGAACAAACAGGCGACAGAAGATATAAGCAAAATAAGGATAACCTTGAAAAACGACAAGAAAGAAATACAGAATATTATGAACGATTTACAAGAAAAATTGATAGAGAACGTAGAAACAGTGGTTATGGACAAGATGAACGAATTTATACATCAAGAAGAGAAATACAAGGAGAAAAATATGGGTTTCAAAATAAAAACTATTTTTATAGCAATAATTTTAGGAATTATAGCAGGTTGGATAATAACTCTATTACATTAATAGCAATTGATATATTAGCTAATATGGCAAAAATTAATAATATAAGGCATCTACCAAAAATAAAGGGATGGAAGAAAAATTTATCTAAACAGGCTATAAAAGAATGGTGTTTGAGAAACAAAAATTCTAGTAGTTTTAAATGGTCAGAAGAAGAGAAAGAAAATTAAAATAAACAGTATGAACAATTAAAGTTCATACTATTTATCCATGTGCCTTAAGGCAAATTCACAAGCAGATACTACAAAACCATTAAAAGAATATTCTTTCTTATCTAAGCCCTCATTTGCCTTATCAACAATTTCAATGATTTTAGAATTTATATCAACAGGGAATCTAATGCTTTTATAAATATTGGCTTCAGATGACTTTTTCATAGTGAATTTTTCCATAAAATTACCTCTTTTCTATATTTTTTACAAAATCTATGGAAATTATACTTGAAATATGGTATATTAAATATAACTGAAATACGGTTACAAAAGAGGTGATGAGTATGTTGTGGACTAACTATTATTTTTATCTGATGGAATTGTCCGAATTAGAAAGAATAAAACAAATTTCATTGTTAATTGGAATATGGGTAATTATGATCCTAGTAGGAACTATATTTGAAGTTGTAAAAAATTGTAAATAAATGTATAATAGTATTGAAATTTTTTAGAAATAGTGATAAAATTATTCTCGATACATAGAAAAAGTTAACAAGAAACATAAAAGTTAAGAATATAAATTAAAAATTGAATTTAATGGTTTTATATAATTATGTATTAACTTAGATAAAATATTAAAATACACATAGAGATGAAAATATAAAAGCAATGATTAAACTATGAATCTGATATTACAGCTTTGATTTTCATCTCATTTATTAAATAGTTTAAAAATTACATTAATAAAAATAATCGAAATAAAATAGGAGGATTTGTATATGGAAGATGCAATTATAAGATACGAGGCAAATGATATTATAATTTGGAGCAAAAAGAAAAAAGCATATTTTTGTTCTAAAGAAGCAGAAGATAATATTGAAATTGATAAAGTCTTAAAAGGCCATATTACTTCAGGAAAAATTTATGATGAACTAAAAGAACTAGGTGTTATTAGTAATAATAGAAGAGAAATAACGTCAGATAGTAAAAATAGATTGATGGCTCCTCTAGAGTATTATTTTGATTTTACAAATGTGTGTAATTTAAAATGTTCACACTGTTATAATAGAGAAAATATGAATACTAGAACAATGACTATAGAACAAATAGAAAAGATTATAACTGATATGTATAATAGCGGAGTAATGAGACTACATTTGGCCGGTGGAGAACCAACATTATTCCCTAAAGAATTGGATACATATATGGCAACAGCTAAGAAATATGGGATTCTAACTTCAATGGCCTCAAATGGCGTATCTATTACAGATAAAATTTGTGAAATATTAGATAGGAATGATGTAATGTCAATAACAATTAGTATTGAGTCAGCTAACGAAGAAGAAAATTCTAAAATAAGAGGAAAAGGAAGTTTAAAAAAATCTATTGAAGGAATAAAAAAGTTAAGCGAATATAGGAGAAAACATAATTCTAAATATGCCATTGGAATTAAAGTTTCATATGATGTAGATATAGACGAAAAAGAGTTTGAAGATTTAATAAAACTATCGAAAGAATTAAAAATAGATATATTGAAATTTGCTAATCCGGAAAGATGCGTATTTCATGAACAAGGATATTATTCAAAAAAAGCTCAAAAATATTATAGAAATATGGAAGTAGTAAGAAACTTAAGAGAAAAATATAAAGATGAAATATTCATTACTCAAATAGCTTCTCCAGTTAATAGTTGTGTAGATATAGGACTTCCTAATATGGAAGGTTGTATTGGAGCTCAGGAATTAATTGCAATTAATTGTAAAGGTGATGTTACACCTTGTCTAATGAATGATACATATCTAGGAAATATTTTTGAAGTTGATAGTATAAGAAACTTATATAAAAGTGAAGCATTGGATAAATATTATGAGAAAATAAGTAATTATGATTGTAAAACTTGTCAATACCACAAAAAGTGTAGAGGTGGTTGCCAAGTTAGAAAGATTGTAGAATATGGGAAAATCGAGAAAAATGATCCAATATGTCCTATAAAGAACAATATAAAATTAAATATAAAAGATGAGAAAGATGACTCTAGACTGATGAAAATAATGGTATTACACTCATTATAAATAAGATAGAAAGTAGGTAGAATTTATGAATGTTACATTAATTAGTTTTTACAATCGTTTTAAAGAATATTCTACAAAATACTCTTTAGGAACATTAAAACTAGCAGCTTACATAGGAAAAAATGAGGATATAGAAGTTAATATTATTCCTATAAATTCAGAAGAAGAAATAGCAAAAGAAGTTCTAGATAAATTGAGTGATCCTAAAATTGATGTTTTAGGTATTCCTAATTATATGTGGACAGAGAGATTAGCTAAGCAAATAAGTAAAGAGGTAAAGAAAAGAAATCCTAAAACTTTAAGATTAATAGGGGGGCCGAGCACTCCATCTGTTGACTTTTCAGATTGGAACTCAGATGAAATATTTATAATCGGAGAAGGAGAAGAAGCTTTACAGCAAATATGTCAGGCTAAATTGGACAACCCTGGATTTAATGCGAAGAATATTAATCAGCTGATGTCAAATAACATATTTTCTGAAACACATAACCTAAATGATAGACATGTACTATATACGAATTCTCAGATTCCCAGAGGTATACCTTTATTTTCTGATGAAATTGAAACTATGAAAACTGATAAAACACCTGAAGATTTTGCTTGGTATGAAACAACTAGAGGATGTGCATATGCTTGTGGATATTGTGGACATAAAACAAGAAACAATCTTGGAGATGTTGCTTTAGATATTATTGAGAAAGAAATAAAAAATATAGGGAAAAGAGGAATAAAAAGACTATTTATAGTGGATCCAATTATTGGAGGAAAACCGGATAAAGGTAAAGAGGTATTAAAATTATGCAATTCTGAAATACCAGATACGCAAATTATAGCATATTTAAGACCAGAAATGCTAGATAATGAATTTGTAGATATTTTAAAAAAATGTAATTTAGAAGAAATGAGATTTGGAATTCAAACATTAAATCCAAATGTTCCTGGTTGGGTTAGAAGTAATTCCATAAAAATTATTACAAGAGAATTGAGCAAATTAAAGGGAGAACCTGTGAATTGGAGGGCTGAACTAATAGTTGGATTACCTGGAGATGATATGGAAGGATTAAGAGACTCAATAAGAACGGTAGTAAATGAATTCCAGCCAACAGTCTTAGCGGCATATCATTTAACAGCTATTAAGGGGACTAAATTATATAGTTTAGTAGATGGATCCAATAAGGACAAATCACAATGGTTAAGAGTAAATGATAATAGCCAAGCCGTTGAATCATATAGTTATACGGAAGAAGAATTTTGGAAAATGGCCAGATATTCTAATGGGATAACAAGTTTGTACAATTTATTAAAAAAATACTGTCCTACTAAAACAATAGATTATGATAAATTAGAACAATTTGTTTTTAAGACTTGGGAAGATGTTGATCCAAAAAGAATTATACAATTTGATGATGAATATATGGAACAATATTGGCAAAGAAAATTGAAGGAGTTGACACATGAAGAGATTAATAACAGTCAGACATGGGCAATCAGAGAGCAACAGTCAGAGGGTTATTCAAGGGAAGACGACTAATTTAGGTCTTACCACAAAAGGTAAAAACGATATTAAGAATGCTATTTCTCAAAACTTAGACAAATTATCTACTGCTGACAGAATAGTATCGAGCCCATACAAGCGAGCTATAGAAACATCAGAAATAATTGCAGAAGCAACTGGGCTTCCAATAGTTACTAATGAAAAAATTGTTGAATTTGATTCTGGAATTTTAGCAGGTAATACTCATGAAGAAAATGCAAAGTTGTATCCAGAATATTATAGGATTTGGCTTGAAAGAAAAGATTTAGACGGAATTCCAGGTGCTGAAAAAGGTAGTGAATTACAAGCCAGAGTATTAGCTTTTTTAATGGAATATTATGACAAAGAGGAGTTCGTGGATATTGTAGTATCACACGCTGGATTTTTAAGATCTTTAATTAATACTTCAAAAGGACTGCCTAGAAATACACCAGTAGATAGTAGAAATGGTGCAATAAATATAATAGATAATCCATTTGATTATTTAAAAATAGAACATAAAGATAGAGCAATGGCTTCAAAAGTTTTTGTAATAGAAACTCTTGAAGATAAATATGTTGTTAAATTAAAAAATAGAAGTTTATTACCAGAAGATTACGAAGAGAGAAGAATCTTAAATCTAATTAGTGCAGATTTAGGTAGTGTGCCTACAGTACTTAGTTTAGCTGGAAATGGGAATAGTTCTAGTAAGGTTTTAAAATTTGTTAAGGGTAATACTATATTTGGTATTTTAAATGAATCAACTCAACAAGCTCTTATTAAAAAAATTTCTAAAATGTCAGAGGTTCTTACACATATTGAATCAAATGTATATAAACCTAATGATATTTATACAGAAATTGAAGAATTAGAAGGTATTGCAAAAAATAGTTATGTAAAAAAATATGGTCAGAGTATTTTAAAAGATAAAATTAATAAGTCCAAATTGGAGGCTTCAAAATATTGTTTAATACACAATGATTTAAATAGAGATAATATTTTATTTGAAGAAAGCGAAGACGGAACAATTACTGCTAATATAATAGATTGGGAAGGCCTAGGATTGTATCCACAAGATTATCAGTTGGCTAGTTTCTTAGTTAGTGCAATCTTGATAGAAGGATATTCTGTTGAGGAAACAATGAAAATCGCGAAAAGAATAGACCCTAATATAGATGAAGATTATATAACATATTTAATGAAATATAGAATATTTAAAGGACTACATTTTTTTGCCGAAAATAGAAATGTATATACAGAGAATAATAAAAAAGCTTCAAATGAGATATTAAAAAAGTATTTTTTTGCTGCAGAAAAATTAGAGAGGTATAGAGCAAATAAAAAATTTATAAACATAAATAGAAATATAGAAGGAGTAACTTTTTCAAAAGAAGTTCAGTCTAATGAGGAGAGAGAAATATAATGGTTAGATATTTAAAAGACTCAATTGAGAATATGAGAGATATTGGTGGTTATAAAAGTGGTCTGGAAAATAGAGTAAAACTGGAAAGACTAATTAGGAGTAATTTACCAATAAATTTAACTAGTAACGATATATCATTACTAGTTAAAATGGAAATGAATGCCGTAATTGATTTGAGATCACAAGAAGAGATAGAAGCTAGGAAGTCTATTTTTGAAAATAATAAAAATTTTAAAGTTTATCATATAGGAATAGATGTAGGAAAAGATATACCAGAGACAGAAGAGTTAGTTCCCAAATCATATATGGATATGTTGACTTTACAAGAAAAAATGAAAACCATTTTTGAAATATTAGGTAATAATGAAAAAGTTTTATATTTTTGTAATGCAGGCAAAGATAGGACAGGAGTAGTTACAGCTTTAATACTTAAGTTGCTTGATGTTAGTGAAAATGATATAATAGAAGATTATGTATCTACTGGACAATTCATGAAAACAACTTTAATTAAATTTGCTAACTATAACAACAGAATTCTAAATATAATAACTCCAAAAGAAATATATATGCAAGAATTTTTAAAAGAATTTGAAAAAAAATATAATAATATAGAAGAATATTTAAAACTGATTGGAGTAGAAGATTATATAATTAAAAATATAAAAACAAATTATGTTGAATAATTATTTAACGATATTTTAATTAGTTATACATAATTTATACAACTCCCCATCTAAATTAATAGGTGGGGAGTCTGTGTGTAGTAGCAATGATATACCTTTGCTACATTGATCATTAGAGAGTGCTTAATTCGCAAAGTTGGCCAAAACTCATCTTGGATTTTTTGCCAGTTAAGCGTTCCTCCACCTCATAAACATTGTCTCCATCATAGGAGTTACCAATAATAACAAGGTAAGGAATACCAAACAATTTTGCATCTTTAAGCTTTGCCCCAAAAGTAACATTTTTGCGATCATCCAGTATGACTTTTTGGTTGGCAGTGAGGAGTTCTTGATACAGTTCTTCAGCTATATTTCTTTGATTTTCATTAGAAACGATATAGAAGGTATAAGGAGCCATAGATACAGGCCATTTAAAACCGTCTTTATCGCAATTAATCTCGCAAATAGCTGCTAAAGTTCTGCTTACCCCAATACCATAGCAACCCATATGGTAATATTGGCTTTTGCCGTTTCGACCTACAAACATTCCTTTCATAGTTTGAGAATATTTCTGACCAAGCTGGAATATATGTCCAAGCTCGATGCAGTGCTCTTCATGAAGTTCATCAAGATTTACTGTTATGCCATAATTCTGCATAAGAAATTCAGCTGCATTTTCGAGTTCCAAAATTTCGGTATTGAATGCCATAGAAAAGTCATTATTTACCAAAATGGTATCTTCGCCAGAATCTGCAATACACATGAATTCCTCAGAATAATTACCTCCAATATCTCCACTCAAAGCTTTAACAGGAATAACTTTTAAGTGAAGTCTATCAAAGATTTCGAGATATGCTTTACGCATATTCTCATATTCTCTTGCTAAATCTTCTTGAGATTCATGGAAACTGTATGCATCCATCATTGTGAATTCCTTACTTCTTAACAATCCACCACGTGAACGAAGTTCATTTCTGAACTTGGCACCAATTTGGTATACGTTAATAGGTAGCTGTTTGTAAGATGTTACATTACCTTTAACGAAAGCAAGGACGGCTTCTTCAGCAGTAGGTGCCATGCAGAAAGTGCCATTAGGCATATCACAGTAAAACATTTGACCAGATACATTGTAGTTATCCCACCTTTGTGATTCTACCCAAAGAGATTTGGGCTGAAGAAGAGGCAAAACTATCTCAACACAGTCATATTTCTCCAGAACTTCCCGAATAACATTTTCAATGTTGGCTTGAGCTTTAACCAAAAGGTTATTTTTACCATAGATGCCTGCTGCGTAACGTTTTAACTGACCAGATTGAAACAGAATCTGCTGAGAAAGAGTTTCGTTAGAAATCCTTTCTCGAGTGGTTGTAAAATTTCCTCTTGAGAGTCTCATTATGACCACACTCCTTCTAGTATTACGTTGATAGTCAACATAATCATATTAACATAAAATTCCATAAAAATCAAGTATTAGAAGAAATTTATTGTATTCAATGTGAATTATCATTTGGAATTCCGGAATATTCATAAAAAACATATATTATAAAAGTAAAATCAAGTTTTTTATATTAAAGATGTATTCTATATTGATTGTAAGACTTATATCAATATAATAATTTTTACTGCTCTGAATCCAATTCCTAAATTTGTCTTTTGTAATTTCTTTATTCAAATATTTCTTCTTCATAACAGCACCATTTTTTTATAATTTTCAAATTTTTGAATCGCTTTTTGAATACCATAATGAGAAACAGAACTAGACATAGAGAGGTACCTTTATATATATCAAGAAATTATCATCTTATAATGAGTTATTTTAACTTATTTGTTTTCCTAATTCTTTACAAGTCGTATTATCTTTAAAGATATTAATATAGTATTCAATAATTTAAAATTTTGGAAATAGACTTTCTAATTGGTGCTGATTCTTATTTTTGTAAAAAGTTATAAATTATAGGAACTAAGCATATACATATACTAAAAGGGGTATATGTGTATGCTTATATTAAATAGAAAAAGAATATTAGTAATGTTTTGTATGATTTTTGTTTCGTTATATGCATTTTCATTTAAAATAGCAAATGATGCAACTTTACAAACAGATAAAACGATAGAGACAGTAGCAACACCTGTATCAAATAAAGTGATAATAGTAGATGCAGGACATGGAACTCCGGATGAACGGTGCTGAAAGTTCTAATGGAACAACAGAAGCAGAGTTAAATTTAAAAATTGCTTTAAAATTACAAACATTACTTGAACAAAGCGGTAGTACTGTTTTATTAACTCGTTCAGATGAAAATGAAATATATGATGCAGAAAGTGATACAATTAGAGAGAAAAAAGTATCAGATATGAAAAATAGGGTTAAAATAGGAAATGAATCAAGCGCAGATATTTTTGTTTCTATACATATGAACAAAATAGCTGAATCACAATATGATGGTTGGCAAACTTTTTATAAAAAAAATAATGAAGACAGTAAGAAACTAGCTACTAGCATTCAGAATGGCTTAAATGAAGCAATGCAAAAAGAAAATAAAAGAACTCCTGCACAACTCAATACTGTATATTTAATGAAGTATGTAGAAATACCAATAACAATTGTAGAATGTGGATTTTTATCAAATCCAGAAGAAGAAAAATTACTACAAACAGATGAATATCAAGAAAAGCTTGCGTGGGGAATATATAATGGAATAACTGATTATTTTTATAGCTCAAAATGAGAAATTGGGGTCTGTCCCCAATTTCTCATGAATAAATTTACACTTCTTGGGAAAAATATGTAAAAACATATTAACAAGGAGTGTAATTTTTTTGAATAGTTATAGAATTTTAAATACAAAAGGGGCTGTTTTAGATAAAAATCAATTAGAAAAATATTTGGAAAAACTTGCATCAGATCATGTATTAAAAGATAAATCTGATAAAAATACTTATCCAATCCCTAGAATGATGGAAAATTTTGATACTATAACAATGGTATATAATTTATTAAATGAACATATCAAACTCAAAATACCTATTCATCCAGCTGGTGAATGGCTTTTAGATAATTATTACATCATAGAAGAGACTGTAAAAGGTATTGAGAAAGAGTTAACATTAAAAAAATATAAGAATTTTCTAGGTATAGCAAATGGTGTTAATTATGGATTTGCTAGAATATATGTTTTGGCAACAGAAATTGTATCTTATACAGATGGAAAAATAGATGGAAAACTTTTAACTGATTTATTAAAAAGCTATCAAGAAAAGAAAAAACTAAATATGGAGGAAATATGGAATATAGGCATATTTCTTCAAATTGCTTTGATTGAAAACATTAGAGGTATATGTGAAAGAATTTATTCAGGAGAACTTCAAAAATATAGAGTAGAAAATATCATAGAAAGATTAGTAGAAAACAAATCAAAAGAGGAGTTACGATTTAATAAATTAAATGAATATAAATCAAAAGTAAAAGAATATGGAGAGATGAAATATCCTTTTATTGAATATATGTCATTTAAGCTAAGACAGTTTGGTAAAAAAGCATATCCATTTTTAAATATATTAGAAGAACAAATAAATAAAATGGGAATTGACATTTCAGAAGTAATAAAAAAAGAACATTTTGATATGGCTGTAAAAAAAGTATCTATGGGAAATTCCATTACTAGTATCAAGAATATACAAAGAATTAATTTTATTGATATATTCGAAGAAATAAATCAAGTAGATGATATATTAAGACAAGATCCAGCAGATGTATATGATAAAATGGATTACAAAACTAAAATATATTATAGAAATAAAATAAAGGAATTATCTAAAAGAACTAAAATATCTGAAATATATATAGCTAAAAAATGCTTGGAATTAGCAGAAAATAAAGATGGGAAAAAGGCTCACATAGGTTATTATTTAATTGATGAAGGAAATAGAGAGCTATTAGAAGTATTGCAAAATAAAAAGCCGAAAGTGTTATCAAATAATCAAAAAATGAGCTTGTATATAATAGCTAAAACAACTATTACGCTAATAATTTCTATTCTTCTTGGCATATGTATATATACACAAACCAAAAATCTAATACTTTCAATAATTTCTACCATATTAATTTATTTACCAGTAGAAATTATATTAATTCAGATAATACAATACATTTTAAATAAAATAATTAAACCGAAATTAATCCCAAAAATAGATTTACAAAATGGAATACCAGAAGAATCTGCTACATTTGTTGTAATACCTACAATAATAACTAAAAAAGAAAAGTTACGAGAAATGATGAAAAAACTAGAGGTATATTATATAGCTAATAAAAGTGATAATATGTATTTTGCTTTACTTGCAGATGTATCAAGTGGATCTAAAAAAGAGGAAGATTTTGATGAAGAAATATCAAAAGCAGGAGTAGAAATTGCAAAAGAATTAAACAAAAAATATCCAGATAAACTTTTTCCTAAATTTCATTTCCTGTATAGAAATAGAGAATGGAATGAAAAAGAAGAATGTTACTTAGGGTGGGAAAGAAAAAGAGGGTTACTCACTCAATTTAATGAATACATTTTAAAAAAAAGTAAAAACGAATTTAGAGTAAATACAATAGACCTAGAAAAAATACCTAAAATCAAATATGTTATAACATTGGATAGCGATACAGAGTTAGTATTAAATACAGGATTAGAATTAGTTGGAGCAATGTCCCATATTTTAAACAAACCAGAAATAGAGAATGGCATAGTAAAACATGGTCATGGATTAATACAACCTCGTGTGGGAATTACTTTACTTGCTGCTAGCAAAAGTAAGTTCACTAAAATATATTCAGTATCTCCTGGAACTGATTCATATACTAATGCTACATCTGATGTATATCAAGATAATTTTGAAGAAGGTATTTATACAGGAAAAGGAATATATGATGTTGAAACATTTTCTGAAGTATTAAAAAATGAAATACCAGAAAATACTGTTCTTAGTCATGATTTAATAGAGGGTTCGTATTTAAGATGTGGATTAGCCTCAGATATTGTGCTTATGGATGGATACCCTACTTCATATTTAAGTTTTAAAACAAGGCTTAGCAGATGGACAAGAGGAGATTGGCAAGTATCAAAATGGTTATTTAAAAAGATAAAATGTAAAGATGGAACCCAAAAAGAAAACCCATTAAATTTAGTATCTAAATATAAAATATTAAATAATTTAGTAAAAAGTATCTACCCATTAATTGCAATAATTTCAATAATATTTTTAACACTTTTAAATGTATTAAAAAACATTCAAGTATGGCCATTAATGACTATTACAATATTATCTATTATAATACCATCAGTCATTGAAATAATTAATAGAATAATATACAGGAAAGATGGAGAAAGTATGCAAAAAACTTTCTATAAATCAATTTATGGAATAAAAGCAAGTTTAATAAGAGGTATATTAGAGCTAGGAACTCTTCCCGATAAAGCATATACTTTAACTATAGCTATAATAAAAAGTGTTTATAGAATGTGCAAAAGCAAAAAACATTTGCTAGAATGGATGACAGCAGAAGAAGCGGAGAAAACCTTAAAAACAGATATATTTTCATACTATAAAAGTATGTGGCCAAATTTACTTTTAGGATTAATAATTCTAGTTTTTGCTTACAAAAATCCACTTTATTTAATATTATCTATATTATGGATTATTACTCCTGGAGTAATGAAATATATAAGTAAAAAAGAACAAGTACTATATAGCATAGATTATTTAAATAAAGCAGAGCAAGAATATTTACTAGACATAGGTAAAAGGACTTGGGCGTTTTTTAAAGATAATTTAACAGAAAAATCAAATTTTTTACCACCTGATAATTATCAAGAAGATAGAAAAGAAAAGATAGTATATAGAACATCACCAACTAACATAGGATTAGGACTTTTAGCTGTAGCTTCTAGTTATGATTTAGGATTTGAAAATTTAAATGACACAATAAATTTATTATCTAAAATGATAGAATCAATCTCAAAAATGCAAAAATGGAATGGACATTTATATAACTGGTACAATATAGAAAATCTAGAGCCACTTAATCCTAAATATGTTTCAACAGTTGATAGTGGCAACTTTGTTGGTTATTTATATACTTTAAAACAATTTTTAAATGATATTCAGGTAAAATTAAAAAATGATATAGATGCAAATAAAATAAATGAATCTATTAATTTAATGATAGAAATAATTGAAGGCTTAATAAATAATACTAATTTTAAATATTTATATAGTGAAGAGAACAGAATATTTTCAATTGGGTTCAATGTAGAAGATAATACTTTAACTCCTTCTTATTATGATTTATTGGCATCTGAAGCAAGACAAGCAAGCCTAATAGCTATAGCAAAAAAAGATGTTCCTGCAAAACATTGGTACAACCTAAGTAGAGTACTAACTATATTAAATAGATATAAAGGATTAATATCTTGGTCTGGAACTGCATTTGAATACTTGATGCCTAATATAAATATACCCAAATACCCAGGCAGTTTAATTAGTGAATCTAGTGAATTTGCAATCATGTCTGGACAAGAATATGCAAAAAAATTAAATATTCCTTGGGGAATTTCTGAAGCAGCATTTAATTTAAGAGATTTAAACAATAATTATCAATACAAAGCATTTGGAATACCATGGCTTGGTTTGAAAAGAGGATTGGCAGATGAAATGGTAGTATCTTCATATGGAACTATGCTTGCATTAAATGACCATCCATTAGAAACAATAGATAATTTAAAAGTTCTTGAAAAAGAAGGTATGTATGATAAATATGGATTTTATGAATCTATCGACTATACTTTAAGTAGATTAAAACCAGGAGAGAGAAGTGCTGTGGTCAAAACATATATGGCACATCATCAAGGCTTAATTCTGCTATCTATCAATAATCTATTTAATAAAAATATATTGCAAAAAAGATTTATGAATAATCCCGAAATAGAAGCGGCTGAAATTTTATTAGAAGAAAGAATGCCAGAGAATGTAATTATCACAAAAGAACAAAAAGAAAAAGTAGAGAAAATAAAAAATATAGATTATGAAATCTATGCAGTAAGAGAATATAACAAACCATATGATACATTAAATCATATAAATGTTATATCTAATGAGGACTATGTAGTAATAATTGATCAAAAAGGAAATGGTTATAGTAAATATAAGGATATAGTGATAAATAGATTTAAAAGAACTGATGATGTAGAAGAAGGAATATTTTTCTTTTTCAAAAATATAAAAACCAAAAGAATATGGACATCTGGACAAAAGAATTATTTGGCTCAAGCAGATAAATATTCGGTAGCATTCTCTCCAGAGATGAGTAAATTCATAAGACAAGATGGAGGAATAGAAACAACTACTAAGATATTTGTAATGCCAAATGATCCAGTTGAGATAAGAAGAATAGAATTAAAAAACTTAGGTAACACAGAAGAAACCATAGAAGTAAATTCAATGTTAGAACCAATACTTTCTTCATTAGAGCAAGATTATTCTCATAAAGCATTTAACAATCTATTCGTATCTTTTGAATTTTTGGAAGATACAAATACAATTATCGCAAAAAGAAAAGCAAGAGACGAAAAACAAGATGATATATATTTAGCGGTAAATTTATATACAGAAAATGAAACAATAGGAGAATTAGAATTTGAAGTAGATAAAGAAAAATTTCTAGGAAGACAAAATATTGAATTACCTGTAGCTGTAGAAAAATCTAATCCATTAGGAAGAAAAATTCAAATGACTACGGACCCTATAATTGCAATGAGAAAAACAATAAAAATAATGCCTAGCGAAAAAGCAGAGTTAAATTTAATTATAGCAGTATCTAATGATAAAGAAAAAGTAATGGAATTAATAAACGAAAATATAAATAATGAAAAAATATTAAGAAACATGAATTTGGTAAAAGCAAAAATAGAAGCAGAGTCATTGTATCTGGGAGTAAAAGCAAAAGATATAGAAAACTATCAAAATATGCTTAAATATTTAATTTATCAAAATCCGATGAAATTACTAATGTATAAAGGAAAAATACCAGATGAAGCTCCTGTAAGTGAGTTGTGGAAATATGGAATCTCTGGAGATTTACCAATACTTTTAGTTAAAATTAAAGATGTTAGTGATATTGGAGTTGTGAAAGATGCTATTAAAGCTTATGAATATTTTAGAGTAAAGAATATAAAAATTGATTTGGTAATATTAAATGAGGAGAAAAAATCATATGAAAATTATCTTTATGATGAAATACAAAATGCAATTTTAGATAGAAATCTAAGCTATATGCAAAATATTAATGGTGGTATTTTTGTAATAAGCAATGTTGATAAAACTTCAAGACATATAATTGAATATAGAGCAAATTTGTTAATAAATGCACATTTAGGAAGCATTGCAAGACAAATAAAAGATTTTGAAGAAGAATATATAGAAAAAACAAAATATATTGCTAATGAAGACGAAGGTAGACTGATTTTAGAGGAAGATATAAATAGAAAACCATTAGAAGCAGAAAATCTAAAATACTATAACGAATATGGTGGATTTTCTAAAGACGGTAGTGAATATCTAATTAGAATAAATAAAGATGAAAGATTACCAACAGTATGGTCGAATATAATGGCAAATGAAAAATTCGGTACAGTTGTAACAGAAGGACTTGGAGGCTATACTTGGTATAAAAATAGCAGACTTCGGAAGGATAACTGCATGGAATAATAATCCTGTAACAGATGTACCATCGGAAATAATATATTTAGAAGATATGGAGAATAAAAAGATTTGGACTATTGGAATAAATCCAACACCTGATAATAATGATTATTATATAACCTATGGATTTGGCTATAGCAAATTTATGCATACAAGCAATGGAATATTTCAAAATTTGAAAGTTTTCATACCTAGAGAAGAAAGTTGCAAAATTCAAATATTACATTTAGAAAATAAATTAGCAAAAAAGAAAGAATTAAAACTAATATATTATATTAAACCTGTGCTAGATGAAGATGAAATAAAATCAAACGGTTATCTAGAACTTAAATACAATGATAGCAATAATTTAATAACCATTCAAAATCAAACTAAAGAAATAAATAATAGAGATATAATGTATGTAACAAGTAGTGAAAAAATTCTATCATATACTGGAAGCAAAGATTCCTTTATTGGAAATGGAACTATAAAAAATCCAGAAGGAATTAGAAAAATAGAACTAGATAGGAAAAATTCATTAGGCCTAGATGGTATCATTGCAATTGAACTTAAAATCAATTTAGAGGCTTTTGAAAGAAAAGATATAGTAATTATGCTTGGAGCAGATAATAATCTTTTAAACTTAAAAGATACAGCATATAAATATACCAATGTAAATAATGCGATAAATGAATATGAAAACACAAAAAAACATTGGAAAAATTTACTTGGAAATATAAAAGTAGAAACACCTATGGAATCAATGAACATTCTTTTAAATGGATGGCTTTTGTATCAAACTCTATGCTCTAGAATGCTTGCGAGAAGCGGTTATTATCAATCTGGTGGAGCATATGGTTTTAGAGATCAGCTCCAGGATTGTATAGGATTAAAGTATATATCTCCTGAATATTTAAAAAATCAAATACTAAAGCATAGTAAACATCAATTTATAGAAGGAGATGTTGAACATTGGTGGCACGAAGAAACTTCAAGAGGAATTCGTACCAAGTTTTCAGACGATTTATTATGGCTTCCATATATGGTAGCTGAATATATTGAATTTACAGGAGATTACGGAATTTTAGATATAGAAACAAACTATGTAAAAGGTGAAGTTTTAGAAGAAAATGTATCTGAAAAATATGACTTGCATTTGCCATCAGAAGAAAAAGAAACGATTTTTATGCATTGTATAAGAGCAATTGAAAAATCCTTGAATTTTGGAGAACATGGACTTCCTAAAATAGGCTCTGGAGATTGGAATGATGGATTTAGTAATGTAGGACCTAAAGGAAGAGGTGAAAGTGTATGGCTTGGATTCTTCCAATATGCTGTATTAGATAAATTTTCTAAAATATGTGAGAATTATGCAAAAAATAATGAAAAGACAGATGAATTTAATACAGAAAACATAACCGAGATACAAACAAAACAAAAAACAATAGAGATTAATAAAGAAGATAGCAATTTTGATATTCAAAACACGGAGAATATTAAAGAAGTAAATAAAAAAATAGGATTAGAACGAATAGAGAAATACAAAAATATAATGGGAAAATTAAAAAAAGCATTAAACACATATGCCTGGGATGGTAGATGGTATAAAAGAGCATTTATGGATGATGGAAATGAACTTCGGTAGTATTCAAAATGAAGAATGTAGAATTGATAGTATAGCACAAAGTTGGGCAACAATTTCAGGAGCAGGAGATAATGATAAAAAATATATTTCAATAGAAGCGTTAGAAAATCATTTAGTAGATAAAGAAGCTGGAATAATTAAGTTATTAGATCCACCATTTGAAAAAAGCAAATTAGAACCAGGATATATTAAATCATATATTCCAGGCACAAGAGAAAATGGAGGACAATATACACATGGAGCAATATGGGGGATAATAGCAGAAGCAATGCTTGGATTTGGAAATAAGGCAGTAGAATATTTTAGAATGATAAATCCAATAGAACATGCAAGGACAAAAGAAGAAGCGAAAAAATACAAAGTTGAACCATATGTAATTGCTGCAGATATTTATGGAGGAAACTTAGCAGGACGTGGAGGATGGACATGGTATACTGGATCTAGTAGTTGGATGTATGAAGCTGGAATAAAATATATTCTTGGATTAAAAATTGAAAAAAATATTTTAAGAATAGAGCCTAATATACCAATGGATTGGAAAGAATACTTGATTAAATATAGATACGGAGATAGCATATATAATATAAAAGTGATTAATAAAAATAGTGAAACTCATTCTTATAGAATAAATGGTAATAAAATAGAAAATAATGAAATAATATTGAATAAAAATGGCGGAATATATAATATAGAAGTAGAAATATGATACTTTTTCTTGACAAAAATCAAAATTATTATATAATTAGAAAAAAAGAGAAAGAGTGGTAAGGTTGAAAAATAATTACAATTTTGACGTTGTCAAACTTCATTTAAAATTTAATCAACGTACACAGAGTACGCCTCATAAATTTTAAACTCGTTTTCCTAGTCAAAATTTAATTCTTTTCCAACCAGATTCGTGCCTTAGGAAGGAATGATATTAATATGAACCAAGGATCTAGAGAATTTAGAGATAGATATAAAGCAGATTTACCTCAAAGAAGAGAAATGAATTATAGTAATAATAGGACAGGACAAAACAATAGAAATACAAATTCTGAAAGACTTACAGCTCCAAGGGGAACAGCACATAAAGCAAAACAAATGGCTAAGAAGAGAAAAAGAAAAATAAGACTAAGAATAGCATCTTTATTATTAGCTGCAGGAGTAGGTGTTGGAGCATTAACAGTAACTGGTAACACTAATAGACAACCACAACTTACAGTAACTCAAATGCAAGAGATGGGAATCGATGCTACAAAAATGGGATTAGAAACTGATACTGCAGAATTAATGGAAAAATATGATGAATTTTTTAAAGACTTTGACTATGAAACAGCTAGTATTTCTGAACAAGAAGTTATAAGCATGATAAATGATATTGATAGTTTGAATAATAATGTAATCAGAGATAAGATAGCAGACCTATTAGATGTGGAAAGAAAAGATGTAAAAATACCAGAGTATAGATTTGAGAAACGGAGATGGAAGCTATTTTACATCTGTAAAAATCAATGAAGGAGAATATGGAAAAGAACAATCATATACTAACAATAATGGAATTGCTTTTGGTATAGGTAAGGAAAATAGTATTCCTCCAGAAATATCAGATTTAATAATTCAAACTAGTAGGTATAAAGAGATAATAGAAGATGTAAAATCTGATAGTATCACAAAAGTTAATGCAATTAAAGAATTGAAAAAATTATATGATAAAATTTCTCAAGTGGCAATCAAAGAGCTTACAATGGATGAGAAAGGTAATATTGGTTTAAAAGATTTTGAACAAACAAAAGAAACTGAAAAAGAAATAGGAGATTAAATAAACTCAAAGTAAACTATGTTAAAAAATAAGATATTACTTGTATATTTGGATTTTATGTGATATAAATATATCAGAAAATATATAAAAAGGGTGAATTTTTTGTGGAAGAAGATAGAGTTGAAGAAGCAAAAAAAACAATATTAATAGTAGATGATGAAAAACCTATTGTAGATATTCTTGTATATAATTTGCAAAAAGAAGGATATAATACAATAGAAGCTAATGATGGAGAAACTGGCATAGAAATGGCATTTAGCCAAAAGCCAGATCTAATATTATTAGATATAATGCTTCCTAAAGTAGACGGATTAACGGTATGTAAAAGAATAAGAAATTCGTTGAATATACCAATTATTATGATATCTGCAAAGGATGAGGAAATAGATAAAATCTTGGGATTAGAGTTAGGAGCAGATGATTATATAACTAAGCCTTTTAGTGTAAGAGAATTAGTAGCAAGAGTTAAAGCAAATTTAAGAAAAGCAGAACTTAATAGTTCAAATACTATTCCTAACAATGAAAATGACAATACAAAAAGTGAAGGACATGATAAAACAATCACAATAGGAGAATTATTTATAAATCTTGATAAATTTGAAGTAAGAGTAAGAAATAAGCCAATAGAACTTACTTTGAGAGAATTTGAAGTTTTAAGATATTTAGCTAACCAACCAGGACAAGTGGTAACAAGAGAAGCATTACTTGAAAAAGTTTGGGGATATGAATATTATGGAGATATTAGAACAGTAGATGTTACAATAAGAAGAATTAGAGAAAAAATAGAGTTAGATACATCAAGTCCTAAATTATTAATTACTAAAAGAGGAGTAGGATATTACTTATCATCAAAAGGAAAAGGAGAAGAATAGTTAGCAATTAATAATTGCTAACTATTTAAATTTTATATGAAAAAGAACGTAAATTTAAAAATAGTTATTATATTTTTTGTTATAGGCTTAATATTAATTCTAGGCTTGGGAGCATGCTATATACTTATGCTTAATCAAATAGAAGATATAGGCACAAACCAGTATAACATAGAACTAATAGAAAGTGTAAACAATCAGATTTCTCAAACTAAATTAATAGTTATTATCTCAATAGTTATATATACATTAATATCGATACTAATAGGATATTTTGTACTAAAAGCTGTGGTATCACCAATGAAAAAACTTATTAAGAGTGCAGAAAAAATTGCGTCTGGTGAAAATGTAAAATTGGATGAAAACATTCAAAATATAGGAGCAGTAGGAGATATAGAAAATGCTTTTGGAATAGTAACAAATGAATTAAATCAAAAACTTAATGAAGTAAATAGACAAAAAAGACAAATAGAAACTATTCTTTTACATATGACTGATGGTATAATTGCATTTAACATGGGAGGACAGATAATACATATAAATCCGGCAGCAAAATCTATGTTGGGATTAAATGATAGAGATAATACTTTTGAAAAAATATTTAAAAAATTAAATATAGATATAAATATAGAAAAAATAATATATTTAGAAAATTGGACTTCATCTGAGCAAAGGAAAAATGTTGGAGATAAATATGTTAATTTACTATTTGCACCTTTTCAAGATGAAAATGATAGACCTGCAGGTGTAATTACTGTAATACAAGATATTACAGAACATGTAAAACTTGATAATATGAGAAAAGAATTTGTTGCAGATGTATCACATGAATTGAAAACACCGATTACTTCAATTATGGGATATGCAGACACTCTATTAGAGGGGGAATATGATGATGAGACAAGAAATAAATTCTTAAATGTTATATCAACAGAAGCAAGACGTATGGCTAGATTAGTAACTGATTTGCTTACTCTTTCAAGGTATGATAATAAAAAAGTTGAAACAGATGTTACAAGTTTTGATTTGGGAGAATTAGTAAAAAAATGCCAAGAAAAATTAAAATTTGAGATAGAAAAGAAAGGACATAATGTGGAATGCTTTGTTACAGCAAGTGTACCACCTGTTGTGGCAGATAAATATGGAATAGAAAGAGTAGTTTTAAATATATTATCTAATGCAATAAAATATACTCCTGACAATGGTACAATAAAGGTATATGTAGGATTTGTATATAATGATGCATATATAAAAGTAATAGATAATGGAATAGGAATACCAGAAAGTGATTTGACAAGAATATTTGAAAGATTCTATAGAGTTGATAAAGCTCGTAGTAGAGAGCTTGGAGGAACTGGACTTGGATTATCTATTGCAAAAGAGATATTAGATAAGAATAAAGGAAGTATTGATATAAAAAGCAAAGTAGGAAAAGGAACAGAAGTAGTAATTAGAATACCAACTAAGAAATAGTGGAACAAGGGGACGCACGATTTGTTTCATTTCTGGAACAAATCGTGCGTCCCCTTGT
>CAMMDS010000010.1 GCA_946495655.1 uncultured Clostridium sp.
TGGTTTCTCAAAGTTTATTGTTTACTTTTCAATGTGCTTTCTTTTCTCTCTCAATCGATTAATTCGACGACAAGAAATATTTTAGCATAAATGTAATCATAATGTCAATAGTTTTTTTAAGTTTTTTTCAAAATTTTTTATACTAATTTATTTCTTGAATTTTTCACCCATTTCTATATTTTAGAGTAATAAAAATCAGCTTCGCCAGAAGCTATTATTAATAATACCATTTTATATAAATTAAGTCAATATATTTTAGCAAAAAAAATACTAGAAATTTTTTCCCTATTATTACTATTCGCAATAAATTTACTTCATCCAATAATACAATAGTTATAAAAAGTATGAAAATATGGAATGGAAAGTGATTTGAACATATAAATTCTTAATAAATTTTATGGAAAGAGTTCATCTTTGATGGAAGGGTGCCATAAAATTTATTTAGAATTTGTGTGATAATCAGCTTGACCGACATATTTGAAATACTTTTTATAACTATTGTATTATTGGGCATTTAAGTTATATATCAGCCAGTTCATCAAATCCAATAGAAATCATTTTTTCTATTAGTTTATCTTGAAAAATATCTAACCATGCATTAAAGAAATTCTTAAATGTTTCTGCATCATAATTATTTGCGATTGCTGTATTGTTAACTGTTAGTTCTTCTATTTGTTCTACTTGATCCACTTTAGATATATTCTTATCATATGTTATAGTAGTTACTTCTCGTTTTTCATCATTTATATTATTTATTATGAAGGTATAATTGTTATTTATATTATTGTCTTGTATTGTTCCCATATTTATTCTAAATATGATATTTTGTTCTTCATTATCGGTATTAGGTATAAATCTTATTTCATTAGTTGTTATATTTTCTCCTACATCTTTGGTTAGCACTATCTTAATGGTTGATATATTATCTCCATTAGCGCTATTAACATCATTTAAATCTATAATATCATTTACTCCATTTTCTATATTTTTAGTTTCTTCATTATTATTTTCAATTATATTTTGCAATTCTTCATTTGCAATTTCTATAGTAAGTCTCTCTTTTTCAGATACCTTATCATATATTATTGTACATTCATTGTTTATACTAATATTAGTTCTTACCAATTCTCCATTATTTTCATATACTGAAATATTAAAGTTTTCTTCTATATTCAAATCTTGAACTTTTACAATCAATTCATCAATTTTCAAAGATAAGTTAGCTGTATCTGTATATTCCATTCCAAATCCAATTATTTGTAATTTATTACTAATTAACATTAAAGTTTCTGTATCGCTTTTTAAATAGTTCAAACAATCTATTATAATGTTTTTCATACTTTCACTAGAAATACTCACTTTATAAACATTAGTATCAAATGTATATATATTTTCTTCATTGTCTCCAAAATCAATTGTGATTTGTTCATTACTCTTTGTATATTGATCTTTTGCTATATTACTCATTATTATAGGTAAGTACGCATCTAATAAATGCTTTTCTTGCTCATCTGTCATATCCAATATATTAGTATATTCATTAATATTCACGCTATCTGGAAAATTTTCTGCATTTGGCAAATTATAATTACTAGCCATTTCTTTTAATCTTGAATTTTGAATTCCAACATAATTAGGAAAAACCTCATCACATCTGATAGCATAAACATCACCACTATTTACATATGAAACTTTGAATAAATCTAAATCTCCATTCTTTAATATTGCGTCAGAATATGTCCTTCCTGTATTTGCATCATGTCTTGAATTAGTTGCAACGTTTAATTGTTTTGAGCTTGTCTCACCAAACTCTTTGGTAAGAAATAAATTTCCTGTACTAATATATGAGTTATTTTGTTTAAAATCCATTTGAATAGAAGCTTTATCATTATTAATTATTTCTAATGCTCCATTGCTTTGTGCAAAATATTTCCAGAATAGCTCTTGATTAGATTTAAATAAATCTGTAGTAAAATATAAAATTGCAATTATTGCAGTAATAATTAATATAATTAAAATTGGTATTATGATTAGTATCCCTTTTTTATTCCTCATATTACAATTCCTTTCATATCAAATAGTTTTCTTTTTCAAACAGATTTCTTTTATCTTCTTTGTTTTACAACTTCATACATAATTATCCCTGCTGATACAGAAGCATTAAGAGATGTTATTCTGCCTTTCATAGGAATTTTCACTAGAAAATCACAATTTTCTTTTACTAATCTACTCATTCCAAATCCTTCACTACCTATTACAATTCCAATACCACACGTAAAATCTTCATTATAATAATATTTATCTGTACTCATGTCTGTTCCACAAATCCACACATCATTTTTCTTTAAATATTCAATTGCCTCATTTATATTGTTTACTCTTGCTACTTTCATATATTCGACTGCACCAGCAGATACTTTTGATACAGTACTATTTACCATTGCAGCTCTTCTTTTTGGTATGATAATACCATGAACTCCTGCAGTTTCTGCGGTTCTTATTATAGAACCCAAATTATGAGGATCTTCTATTCCATCTAGAATTAAAATAAAAGGCTTTTCATTTCTTGATTTTGCTAATTCTAATATATCTTCAACATCACAATAATTAAATGGTGGTACTATTGCAATTACTCCTTGATTATTTTCAGTTTGTGCAATTTGATTTAATTTGCTTTTACTGATTTCATTAATAATTACTTTCCTTTCTTTTGCTAAGGCTATAATTTTATTAATAGATCCATGTTTTTCTCCATCAGATATATATATTTTATTGATATCTCTGTCTGATTCCAAAAGTTCAAGTACAGCATTTCTTCCTTCAACTTGATCTTGGTATTCATTATTCATACTATATTTCTCCTTTATTTATATTATTAACAAAATATTCTAATCCATTTATTAATTAACATTACTTATTAAAATCCTATCTATATATTCTTTAATTTTATTTATTAAATCCTCTTTATCAGAATATTCAATAATATCTGCATCAATATATTTAATACTTCCTGAGCAATTTTCTTTACTGTTATATATACAAAGTATCTTCTTTCCGATAGACTCTGCTCTTCCAATTTCTATTCCTAGCCCTAATGATGGCTTTGATACATCTGCTATAAACAAATCACTTTCTGCTATTACTTTTTTTGTATCAAAATCATTATTATTTAAGTGAGGAAAAATAATTTCATGTTCCTTATATAATGTAGAATTAATAATGGGCATATATAATTCTTCTTTATAATTCATCTGATTAGAATGTCCTATATATATTTTCATGATTATTTCTCCTTATTCTTCATCTAATTTAAGCACACTAAGGAAAGCTTCTTGTGGTATTTCTACATTTCCTATTTGTCTCATTTTCTTTTTACCACGTTTTTGTTTCTCCAATAATTTTTTCTTTCTAGTAATATCTCCTCCATAGCATTTTGCTAAAACATCTTTTCTTAAAGCAGATATAGTTTCTCTTGCTATAACTTTTCCTCCAATAACTGCTTGTATAGGAATTATAAATAATTGTCTTGGTATAACAGTTTTTAATTTTTCTACCATTTTTCTTCCACGTTCATAACTATTATCTTTATGAACTATAAAAGATAGTGCATCCACAGGTTCTCCATTTACATGAATATCTAATTTTACTAGTTCTGATCTTCTATATTCTTTAAATTCATAGTCAAAAGATGCATAACCTTTCGTTCTTGATTTTAACTGATCAAAGAAATCATATATTATTTCATTTAATGGCATTTCATATATTAGTGTAACTCTGTTTTCATCTAAATATTTCATATCTATATAGATTCCACGTCTATTTTGGCATATTTCCATTATATTTCCCACAAATTCTTTTGGAGTTAATATTTCTGCTGTAACCATTGGTTCTTCCATATATGATATTTCACTTGTAGGTGGTAAATCAGCTGGATTATATAGCTCAGTTACTTGCCCATCTGTTTTATGTACTTTATATATAACTGATGGAGATGTAGTTATTAAACTTAAATCAAATTCTCTGTCCAATCTTTCTTCTATTATTTCTAAGTGAAGTAGTCCTAAAAATCCACATCTAAATCCAAATCCCAATGCTCCTGAAGATTCTGGTTCGTATTCTAAAGCTGCATCATTTAATTTTAATTTTTCTAATGCTACTTTTAAATTTTCGTAATCACTTCCATCTACTGGATAAATTCCACAGTATACCATAGGATTTACTTTTTTGTAACCAGGAAGTGGTTCTGATGCTGGTCTTTCTTTTAGAGTAATAGTATCACCCACTCTAATATCTGATAAGCTTTTTATACTTGCTGCAATATATCCAACTTCTCCCGCTTCTAATTTATCTGATGGAGCATATGCACCTGGTTCAAAATATCCAACTTCTGTTACAGTAAAAGTCTTTTTATTAGACATAAGCATTATTTCATCTCCAACTTTTACCGTTCCATCTTTCACCCTAACATATGCAATTGCTCCTTTATAATCATTATATATAGAGTCAAATATTAAACACTTAAGAGGTGCATTTTCGTTTCCAGTTGGTTCTGGCAAATCATTTACAATTCTTTCTAATACTTCATCTACATTAAGACCTGTTTTTGCAGAGATACATGGTGCATCTTCTGCCGGAATACCAATTATATCTTCAATTTCTTTTTTTACTTCATCAGGTCTTGCATTTGGTAAATCCACTTTGTTTATCACTGGTAAGATTTCCAAATTATTATCAATAGCTAAATATACATTAGCTAAAGTTTGAGCTTCTACTCCTTGTGTACTATCTACAACCAAAATTGCTCCATCACATGCTGCTAAACTTCTAGATACTTCATAATTAAAGTCAACATGTCCAGGAGTATCAATTAAATTAAGTTCATATTCATTTCCATCCTTAGCTTTATATATCATTTTAACTGCTTGAGATTTAATTGTAATTCCTCTTTCACGTTCTATATCCATATTATCTAAAACTTGATTTTCCATTTCTCTACTAGATAGTACTCCTGTCATTTCAATCAATCTATCTGCTAAAGTTGATTTTCCATGATCTATATGTGCTATTATGCTAAAATTTCTAATAAATTTCTTTTTGTCTTGCATCATTACTCTCCTTTTAATTAATAGGATTATTTATAGATTAATTATTGCCAATTTTTAAAAAGCAATAATAACTTCAATATTCCTTCTATATTATATCTTATTTCTACGAATAAAACAAATATTGCGCATATAATGAATATTTTTCTAAATGTTTTATTTTTTATTTTAAATCCAAATGCAAACATTAGAATTTCTGCAAATAAGAAATGTAATCCATATATTGTACCTTCATGTAACCCAAATTTCATTACAACATGGATAAACATATTATATATAAATACTCCCAAAGCTGCTAGCATATTTCTATCTTTTATATTTTTTATTATGTTATAGATTATAAAAATAAAATATAGTACTGTAGCAATAATAATTGGTATATTTGCTGAAAGATCAAATTTAACTATATCAATAATGTTATAAAAAAATTCGTGGTTTATATTTAAAAAGAATAAAGGTGATACAAGTATATAGTAAAATGTTCTTTTTAAAAATAATATTGGATTTTCTTCCTGTGCAGCAAATCCTTCTGCTTGAAACTGTACTTCTGATAAGAAATTATTAAATAAATAATCTCTATATGGAAGAAAAATAGTTACTCCTAAGAATCCTATTACACACCCTATACCTACTTTTAATATATCCTTTTTATTCTCAAGTAAGCAAATTGCCATAATTGCAAATGCAATACTATTTGTTATACAAATACCAGTAGTCATTATTCCTAAAAATGTTGAAACTATTAATTTTTGTTTAGATAAATAATAATAACTCATTATTAACAATGTTCCACTTAAAATAAACGAATCTATAATAAACGTTCCTAGAAGTGTAACTGTTGCTAATTCATATATAGTTAGAATCAAGAAGCACCATTTATTTTCTATTTTATACTGTTCTTTTAGTATTTTATATAAATAAAATATTCCTATTGCATTTACAAAAATTTGAAAAACAACAATATGAAAATAATGATCAGTTGGATTTGTATTATTAAAGAATACATTTTCTATTTTTGCTACTATCGTTCCAAAGCCACTAATAAATGGATGTTTAACAATTGTGCCAACAGTATCTTCATAATTCTTGCTTTCTGAATATACACTTCTTGCGTGATAAATATCATCATATGATAAAACTGTATCCCATCTAAATTTTGTCTCTTCACTATAAAAGTTGGTGTCAGTTTTTATAACTTTAGCAAAAGTAAACAGAATTACAGACACTAATAAAATATAAAATAATATAGCTTGATATTTCGAAATTTTATTTTTTATATTTTCATATATCATATTAAATTTATTTTTTGGTTTTTCTATTATTTGAAGATTTTTGTCCATTTATATTAACATTCCTCTCTAGGCATAAATCTGGTTAGTCAAAAATTAAATTTTAAATGAAGTTTCTAAATATTTATATCTTTATTTTACTTAAACGATTGAAAAAAAGCAATATTATATGATAAAATAGTTAAAGTTTTACAGTTAAAAGGGAAAGGATTGATTTTATGTCGAAAATTTTTGAGGAGTTAATGGAAAGAGGATATATTGAACAGGTTACTCATGAAGAAATAAAAGATGTTTTAGATAATGGCTCTATTCCATTTTATATAGGTTTTGATCCTACTGCAGATAGCTTACATGTTGGTCATTTTGTTTCAATGATGGTAGCTAGCCATATGCAAAAAGCTGGTCATAAACCTATTATCTTAATTGGTGGAGGTACAGCAACTATTGGTGATCCATCTGGAAAAACCGATATGAGAAGAATGATGTCTAGAGAAGAAATAAATCATAATGTTGAATGTTTTAAAAAACAACTTTCTAAATTTGTAAGTTTTGAAGGAGATAATGGTGCAATTATTGTAAACAATGCAGATTGGCTTTTACAATTAAACTTTGTTGAATTTATGAGAGATATTGGTTCATTATTCTCTGTAAACAAAATGCTTGCAGCAGAATGCTATAAACAAAGAATGGAAAGAGGATTAACATTCTTTGAACTTGGATATATGTTAATGCAATCATATGATTTCTTACACTTATATAATACATATGGATGTAAACTTCAAATGGGTGGAAATGATCAATGGTCAAACATATTAGGTGGAGTTGATTTAATTAGAAGAGTCGGACACTCTGATTCATTTGGTTTAACATTCAAACTTCTTACTACAAAAGAAGGTAAGAAAATGGGTAAAACAGAAAAAGGAGCATTATGGCTTGATAGCAATAAAACATCTCCATATGAATTCTACCAATATTGGAGAAATATTGATGATGCAGATGTAAAAACTGTTTTATCACTTCTTACATTCTTACCTATGGAAGAAGTAAATAGATTATCTAATTTAAAAGACGAACAAATAAATGAAGCCAAAAAAGTAGCAGCATTTGAAATAACAAAACTAATTCACGGTGAAGAAGAAGCAAAAAAAGCTGAAGAAGCTGCTAAAGCATTATTTGAAGGACAAGGTTCTTTAGAAAATATGCCTACTTCAAAAGTAGATACAAATATTTCTATATTAGATGCTATTATAACAGCTGGAATGGCACCATCAAAAGGACAAGCAAGAACTTTAATAAATCAAGGTGGAATTACTTTAAATGATGAAAAAGTTTCAGATGTAAATTATGTTTTGTCTGATAAAGACTTTAAAGATGGTTATGCTATTTTAAGAAAAGGTAAAAAAGTATATCATAAACTAGAAAAATGATAAATTGGGGACAGACCCCAATTTATCATTTTTTTAATGTTTTTCTATAAGTTGCAATCGCATCATCTATGCTTCCATCAAATTTTAATTTTCCTTTTTCCATAACAATTCCTCTTGAGCAAAATTCTTTTGCCATTGCAGTTGAATGTGTTACAAATAGAAGCGTTACTTCATCTTTATTTACTATTTCATTAACCTTTTTAGTGCATTTATTTTTAAATTCTTCATCACCAACACTTAATGCTTCATCCACTATTAGAATTTCAGGTCTAATATTTACATTAATTGAAAAACCAAGTCTTGCTTTCATTCCACTTGAATATGTTCTTACAGGTTGGTCTATATATTCTGCAATTTCTGCAAAATCTATTATTGTTTGTTCTAATTCTTTTATTTCATAATTTTTTAATCCTAACAATTGCCCTTTTAGATAAATATTTTCTCTTCCAGTAAACTCTGGATCGAAACCAGATGTAAGTTCTAGCAATGCACTAACTCTACCCTTTACTTCTATGTTTCCTTCTGTTGGAAAGCAGACTCCAGTAATCATTTTTAGTATAGTAGATTTTCCAGCGCCATTTTTCCCAAAAAGAGCTACTGCTTCTCCTCTTTTTACTTCAAAAGAAACATCATCAACAGCTTTTTTTTCATTGTATTTTATTTTTTTACAAAAAGTATATAATAATCTTCTTTTTTCACTTTTAAAGAGCTTATACTTTTTGGTAACATGTTCAAACTTTATTACAATATCGCTCATTCTTTCCTCCAAATTTAATTTAATACATCTGGTATATCTTTTCTAAGTCTCTTATATGTCCATACAGCTAAAATCAACATAACTAATGTTATAATTACAAAATACATTAATCTTTTAGGTTGTTCCCAAAACCATACTTGATTAATAAAACAATTTCTATAACCTTCTACTAAAAATGTAACAGGATTAACCATTAATAATGATTTAAGCCATGGTATTGAGATAGTATTTATATTCCAAACTATTCCAGATAACCAGAATATAGCTGTAACAAAAGATTTTACTAGATTTGCAAAATCTTTGCTCATTGATGCAAGTAAGCCTGATAGTAGAGAAAATATAGTAAAGAATATAATATTAAGTAACATATAAAATGGTAGTTGTAATAAATAAATTGTTGGCATTTTCCCCATTAGCACAAATATACCTATTGTAATAAGTATTAGAAGCATGTGAACTAAAAATTTAGAAATGCTTACAAATGTAGGTATTGTTGAAATTGGGAATTTCATCTTTGTAACCAAATAACTATATCTTCTTATAGAATCTGTTCCACTTGTAATCATATTACTCATATAGAACCATGGAATAAGACCAGATAATAGCCATAGGAAAAACGGAAAGCCATTTACATCTTTTCCTGCTCTTAATCCTATTTCAAATGCAAACCAATAAACAAATATTGTAACTGCAGGTTTAATAATAGCCCAAGCCCAACCAAGGGCAGCACCTCTATATGTTTTCTTTAAATCTGAGATAGAGAGTTTAAATATTTGTTGCCTGTATTGCCAATGATCCTTTAAAATTTCTATGAATGTACTCATATTTTTCTCCTTTTTTTGTATTTACTACTTTTTAAGCCTTTGTAATATTTTTTCTATTTCCATATTTTAATATTACTATCTGATTCTGGTAATTGATTTCCTTTTCCTGAAGGTTCTTCCAATCCCAAATCATGTTTAATCTTTGTTGTTGAAATTCCTTCTGTTCTATCCAAATATACAACTTCGCAGTAATCTTTTAGATAATCAAATTTATCGCTTCCTGCCCAATCACTACCCATTACAACAACATCGATTTCATATTTTTGGACATCAGATATTTTTTGTTCCCATGTTTCTTCTGGTATTACTAAATCAACATATCTAATTGCTTCTAGCATTTTTTTCCTTGTTTCATAATTATGGTATGCTTTCTTTCCTTTTCCTGCGTTGAATTCATCAGTTGAAAGTGCTACAACTAGGTAATCTCCTAAAGCTTTAGCTCTTTGCAATAATCTAATGTGTCCATAATGTAATAAATCAAATGTTCCATATGTTAAAATTCTTTTCATATAAACCTCCAATTGAGCAGTTCATGCTCTTTTATTTCTTACATTGATTCTTTTTTTATCTTTTTACTTGCTTTTTTACCTGTTTTAAACTGGTTATATTTTTCTAATAGACTATTTATTTCTACTCCATCTACTTCTTCCATTAGCTTAAATCTATTTTCATTTAATCCAGTTGCATATTTATGATTACTTCTATAAGCATCTTTTATATTAGATTTATAATATTCTAAGTTTTCATTTATATTGCCGAATAACTCATTTCCTTTGTCTGTATTAATTCTTATCATTGAAATACCATTATTTTTTCTAGCAAATTTTGGCATTATCTTTTCTATTCCCCAGAAATCTCCTATAACAATATCAGATAAATCATTCACTCCAGCAAATTCACAATTATAGCAAACTGGTCTTAAAATATTATTATTTGCAAATGCTCTGTTGTAATTGTTGTGCCATCCTAATTCTGAAAGTTCTTGTCCGTTTTCAAATTTTACTTTTATTGTTCCTCCTCTTCCAGTTCCCCAGCCATTTGCTTTGTCTCTAAATTTAAAATCTACTACTTTAGATTTGTATTTTTCTTCTAAATATTTTATATATAATCTAAATACTTTTGGTGATGCAACACCATGACACAAGATTTCTACTAAGTATAAATTATCATAATCTTTATTTAGATATGTTTTTAATGCTTTAATTTGACATGGATTTCCAGTAAATAATACTTTTCTTCCTTGCTCTAATTTTTCTTTTACTCGTGGCTTGATGTCTCCTACTTCTGCTGCTACATATTTAGCTCCTCTAAATGCTTCACATTCTTCTTCATTCTCTGCAATCGCATATTCTGCCACCATATTTTTATTATACTTAACTCCAACAACTACGCCTTTTTGAGAAAGTATGTATTTATATAATGCTGTAAATGTACCTCCTGAAGTACTATTTTTAAGAATTTCTGCATTCTTATATGCAGCTGCATATACTAAAGGATATTCTTCCTTTTTCTCTTTCTTCATTTCTTTTCTATAAATACAATTTTTCTCACACAAACCACATTTAATACATTTCTCTTTATCAATCTTTGGATATTTAAATCCTTCTTCGTCTTCTACCATTTCTATTGCATGTACTGGGCAAATGTCTCTACATAGTTCACATCCATAGCAATTGAATTTATTCTTGGTGTTAAAATAATTTTCTTTATGCTTATCTGGTACTTCACCATATATTGCATTATTTAAAAATTCTATAGATTTTTTTCTTTCATCCAATAATCTTTTCTTTACATCTTTGTAATCAATTTTTAGAGTATCTAGTTTTGGCATTATTCTAACATCTTCTACCAAATGATTAGAAAGTCCAGCTATTTCTAATAGATTTTGCATTCTTGCAGGTCTTTTAGAATGTGGTATTGTTATAAAATCTTTTTCATAAATTAAAGAAAATACTGTAGCGTGGAATGAGTTGGTTACCACAAATTTAGCATTATCTATTACACTAATAAATTGCTCAGGTCTTTCATGGAACTGTCCTGCTAATTCATTTTCAAAAAGTCCTTTTTCTCTATTATGTACAATTGGTAATTTTAACAATCTTGACACTTGATCTGCTATTTCATAAGTTTTATCATCTTTTCCTATAAAATGTACATAGATATATTCTTTTCCTTTATATGATGTATCAATTTTATACTTATCATAAACTTCTTTATCTAATAATAATGTAGGGTCTAAAACTCTAGTTACCGGCTTATCTGTTACTTCTTTTAGAGTTTCTATCATAGCTTCTTCTCTAACAGATATGAAGTCAAAATTTTCTAAGTATCTTTTATAAAATACTATATATTTTTCTGGTAACTCATCACTTCCTAAACTTGCTGCATATGAAATTCTTCTAGCATTTTTATTTCCAAATTCCAAGAAGTATGCTGGTTTAAATCCTTTTGTTATTTCTGTGTTCCATATTTGGTCTGAACCAGCTATTAATACATCATATTGCAAAAAATCCTTTTGAATTTCTGGTAAAGTTTTATATGGTTTTGTAGTATGTAATACATTATTAATAAAATACTCAAAATTTTTGCTTTTTTCTACTTTCCATTTCTGATTGATATTCATTGAAAAGAACTTTTTTACTTTTCTCAATCCTCTTACTAATTTAGGTCCTTTTCTTTTTACATTATATAATTTATATACATTATCAATTTCTTTTGGTCTATAATTAATTACATCAACTTCTAATCCCAAACTTTTTAAGTATTCTTGCATAGCAAATACTTGTAAAACAGCTCCGTAATTATGTGCACTATTAAAAGTTACAATACCTGCTTTCATATATTTCATCCTTTCGATTTGTTTTGCTTAACTTATTTAAATATTGCTTCATATTCTTCTCTTACTTTTTGATTATGTGCTTTTGCATCGAAATTCATACATTTAACTTTTCCATTCATGAAATCATTCATTCCTTGTAAAATTCCTTCTTCACTATTTTCAACTAAAGTTCCATTATATTTTTTCATAAAACCTCTTGGTCCTTTAACATCTGTAGAAATACAAGGTATTCCACATGTATCAGCTTCAAGCAAAGCTAGTCCCAATGCTTCATAGAATGAAGATAATATAAATAAATCACATCTTTTTAGTATAGGGAATGGATTATCTATATTTCTGATAAGAATTACATTATATCTGCAATCCAATCTTTTTATATATTCTAATAATTCTTCATATAATTTTCCATAACCTCCAATTATAATAAGAATCGAATTATTATTTTTCATATAAAATTTATTAAAAGCATCTATTAATCTTTTTTGTCCTTTTTCTGGAGAAAATCTACCAATATTAATAAACTTAGTATAATCCATATCTAGTAGCTTTTTTAATATATTTTCACTTACATTTGAAAGAGTTTTATCATTAAATTTAATTTCTCCATTCATTTTCTTTAATATAGATTTAAAGTCATGTGCATTTTCAACAACTACTATATTATCATCTCTACCACTAATTTTTTTAATTGAACCTACTATATCTTCTGATACAGCTACAACTTTATCATAATTGTTATATGCTTCTTTAAGTGTTTTATAGTGTTGATTTCCTTTACCTTTTACTTCAGACACCATATCGCTATGTACAAATATAGCTCTCTTTGCATTAAATCTTTGTAATAAACCTGTTACTGTTTTTTCATAACCAGTAAAATGTATTACTTTATCAAATTTAGCATTTCCAAAAAGTCTAATGACTTCTCTTTTATATAATCTATCTATATATTTCCTTACAAATCTTGTATTTATATTGAATTTATAAAACAATACATATGCTATTGTTTCTCTGAATGAATAAATAAATCCACTTGAAATAGGGAATACATCCATATTAGCTGGTAATTTTTTAAGTCTTAATGGATTATGTTTAATAGCTGCTTGTCTAAAACAAAAACTAATATTTTCTTTTTCTAAATCAATTGCATTTAATAATGATAAAAGAGATGATGTTATACCATTTAATGCCAATGTAGAACCATATATTAGTGTATTATCTTTCCCATTATGTTTTAATTTTTCTGGTTTTACATATTTTGATTCTTTTCCTTCTAATACATAATCTACCAAAGCTTTTGGTGCTTCTATGTTATCATATGTACAGAATTTCTTTAAAAACTCTGCATCATCATAATTCTTAGGTGTATTTATTTCATTTAATAATTCCTTTGGTGTATAAGTCTTTGGAAATGGTAATTCATTTAATGAATAATAAAATCCTCTTGAACTCATATATTCTTCTTCATCATATGTATATAGAGCAATTTTCTTTTTAGTATTTGCAAAATCAAAGAAAACACTTGAATAATCTGTTACTAAAACATCTGCTATATTTAATACTTCATATGCTTCCATTCCACTTGGGAAATTTTTAATGTGTTTAAAATCTCCAAATTTTAAATCTTTTTGAACTAAAATATGCATTTTTACATAAAATACTTGATCATCTCTTAGATTTTCTTCCATATATCTCATTAGTTCAATTATTTCTTTAAATTGCTCATCTTGTTTTTTCTTAGTCATTAATCCACGCCATGTTGGCATATATACTATTACTTGCTTGTTTTCTAATTTTAATTTTTTTCTAACATTTTTTTCTGATTCTCTATCAAAAAATATTGCATTTCTAGGATAACCTGCATTTAATATAGTACCATTATATAGATTTTCCAATCCATATGCAGTTATCATCTTTTCTTTCATTTCATCATTAGGATATACTAAATAATCAGCAAACATGAAATTCCTTTTTACATTTCCGAATAGCATACTTTCTATCCATAACATCTTGCCCCATTTGTTTTAATGGTGTTCCATGCCAAGTATTTGTATAAATCTGCCCTTCTCTTTTAGTAAACTCCATTGGAAATGATGTATCATTAAATAAATATTTTGCTGTAGCCAAAGCTTTATAATATTCAAAAGATTTATGTATAATTATTTCTACATTTTCTATTTTATGTTGTTTTAGCATTTTTGTAAAAACATTAACTTTTCCACTATTAGCTGATAACTTTATTTTAAATTGTTTATGATTTAATGCTATTTCTTTTAATTCGTAAAACATGTTACTTGCAATGTCTTCCCCTTGTTTTGATTCTATTAATACTACTTTTTCTTCTATTGGTTTTTTATAGTAACATTTTAAATAATAAATATGCTTTATTCTATTTGCTATACTGCTTTTTATCTTTTTAAGTTTCATTCTTAATCTCCTTGCTTAATAATTGTATTTATCACCCTTTTACTTGCATTACCATCATCCAAATAATTATATTTTTCATTAAATCTTTTGTATTTTTCGTCATGCTCCACATCGTAATTTACTTGTTTAATCGCTTCTAACAAATCTTTTTCATTTTCTACTATTGCTCCAGGCAATTCTTCTAAATCAAGATAAAATCCATTTGATTCATCTCTATAATGTTCCAAATCATACATATAGAAAATCATTGGTCTATGTAGATTTGCGAAATCAAAAAATACACTTGAATAATCTGTTATCAAAAAATCTGTTATAATATATAACTCATTTATATCATCAATATCAGATACATCATATACAAAGCCTTTGTATTTTTCAAAATCAAAAACATTTGCTATAAAATAGTGTGGTCTAAATAGAACAATATATTCTTCTCCTATTTCTTTTTGAAGTTTCTCAAAATCAATTTCTTCTTTATATACATAGCCTACTCCAGTTTGATGTTGGTTAGCTCTATATGTAGGAGCATAGAGTATTATTTTTCTTTCATCATTTTCTATTCCTAGCTTTTCCTTTATTTTTTGCTCATCTTCTTTAGTATAATTGAACAAAAAATCATTTCTTGGATAGCCCTCTTCTATAATAATATTTTCTTTACCTATTTCCTTTAGATTCCATGCTGATATAAATTTTTCACTTGCGAATCTAGAAGGTGATAGAAAATATGAAAACTTTGATGCTTCAATTCTATACCTTTTTTTCATTCCTTTTAATGTATTTAATTGATTATCAAAATGAATTAAATCACAGCCTAATCTTTTTAGTGGTGTTCCATGCCAACATTGCACAAAAACTTGATTTTTCTTTGGATATAAATAATCTGGAATTTTGTAATTAAAAATCCAATACTTTGCTTGTGCTAAGTATTTTTCATATTGCTTTGAAAGATGTTTTACTATAATTGTATTTTTATTATTTTCTAAAAATTTATATTTTTCTACATTTCTAAATGACCATATGAATTTATAATCTTCAAATTCAGGATTATTTATCATATATTCATAAATAGCTTTTGGACTACAAGAATATAATTTTCCATTAAATGAACAAAATATAATAATTTTGTTATCCACTTTTTGTCCTACTGTATTTAATTTATATCTAATTTTCTTTAAAAAGTTAATTGTGTTCCTCATTATATTACGCAAAAAAACACTTTTCTTAGATATTCCATAAGCTGTTTTCTTTATTACGTTCATTAGTATTTCCTTTCAACATCATCAACTATTTTTTTATTTTATAACAAAATCTACTTTTTTTCAACCTTTTTCATCTTATCAATTACATAATCTTTTATTCTTTTACTATTATTTGTATCTATCGTTTCAACATATTTTTCTCTAAATCTTGCTAATTCATCATAATCATAAGTATCATTCTCTATCATTTTTATTATTTCATTTATATCTTTTCTAGTACTGTTTTTCATCTCCATTTGTAAATCTACATTTGTTCCTCTTTTACGTTTATATTTATCAATATCATATACATAAAAGAATAACGGTTTATTTAATGTAGATATTTCAAAAGCAATTGCTGAATAATCAGTAATAATATAATCTGCAAATTTTATTAAATCAAATGTACTATATTTATTGCTAACAATATACTCATCATCTACTTCTGTTTGATCTAATGGATGCATGCGTATTATCAAATTATATTTTTCTTTATTCACAGCTTGGATTATTTTACTAACATCTATAGTTTCATTTCTTCTAAATGTAGGAACATATAAAATGTTTTTCTTATTTTTTAGTTTTGGATATTCTTCTTTAAGCTCTTTTATTTTATTTTCTATTTCATTATTCTTTCCTAGTATGTAATCAATTCTTGGCATTCCCCATACTTTAATTTTATCAATATCTGTATTAAATGCTTCAGCATATATCTTCCTAGTAGCTTCACTCGTACAAGTTACACAAGTATAATTTGCATGCATTTTCATTATTTTAGCTATTTTACTTGTAGTTCCTTCACCCTTGTTCAAGCATTGGTATCCAAACTTTTTAATTGCTCCCATAGCATGCCAAATTTGAATGATTTCCGTTCCTTTTTTATGCTTCAAAGCACTAATTGGAATATTATATCCATCAATAATGCATACTTTTGATGTTGCAATATGACACATACACTTTATTATATAAAAGCAATATATAAATTTACCAAATAAATCTTTCGGTATCTTTTTGCATAAAACTTTTATTTGTAATTTTTCTATATCATCATTTTTTTCTAATTCTTCTTTGATTAATTTAAAATCAAGATTTATACTATTTGATTGTCTGCTAAGCAACAAAACCTTATTTTTATTCTGCTTAGTAAATAGCTTTATGAAAAAATACAAAACTTGCATTCCTATTTTTCCTATATGCAGAACTAATGAAATAATAAAAATTTTCATGTTTACTTTATTTCTCCTCTTTCTTTATACCATTCTATTGTATCTTTTATCGTCTCCTCTAAGTTTCTTACACTATACCCAAGTTCTTTTTGAGCTTTTTCTATTGAAAAATTATGATTTGTGCCTGTTGTATATACAGCATATGATGTAAATAATGGTTTTTCATTTACAATTTTATAAAATAACTCTGAAAAAATCCCAGTAATATATGCAAACCATCTAGCAATTACAAATTTAGGAGCTTTTTTTTCTGTAAGTTTCTCTATAATAGCCATTAAATCTTTTATTGTTATACTTTGTCCTGCTAGAATGTAGCATTCTCCTGGTTTTCCTTTTTCGGCTGCAAGTATTATTCCATTTGAAACATCTCTTACATCTACAAAGTTATAACCACCTTTTAAAGTTGCCTTCATACGCCCATTTGCACAGTCTATAATAAGTTGTCCCATATTTGATTTTATATATTCATATGGTCCTATTACACCAGAAGGATGTGTAATAATAACCTCTAAATCCTCTGAATTTGAATTTAATATGTAATTTGTTGCTTCAGCCTTTGATTTAGCATAAGTACCTTTAACCAATTTTGGACTAAACTCTCTAGTCTCTGTAATAACTCCTCCTTTTTCTGGAATAGCATGCACAGAACTTGTGTATACTAATCTTTTTACATGATCCATCTTACAAGCTGCTACTACATTTTTGCTACCATTTACATTAACTTCATGTACTTTTCTTTTATTTCCACTTCCAATTTCTATTATTCCCGCTAAGTGAAATACAATTTCAGCTCCTTCAAAAGCTTTTACTAGAGTTTCTAGTTTCGTAACATCTCCATATACAATTTTAGTATTT
This sequence comes from uncultured Clostridium sp., assembly GCA_946495655.1. GTDB lineage: Bacteria > Bacillota > Clostridia > TANB77 > CAG-508 > CALXVA01. The sequence continues at coordinate 17,982 of CAMMDS010000010.1, forward strand.
AAATCTTTTAAAATTTCTCCATCTTTTTCACTCAAAGCAAGAGATGTTACGTCATATCCTTTATTTATTAAATCTCTAACTAATACATTTCCAATATGGCCTGTTGCTCCTGTTACTACTACTTTCATTTGTCTATCGATCTCCTTTTGAGAAATTGGGGACAGACCCTAATTTCTCATTTTTTCTGTGTGAGAAATCGGGGTCTGTCCCCAATTTCTCATTTTCTTTTTCTTCTTTGTATGTGGTATGCTACGCTTTCTAATATACAGTCTGGTAAGCATTTTGAAAAAAATCTAACACATTTATTGGTAAACCCTGGTACTATTATTAGTTTTCCCCTTAGGGTTTTATCTATACCATATTTTGCTACTTTTTCACTTGACATACTTGGTGCTTTAAATATTACATTTGCTACATTATTAAAGTTTGTATCTGTTGGACCAGGGCACAATATACTAAGTTTGACTTTAGAGCCACTCTTTTTTAATTCTTTGCTAACAGCTCTGGTAAATCTAATTACATAAGATTTCGATGCATAATATGCTGCCATAAGAGGTCCTGGCTCCATTCCTGCTATTGAAGCCACATTTAAGATATGACCATTATTCTTTTTTACCATATCTTGCAAATATAGTTTAGTTAATATATGCACTGCAGTTATATTTGTATTTATTAAATCAATTTCACTTTCTAAATCTATTTTAGTAAATTCTCCAAATACTCCAAAACCAGCATTATTTATTACTAAATCCAACTCAATATTTTTTGTTTTTTCATATAAATCAAAGCAATTTTCTTCATTACTTAAATCTTCACTTATTATCAATATTTCTTTTTTATTATCAGTGTCATTGTTATTACTATGGTTTTCATTTTGCAATTCTTGTTTTAACTTTTTTAAGCCTTCTTCATTTCTTGCTACTATTACTAAATTATATCCTAATTTATATAAATATCTTGACATATCTCTTCCTATACCAGAAGATGCTCCTGTAATTAAAGCCCACATATTTTACCTTTCACCTTTAAATTAATTTATCTGTGTTGTTTTATTATTAAATAATTAATGTTTATTTTATATGTTAGTTTTTACATAAAATCTTCTTTATATACTAGAAAACATATGCTTAATCTAGCGTTACCATTTTCCTATTTATTTCTTTTTTGATTTTTTAAAATATATCATATATTACTAGATTTATCAACATTTTATTGAAAATACTGGCAAATAATATTGCAGTATATCATATAATTCAATAAAATTTGAGGGAGTCGAATACAGTGATGCTTTTATATTTCACTGTATTCGACTCCCTGTCTTTCCTCTCTACTATTTCAATACTTTCGTGTTCTTCTATTTTCATTTGTTTTCCCTTTCTATTCTACTTAAAACTATATAATTTTATCATTCACTTTTATTATCAAAAACTTAACTATTTTTCTTATTTAATCCATTTTCATTTTACCATATTATTTTATTTTTGCAACACTTTTTTGTTTTAAATTTAAGTAAGAAGACTTACTAAAAAAGTTGAATATCTATAATATCACATGTGCTTATAACCTCATCATTTATTCGGATTTTCTTTTTAATATAATCTATGTTTGTTATTTTTCCTTGTATCTCAATATATCTTTTATTTTTATAATATTTAACTTTTACTAAACTATTTTTATCTATTTTATTCCATTCTTCTTGTAACCTAATATAACTCTCTTCGGTTAATTCTTTTTTATCATCATATTTTATTTGTTTTTCACTTAATGCCTCTTGAAATCCTTTCAAAGCATCAAACGGAAGAAATTGCTTTGCCCTACTGGCTCTAGTCATAATAATTTTCTCCTTTCTTAACCACCATTATGCCCTCCAATTAATTTATTTCTAACCATTGTTGTTGCACCTTGTTCTAGATTCATTCCTCTTAAAATTGTGTTTTTCCCCATTTTATTTTTTATTTCATTTATTACTAATTCTAGTTTTCTTTCTTTGTCTATCTCTTCTTGATTTTTAAATAAGCTCATTTGCACATAATCTACTTCATCTACATTTTCAAAACTAATCCCAATTCTTCTTATACCCACATTTCTATTTGTAGTTCTATCATATATTCTTAAAAAGGTTTCCACTAACTCAGAATACACATTAGTATAGTTTTTAATTTTTTCTGTTCCTCCACTTGCCGGTATTTTATCTTTAGAATAACCTATATAAAGTTTTACTGTATTAGTTGATAGATTCTCTTCTATTAATCTTAAACTTCCGAGCTCAACCATCTCTTTTAATACCAATCTTGCTTTTTCAAAAGAGTAGTCTTCAAATAATATTTGACTATTTGTAATGCATCTAGCTTGCGGCTTGTATTTCTTTATATCTTCAATACTACAACTTTCTTTTCCCCAAGCATGGTCCATTAAATATTCAGCATTTACTCCGAATTCTTTATACAATTTTTTCGGTTCTGCATGTGCTACATCATACATATCATATATCATTAATTTATTTAATCTTCTTTCTATACCTCTACCTATTTGCCAGAAATCAATCAATGGCTTATGATGCCATAATTCTCTTTTATATTTTTCCTCATCCAAATATCCAATATTATTACTATTATGTTTAGCAGTTATATCTAGAGCCACTTTCGCTAAGTACATATTAGTTCCAATTCCTGCTGTTGCAGTAATACCATAATTCTTAAAGATATCTTTCATAATTTTTTGAGCAATCTCTTCTGGGTCTAATTTATATAATTTTAAATATTTTGTAACATCCATAAATGCTTCATCAATTGAATATACATGAATATCTTCTTCTGAAAAGTATTTTAAATATATTTCATATATATTTGCTGAATATTCAATATATTTTTTCATACGTGGAAGTGCAATAATATACTTTATATTTTTAGGAATTTCATATATTCTGCATCTGTTTTTAACTCCTAACATTTTCATTTTAGGAGTTACTGCTAAACAAATTGCTCCATTTCCTCTACTTGAATCTGCTACAACTAAATTTGTATTAAATGGATCTAAACCTCTTTCCACACATTCAACAGAAGCATAAAATGTTTTTAAATCTATGCATAAAAAATAGCTTTGCATTTTATTCTTCACTCCCTTATATATGAATATATTTTTTATATAATAATTATACTATTATATAGTTTATTTGTAAACATTTGTTTGTGATTTTATTCATGGTAATTTTTTCTTTATTTGGATTATTTTTCCATATTATTTGTATAAAATAATGCCAATTTGGTCTGTCCCAAATGGCATTTATTTAAAATTTTTATTTAATTATTTCTTCTGGTTTTAAAGAATCACTTTCTAAACTATCAAATATTATACAAATAAATCTATCTTCTGCATCATATACATAATCTTGTTCAATATATTTTATTCCATCTTCAGTTTCATATGGCCTATTTACAACATAGAAAGTATTTCCTGATATTTCTTTTTCTTCTATTTCAATACTATCGTCATCCATTGAAGCTTTTAAAAATTCCTCTACAGTATATTCCTTATCCAAATTAGCTTTATATGTGGTAAATACCATTATCATTTTTTGAAAATCTTCACTAACTGCCATGCAATCATATATATTTGCATATTCTTCTCCAAAATAATATTCAATTTCTTCATTTGAAATTTGAATCATTCCTTCTGGAAACTCCAAATCAATCCCATCAGATCCTGTTTCATAAACTGAATCTGTTGAATCAGTATTCAGCATTTGGTTTAATGTATCGTTTTTAGATTTTTCTTCAAAAAATATAATAATACATGCTATAACGGTTGCTAATAGCAAAACTATTATAAAAGTTTTAAAACTAGCTATTCCATATCTATAAAAAACATTTTTCTGTGCTTTTTCTGAAAAATAGTATTTATTAGATTTCTTTTTTATGATTTGTTGAACTTTTAAATAATTAAATATTCTCTTACCTTTTTCTTCTCCAAATTCTTTTTCTATGTCTTCCATAATTAATTCTTTTGTTATAGTATGATTTTTACTCATGGCATCATTTTTCTCAAAGATATCTTTTACTTTATCTATATCTTCTTTTGGAAATGCATCTGTTCCAGCATCTTGTGATATTAATTTAATATCTTTATCAGATACACCATTTTTTAATTGTTTATTTAGATTAAATATAATTCCACCTATAACTAAAGCACAGAATAATAGTGATATCATATAGTCTGTCATTAATGCACCTGTGAATTCATCGTATTGATACAATAATTGTATATTTTCTAAAGATACTGGTACTCCTTCTCTAAGCATTAAGCAAACTGGAATTATTATAAACATTGTTACTGTTATTGATATAAATGATGTTATTGCCAAAATCACTGGTAGTTTCTTATCTATTTTAGCTTTTGTTAGTTTATACCCATAATAACTGCATAAAACTATTAACATTGATAAAAGTGCATACATCATATTAGCAAAAATATACATTAGTACCCATGGTATAGCACCAATTAGAGCTCCTATAAGTGCTCCTATTACTCCTATTACATACTTGTTTTTTGTTTGTTCTTCCATAACTCTCTCCTTTTATTATATATTTTTGCTTATTATATCATAATGTTTTATACATTGTATACTGGTTTAGAACAAATTAATAATAATTTTTATAGCTAAAGCAATATCAAGTAAATAGAATTAGTTTATTCTATAAATATAAACATATACGAAATCCACCACCTTCAAAATATCCACTGTATGAATTTCCAGCTCCACGGTATGATGGACTACGACTGCCACTTCCATAATATCCGCCTCTTAAAGTACAAGGAAAAGCACTAGTACCATTATTAGTAGTAGAATATTCTGTAGACCATTCCTCTATATTTGATGATAAATCATTTATTTTACATACCTCATCCTGTTTGGTTCCAGTATTTGTTAAAGTACTGTTAATTGATTGTCCATCTTGATTTGCATAATTTGTATTACCTGCTTCTTGTATATATACTATAGCAGTATCCCATGCATAGCTACTAGGTAAATCACTTATAACGCTTCCACTATTTGCATAAGTATTTATTGCTACCTTTGATGCATTTAATTGAGATATATTATTCCATAATGTTCCTGGATTATATATCATACTATTTGAAAATGATGTTGATATTTTTGATGCTGCTTTACAAACTGAATAATCACTTACTGTTGAAGTACTCGTTGATCCACTTGCATAACTTGCTTCATATCTTCCTATATAATATCCTCCATTTAATTTTACGCTTCCTATAAATGTCCCTAATCCTTTAGCTGTTGCATTTAATCCATCTAATCTTTCGCTTGCTATTCCTTCTCTATATTCTATTAATTCCTTATATATTGATTCTATCAATATATTGTCAGATTGATTTGTATAATCCTCAGCGTTTTGTACCATATGTGGAGTTCCATTGTTTTCATCAAATGTATATCTACCTAATATGATTTCATTACTAAGTTCTCCATTGTCTTTTTTGAATTTTCCTGTTGGAATCCACACATATTGGCTTCCTTGTACATTTTTATCTGTTGATGCATTTACATCTTCTATTACCACTCCTTGCTCAACTGTATCTCCTGAATCTGGCGCTATTTTAAATCCTTCTGGTACTGTTATTTTATTTCCAACTTCATCTTCAACTGTTGTTTTTTTATTAAATACTTCTCCACTTTTTTTATAATCCACTATTGTTATTTTCTCTATTTCTATGTCTTCCATTCTCAAATTAGCATATTCTTGTGATAAATGATTCATGTTTTCATCTTCATGTTCTATAGAACTATCTGCTAAATTTTTTGTTTGCTGTGCCTGATCTATTAACCCATTATCTCCTAATACTGCAGTTATTGTTACTGTTGATAAAATAATTAAAATTATTATTGTAATTACTAAACTTACTAAAGTAATACCATTTTTATTTGAACTATATCTAAATACAATTTTTAATTTGTTCATTGTAATTCTCCTTTTTAATTTTAGTATTATCTATTTTTTATTTACCTTTTAAATTTAAAATTATAAAAAGGACAGACCCAAATATAAAAGTTCCAATTTACTCTTCACTTTTATACTTAAGTCTATCCTTTTTCTTATTATTTTATGAATTTTTAATATATAATTTTGGGCATTACAAATAAAGCTTATTTCACTAAATACAGCTCTCTCTCTCTCTCTCTCTCTACTATTTCAATGTTTTCCGTGCTCATCTTATTTTCTCCTTTTTCTCTCGTTTTTATCAATTTTACTTCTACATTTTATACTAACTTATTTCTTTTTTCAATACTTTTTTTATTTTATTTAAAATTCCATTTATACATTTTTATTTCAAGATATTATTAATCAACATGCTTTTTATTCTCAAACACTTCATCCATATACTCATCTGGATACATATTATCTAGAAATCGATCCATGCCATCCTGTGCTGGTATATTCTCTACTCTTTCTTTTTGTCTCATTGCTGCCATTGATGAAATTGTTATATTAAATATCATAAACACAGCTACACTAGTTGCCATTACTTTCACTTTATGACTTCTCACAAATTCTTCTATCTTAGGTATTAGTGGTTCTATATATGATGTGTATAAAAGTCCTGCTAGTCCCCAATAAGTACAATGGATTAAAGTTGTTCTACCATTTATATTAAATAACCATTCTGAATAATCCCATGAAACAGTCCCAAATACTTTTTCTTGAACATATGAACATAAGTATTCTGTAATTCCACCTAATATCATAGAAGAAACAAATACTATTCCTTTGTTTCTATTTTTCATAAAGCTAAAAAATATATAATAGACTAAAATTCCAATTCCATATACTGGTGTAAATGGACCATATAGAAGTCCTTGTCTAGAAACAAAATGTCCATTTTGTACAAGTGCTACAATCATTTCAACTACATACCCTATCATACTACCTATCATAAATATTACAAATATTTTAATAATTTCATTAAACTTACTTTTTTGTTCCATTTTTAATCTCACTCCTATCATAAAGCACAAATCTGGTTGGAAAAGAATTAAATTTTGGCTAGGAAAACAAGTTTAAAATTTATGAGGCGTACTTTTTGTACGTTGATTAAATTTTAAATGAAGTTTGACACCGCCAAAATTGTAATTATTTTTCAACTTTCTTCCCCTTTAATAATTTTTCAACATTTTTTTATATTATTTCCGGTTTCTATACATATTATTTATTATATGAGTTTATTATTGATTCTCATATTGATTAGTATGTATCTTTCATTACATTTCTGTAAGTTTAATATACCAACTAATTATTAAATAAATTTTTATTTCTTATTAAAGTTTTCTTAATTTGAAATAAGAAAAGCATGCACTAGCGAAAGCAAAGCTTTCGGTGCATACATGTTAATAAGAAAAAACACTTTAAATATTTTGTTAAAAAATTTATTTAAAGCGTTTTTTGAATATGTAATTTTATCATTCGAAGAGAAACCTTTTCAAAAAGTATAAAAAGGTTTCTCTTCTGTCATAAATAAAAGTATGTTGTAAATCTTTTTATTTCGTAAGCCATTGTCTAATCATCCATGTTTTTTTACCATAATCTTGTAAATATTCATCCATTAAAGCTGAAGTTGCATATTTCTTCTCATTATCTGCATCTTCTTTTATTTTAGTAGCATTTTCGGATAAAATACAATAATCTTTTAAAATATCTTCAAATATTTTTCTTGAACATATCTTCTCATTCTGTGCTTCTTTTATTTGTGTAATTTCCAAATAATCATGCATTGTTCCTAAAGGCTGCCCATCTATAATTAATATATGTTCAGCTATCTCATCTATTTGTTCATTCACATCATCATATAATTCTTCTAGTTTAGTATGAACACTAAAGAAATCCTCTCCTTTTATATTCCAATGATAGTTTTGCAATTTTCTATAAAATACATTTAAATTAGATAAAAATAAATTTAGGTCTTCTGTAATCATATAAATCCCTCTTTCTTATTAATTTATATTTACATTATTACCTAAATTTAGTTTTTTATTCAATTGATTAGCTACTAATTAATTATATTCTATATAATGTTTATTTTATTACTTTCATTGCTTCTTCTGCCGTTTTATCTTTGTCAAATTTATTTACTATAAATATGATAACACCAACAATTAAGAATGTAACTGCATATATAGCTATACTAACCTTCCAATTTCCAGCAACAATGCTACTTCCTGCAAATGTGGAAGATATCACTGATGGTAATCTTGCAAATGTAGAAATCAATATAAATCTAAGCGGTTTTAATGGAAGTAAACCTGCAATATATACAATTAAATCTTTTGGCGTTCCTGGAATTAAGAAAAGAATAAGCATAATAAACTCAATCTTTTTTGGATTTTTAAACAATTTACTATTTTCTATTTTATCAATTCTTTCTTTACTACAAAAACTATAAACAAACTTCCTTCCAAATTTTCTTACTGCAAAGAATACTATAGCAGTTATAATAAATACTGAAACAGTTATAAATATTAATCCTCCAAATCCACCATAGCACATTCCTGCTAAGACTTCTATAGGTTCTCCAGGAAGAATTATTAAAAATATTTGTGCAAATTGCAAACCAAATAATGCTAAGTACCCAAGGAACCCTAAATTAGCAACATGATTTTTGAATTCAATTTGTCCTTCTGGTGTACTTAAATTTCTAATCACTGGAAATAGATATACTATTAATCCTATAAGTAGTGCAATTACTATTATCATCAAAATGTATTTAAATGCTTTTACTCTTTTGCTCAAATTAAAATTCATCCCTTCTGTTTATTTGATTTGTATATTTAAATAAATTTATATATCATAAACTATATTTAGTATATCACTTATTTTGAAAAAAACTATTTATTTTTTATTAATTTTTAATTAAGGCAAGTTTTGAAACAAGGGGACGCACGATTTGTTTCATTTCTGGAACAAATCGTGCGTCCCCTTGTTCCAAATTTTTATTCTACATAGTCTAATTCTTTTACAAAGTCCCATGTTTTACCTGAGTCTGTTGATTCAAATTCATAATATTTTTCATTTGGATATCTATTTAATCTTACTGTATATGCCACGACTGTTAATTTTTCTCCATCAATTCTAGGTAAATCTTTAAAAAATATATTATTTTCTGTTATTGAATCTGGTTTATTTACTATTACATTATTCCATGTATAGCCACCGTCTGTTGTTATCTGAAGTGAAGCATAGCTATCAACCCCTCCATGTGGATCATGGCAGAAACCTATCTTCTCATTAATAAATAGAAACTCTGTACCGATATACACTCCGCCTATATTTGTTTCTATTTTATTCCATGTTTCTCCACCATCACTAGTTTCATATATTTCCACAACATATCTATCTCTAAAAGGAGCTTTCATTGCAATCAAAATTCCATTCTCATCATCAGAAAAATATTTATATTCTTCTCCTTGTTCTTCCTCTATATTTTCATAACTTGATGATTCTTTTAAATCATTTAATCTTTCTTCTTCCTGCCTTTTTTTCTTATTCTCTTTTATATTATTTGTTATTACAAAAGCTAATATAAAAACGACTATACAAGCTATAATAATTATTGTTGTTATAATTATTTTCTTTCTTCCACTTTTTATTATCTCCGCTTCTGTTATATTATTTTCCTGTTCTCCACTCTTCTGCTTTTCGAGTTCTTCATTAATTGCTTTTTGTATAATCAGTTTATATTGCTTTGAAATATTATCATACCAAAATACTAGAGATATAATTGATAGTATAAGGAAGAATATATATGATAATTGAGTAAGCCCTGTTATTTCTGTAGATTTGTCCACAATTTGCCCATAATCTGTATCATCGATATTGCTACTATAGTTATGACTTAATCCATTAGCATCTCTATAATATATAGTTTCTCTAAACCCTAAATCAGTTATAAGAATAATTTTTCTTACATATATTTCATCTAAATTAGTTGATTCTTTATCCCCTAATATAGAAATAACATTATCTTTTATTATATCATCAGAAATCTCAGCTACTGTACTTTCTACTTTTATTTCATATGTATTGCTTAATCCATATTCTATAAATGTGATAAAAGAGCCAATAAGCATTGCAATTAATAAAACTGTTGAAATAATAGTTCTAAATACCATTTGTCCTTTTTTATCTCTATATAGAAGCATCTTAACAATATACATTATTATAAGTATAGCTCCAATTACTCCAAGAACTGGCAATACATATACACTTGCAAGAGCTGTTATTATTATAGTTCCAAATCCCACATATAAAAGCAGTGGTGTAGCAATAGAACCAAATAAAAACAAAATTAATATAATTCCTAGTATTATACTAAAGATTTTTAATAAAACCGAAAATATTTTTTCTTGTCTTTTCAACTTCTTTACTTTATCAATTTTCATTTTATCATCTCCTATTAGAACAAATGAACAAACATTAGTGTATGTAAAACTCAGTATATTATATATGTCTCCAATATGATTCTGCGCAAGAGTATATCATATATATAGATTTAAATCTAGTCCCCATTATGTTGATTATTGTAACTGCAATCTTTTCGAGATTCATATTAGACAACAAATGGCACCATACTCTTTTACAAGTGGTGCCATATTAAAATTTATATTAATTATTCTTTTTATTGTTCTACAGCAGTACTCTGGTCTACTTCATAACCAGTTAAATCCGGTTTATATATTTCTGTTAAATTGTTCATTATAACATTAGTATATTCTATTGTAGTTTCTGAATAATCATACTCTCTTTTTATTATTAAGCCTGTTTCTTTATCAATCCATGTTTTTTGTTCATCTCCAAGTCCAAATGAAATCACATAGCAATCTTTTCCATTGTATTCTTCAGAATAAATTAAACTAATTAAACTCATAAAAGCTGTTGTATTTTTGTTATATAAGTTTGTTTCTAATGGTAAATGAACAAATTCTGCATCAGCAACATTTTCTATACTAGCTCGTCTATTAGATGGTACTGAAAATATTTTTTCATCACTTTCACTGTCATACCAATTAATAATTGAAATATCATTTTTCGCTAAATCATATCTTTCCACATTATCTTTTTTATAATAATCTATTGTAACTAGCTCTTCCCCATCTTTTGATTTAGTAACACTAGTATATGTAAAATTAGAAACATCTTTTAATGGTTCAATAGTTTCAGCAATACTATTTAATATTATTAAATTTCTTACAAAGAAAATGCAATATGCTGCTATTAGTATCATAATTATAATTATAACCGCTTTAGCAAATCCATGTGACTTTTTATCTTTTTTATCCATTTCATCTAGCTTTTTCTTGTTTTTTTCTGACATTTCAACTTTTCTAAAAGTCAAATCTTCTTTTTTGTTTTCTTCTTTTGATTCATTTTTTTCTGTTTTTTTAGCATCTTCTTTCTTTTTTACCTCTTTTTTGGCTGTTTCTTCTTTTTTAGCCTCTCCTTTTTTAGCAATTTTTTTACTTTCTTCTTTTACATTTGATTCTTTCTTTTTCTCTGTTTCATTAACTTTTACCTCATTTACATTCTTTTCTTCTTTGTTCTCTTCCATTTTTTTCATTCCTTTCTTTGGGAATATAATAATAATAAAACTAAATATTTATTCCCTTTTATTTGTATAATGTTTTATCTTTCGATGCTTTTAATCAGATTATATCATAAAATATTTTTTTGTAAATAGTTTTACTTTTTTTACACATCTTTAAATTTTATAATATCTTCGGAATGTAATTTACCCGCTCTTGTAATTGAATTATACCCATATTTTTCTTTTAATTTGTCAACTACTTCATCTAATTTTTCTTGTTTTTTCTCTTCATCATTGTCAAATAAAGAAAGTTGCATCTCATTTTTTTCTACTAAATTATCTACTCTTAAGCCTACTAAACGAATAAATGTGCCTTTTTTATACATTTCATTTAATAATTCTTTTGCAACCATATAAATATCTTTTGTGTTTGAAGTTGGGTTCATTAACTTTTTTTGATGTGAAAAATCTTTAAAATCCTTTGTTCTTAATTGCACATTGACTACATTTGCATACATATTGTATTTACGCAATCTATATGTTACTTGCTCTGTTAAAGTTAAAAGTACTTTTTCAATCTTCTCTTTTTGGACAAGATCAACTGGTAAAGTAACAGAATTTCCTATTCCTTTTGGTTTTTCTTCTAGGTAATGCACTTCTGATTTATCTATTCCATTGGAATATTCCCACATCATTAAACCGTGTTTTCCAAATTTCTTAATCATATCTTCTTTATTTTGTTTTGCTAAATCACCAATAGTTTTTATTTGCATATTATATAATTTAGGCAAAGTTTTTTTACCTAGCATAAACAACTCAGATACTGGAAGTGGCCACATTTTAGTCTCTATTTCATTTTCAAATAATGTATGAACTCTATCTGGCTTAGTAAAATCCGACGCCATCTTAGCTAATAATTTATTATGTGCTACCCCAATATTTACGGTAAACCCTAATTCTTTTTTTACTCTTTTACTGATTTCATAAGCTTTATCTAACAAATCACTATTTCCTAAATATTCTGTCATATCTAAAAAACATTCATCTATGCTAAATCTCTCTATTTTGTCTGTATATTGTAATAATAATTTATATAAATCATTAGAATGTTTTTTGTAAGATTTATAATCTCCTTTAAACACCTGCAAATTAGGACATTTTAATCTAGCTTGATATAAAGTTTCACCAGTATAAACACCTTTTCTTTTTGCTTTCATGCTTTTAGCTAAAACTATTCCAGACCTTTTTGATTCATCTCCACCTATTACCGCTTCTATTTCTCTAATATCAACCTTTTCTCCTTGTGCTAATCTATCCATAGCTGTCCAACTTAAAAATGCATTATTTACATCTATGTGTAATATTTGTTTTTGTTTTTTATCCATATTACCACCAAGAATATTATAAAACATTAGTTTGTATTAGTCAATATTAAAAAGACTTGGTCTCAAAAATCAAGTCTTTTTATCTAATCTATATTTATCTGATATTTCTTTAATAATATTTTCAACAAATGCATAATTATTATTATTTTCAATTATTACATCACACTTGTTCCTATAAAAATCATTACTTTTCTGAGCTGATAACCTTTTTTCTGCTTGCTCATAATCAATATTATCTCTTGCAACAATTCTTTCTACTTGTAATTCTTTATTGGATATCACTCCTATAACTTTATAACAAATTTTATCTAATTCCGCTTCAAATAAAAGTGGAGCATCTATCAAAATAGTTGTATTATCTTTTACTTTTTTAATTTGTTTAATTATCTCAGCTTTTATATATTTAAAAGTACATTTATTTAATGCTTCTCTTTTTTCAGGATTAGAATAAATAATCTCAGCTAACTTTTTTCTTTTTAACTCACCATTTTCATCTACAATATCTTTACCAAATGTTTTTATTATATCAATAATATAACTTGATCCTTTTTTAGATAATTTTTTTGCTATTTTATCTGCATTTATTACTTTAACATTATAGTCTTTCTCTAGCATTTTGCATATTGTACTTTTACCTGATCCAGAACTTCCTGTAATTCCTATAATCATTTACATAACCCCTTTATATTTTTCACTAGTTTCTCTATTTAACGCTATAACTTGTTTAATTATAAAGTAAGATTTCTTTTGACAGAATAGTAAGTAAATATATTTACTATTTTCATATTTCTAGAAATTATCCTAAGTGTTTTATAAAATTTCAATTTTATTTGTGTAATCCAAATTAGAATATGAATCTGAATAATAACCTAATGTATATATATTAGTTGCTAAAATATCTTTTTCTAACATTTCTCTTAAATTTTTATTTGCAACATTATCAATATATTTTTTTACAGATGTTACCACATTAAGTTTTGGATTTAAATTCATCATTTCCGAAATTAATTCTTTTCCTTTGTTATTAAATCCTAACACACGAACATATGGAATAATCTTTTTCGAAATTTCCATTTGTTTTTTATCAATTCCAAGCAAACTATAGAGTAAAATTCTTTGGATTCTAGTTTGAGTAAATCTTTTTGTTTTTACTATATTAATTAATTCATTTAATGTATTACATGAATCTGCAGCATTCTTTATAGAGTTCTCTAATCCTTCTGAAACATCTGGAAGTTTTGCTATATCCTCTGCTGACATTTTTCTTAGAGTATATATAATTTCTTTTTCAAATCTAGAAATATCTATAACATAATGACCTTTTTTTAACTCTTCACCTAATAACAAATATGAATTTCTAGGCATTACTTTACTAATATCATTAAGCTCTTTTGTCATAAGCATTTTTCTTATCGCAGTAGCACTTGCAAATTCATCTACTATATATTTATCATTGTATAAAACCTTTTCTCTTTTTATACCTATTGGGTTAATTGTGCTTTTTGTTCTTTTTAAAGCCTTTAGATACTCAATTCCAAGAATATTATTTGAACCAGCCATTACATTTGCATATCTTTTTATATCATTCAGATACATCATCAAAGCATTTTCTCTAGCTTTTGGATAAGAATTACCTTTTTTTAACTCATGAGAAAGAATTGTAATATAATCTTTTGGCTCATTATATAAAACATTAGCAATATTATTTAAAGTAGATATATCACTTGTTTCCATTCCAAAAGAAATAGTATCCACAATTCCTAAAGAATTTAATATCTTAACTGCACCTTCTGCAAAATTCTCAGCACTTGATATACTATAAACTGTAGGAAGTTCAATTACTAAATCAACTCCATTTAATAATGCCATTCTTGCTTTTGTCCATTTATTGATTAAAGAAGTATTTCCTCTTTGTACAAAATTTCCTGAAATTACTGCAATTACATATTGAGCATTAGTTTCTTGCTTAGATTTAGCTATATGATATAAATGTCCATTATGAAATGGATTATATTCTGCAATTATACCAAGAACTCTGCTCATAATTTTCCCCTCCATCTTGTACTCAAATTAATTTATTGATATAATATCATAAATTAATAAAATTTACAATGATTAAGCAATATTATTTTGTCGTTATAGGGACAGGTCTTAAAACGACATACTTGTCGCTCTGGGGACAGGCGTTATAATATTAAAAATAGAACAGAACTAGAAAGGAATGATATTATGGAAGAAGTTACAATATACACAGATGGTGCATGCTCTGGTAATCCAGGCCCTGGTGGTTGGGGAGCAATCTTAATGTATAAGGATAATAAGAAAGAAATATCAGGTGGAAAAAAAGATACCACTAACAATATAATGGAATTAACTGCTGTAATTGAAGCATTAAAACTTTTAAAATATCCTTGTAAAGTTAGTTTGTATAGTGATAGTGCATATGTAGTAAATGCTTTTTTACAAAAATGGATTATAGGTTGGCAAAAAAATAATTGGAAAACTGCTGATAAAAAAGACGTAAAAAATAAAGAATTATGGCAAGAGTTATTAGAGCTTACCAACATGCATGATGTTATATTTATTAAAGTCAAAGGACATGCAGATAATGAATATAATAATAGGTGCGATGAACTTGCTAGAAATGCAATTTTGTCGTTATAGGGACAGGCCTTAAAACGACATACTTGTCGCTTTGGGGACAGGCCTTTAAATTATATTTATATCTAAATAATCATAAAGCGAAAGTGCCTACTTGGTTTAGTAATTTAATCAAGTAAGCACTTAATTTTATCTAATAGGAATTAAGTCTTTTCATTGCTTCGATTGTATTATCTCTATCTCCAAATGCAGTAAGTCTAAAATACCCCTCTCCGCTCGGTCCAAACCCCACCCCAGGTGTTCCGACTATATTATATTTTTCAAGTAACATATCAAAATAATCCCATGATTTTAAATTGTTTGGTGTTTTTAACCATACATATGGTGAATCTATTCCTCCATAAGCAATTATTCCGGCTTTTTTCAATCCTTCTTTTATAATTTTTGCATTTTCTTTATAATAACAAATATTTTCCTTGATTTGTTTTTTTCCTTCATCTGTATATATTGCTTCAGCTCCTCTTTGAATTATATATGAAACACCATTAAATTTAGTTGTGCTTCTTCTATTCCATAAGCTATTTATACTTATTTCTTTATTATTTGATTTTATCAATAATTCTTTTGGTACTACAGTATATGCACATCTAAGGCCGGTAAATCCTGCCGTTTTCGAATAACTTTTAAACTCTATTGCGACTTCTTTCGCACCTTTAATTTCATATATACTATGTGGAATATTATCACTTCCAACAAATGCTTCATATGCTGCATCAAATAAGATTATACTATTATTTTCTTTTGCAAACTCTACCCATTTTTCTAAATCTTCTTTTTTCATCGCAATTCCTGTTGGATTGTTAGGTGAACATATATATATTAAATCTGGAATTTCTTCTAAATCATTTGGAAGTGGAGTAAAATTATTTTTTTCTGTTGCTTCCATATATATAATCCCATCATATTTCCCTGTCTCTCTATTAAATTCACCAGTTCTTCCATACATAACATTACTATCTAAATATACTGGATAAACTGGATCTGTTATTGCTACTTTGATATCTTTATCAAATAATTCTACTATATTTGCAGTATCACATTTTGCTCCATCTGATACAAATACTTCATCTATGTTAATGTTCAACTTTTTATATTCATTTTCTACTATTTCTTTCCTTAAAAATTCGTATCCTTGCTCTGGTCCATAGCCTCTAAATGTTTTAGAATTGCCCATTTCATTTATTGCTTTCTTTATTGCATCAATTACAGCAGTCGGAATTGGTCTAGTCACATCTCCAATTCCAAGTTTAATTAATTTAGAATTTGGATTTGATTTTAAGTATTCAGCTACTCTTTTATTTATATTAGAAAACAGATAATTATCCTGTAATTTTAAAAAATTTTCATTAATCTTTACCACTATATCACTCTCCTATTTAATACTATTCTTTAAAAAAAATAATAGAACAAGAACAAAGCGACCTTGGTCGTCCTTTGTTCGTGCCGATTTGAGTTTCCGACTAAAAGGAGGAAATCTCAAAGGCAATAGCGATTTCAGCCCTTTTATGTAATAGGAAATGAAAAATTTCCTATTACATAAAAAAGCCAAAGTGTCTCCAAAACTAGATATTCTTTCTAATATTTAAAACACTTTAGCTTTTCATTTATTTATCAATTTTTATTCTTCTATTTTGCCTTCATATACTGTTGTAGCTGGACCTTGCATATAAATATGATTATCATTTCCCCATTCTATTTTTAGTTTTCCTCCTGGTAAATTTACTGTAACATCTTCATCTGTATAACCATTTATCCCTCCTGCTACAGTTGCTGCACATGCACCTGTCCCACATGCATAAGTTTCTCCTACTCCTCTTTCCCAAACTCTTACTTTTATATTATTTTTATCAATTATTTGTACAAACTCTACATTAGTTTTGTTTGGAAAAATAGGATTATTTTCTACTACTGGTCCAATTTCTTCAATTTCTATACTATCAACATCATCTACAAATGTTATTGCATGAGGATTTCCCATAGAAACCACAGTGAACCTCATTTTTTCACCATTCACATTTAAATCTAAATCTTTATTAAACGGTTCATAAACATCATATGGTATATTTTTGTCCTGAAAAATTGGTTCTCCCATATCAACTATAACATCATTACATGTTCCATTATTGTCTTCTATTATTTTTACTTTTTTTATTCCAGATAAAGTATCTATTGAAATTTTATCTTTATTTGATAATTCATTATCATGAATAAATTTTGCAACACATCTAATTCCATTACCACACATTTCAGCTTCACTACCATCGCTATTAAATATTCTCATTTTAAAATCAGAATTATTATTCTCTGGCTTATCAATTAATATTAATCCATCAGAACCTATCCCAAAATGTCTATCACTTACTCTTTTAGCGAATTCCGGTATATTTTTTAATTTGATTCCATTTGTACAATCAATATATATATAATCATTTCCAAGTCCTGTCATTTTAGTAAATTTTAGCATACAATCACCTCTAGAGCTAGTATATGCTATAAATGGAAAATTATACAAACAACTTATAATAAAAAAAAGAACCTCTTTCGAGGAGAAAAAATTTTTTTCTTTTAGGTAATATCTAGTCTCTCCGTATAAATAATTCAAATACGATTGCAATTACACAACAACAAATCATTAAGATTGTAAAAACATAAGATTCCCCACTATATATTTCTATGGGCAACTGTAAGATGTTCATAATAAGAAAAATCCCAAATCCAAGAATTGTTATTTTTCTTGCTAATTTCTCTTTCATTTTTACAAAAAAGTGTAAAGCAATTAAAATAAGACCGATTATTTCTATTCCCATGAGAATAGCATAAATAATCTCGATAGATAATACCATGATAAATTCCTCCTTATAATTGTTTCTATTGTTGTAAAAAATCTATATGTTAAACCAAGAAGTTAGAGGAATCCCTCTCACTAATTAGTGATAAATAGGTAATCGACATAAAATACAATCATGTCTCTTTAATTATAACGTATTTACATAAAAATAGCAAATATTATTTATTTTTCTTGCTTAAAATCAATGAGTCTAGCAGATTTTAGTCCAAACTTTTACCCATAAAAAAATCTGAGATAGAAATACTTTTTCAGGTATTCTACCTCAGCTATTAACATTCAACCTTATTTCTAATTTGGTGGCTTGAAGTGGAATCGAACCACTGACACAGGGATTTTCAGTTTTCCGTGCTATTTAATTTTAGATATTATTTGTTATTATTTAGTATCACTTAAAACCTTTGAATTTAAGCACTTTTTTAACATTATTTAGTAAAAATATTTAAATATAAACAAAAGATAAAATGACTTTTATAAAAGAAATTTTTTAGATGTTTTTTAGATATAAACATCTACTACTATTGATATTAATTTTGTATTTTCTATAACAGTAAATTATATTATGGAGGAAATGATTATGAAAAATGAAGAATTAAAAAAAAAAATCACAGATGAAAAAACAGGAATAGACTATACTCTAGTTGGAGATTATTATCTTCCCAATTTAAAATTAGAACAAGAAGAAAAAATCACACTAAATAAATATGGATTATTAAGATTAGATTATTTGAAAAAGCACAAAAAGATTGAATTTTCAATAATGTTTATGAATATGGCTTTAAATAAACATTTAAAAGAAGTACAAGAAACTGCACAAGCAAGAGTAAATGAATTAGTAGAACAATTAAAAGCAAAAAGTAATTTAACAGAAGATATGAAAAATACTGATATGCTTTATTGGGTTGGAACAATGAATACAATTAAAAGTCAAGCTGAAGAAATTGTTTTAAAAGAACTAATTTATGTATGATAAATTTTACTCTACTTTCAAATATAAATGCCTAAAAATCGATTTTAGGGCTTAATTGAATAGGAACAAATTAACTACTTGTAGTTTTATAACTATGAGTAGTTTTTTTATGTTCAAAAGAGAAATGCAACACCTCTTAAAAAGTGTTTGGTGTAATGAGCCGATGCTATAAAGTTCATTCGTATTTGTATAAGCAGTCTATTTATACAAAATGCGTGAGTGAGATTTTAGAACACAGACTCACAATAATAAAAGAGTATTCGGTGGCAAAACTTGAAATGGATTTGTAATTGTAAAAAGTTTGGGCAAGTATGAACAAGATACTTTAATAGTATCAGCAATTATAGTAGCAAAGCTACTTACTAGACTACCTATGAAACGAGGCAAACGACCGACGGTTTCAGTTTGTATAGGTGTAATAATTCTATTTTTTATAAATGGGATATTACACCTAATTTACTTCAGCTCACTCTCTCTGGTTTCTAGTTGGGGTGGCTTTGAACTTACAAAAAATTTATATGCAAATATAAAATTTTTGTAAGTATGCGTGGAAGTATGAAACCGAGCTAGGTTTCATAAGAGCTAAGAAAAAATTTGTAAAAATATTTTTCTTGGCTCTTTTTCAATAAATTGCGAAAAGCAAATTTATTGAAACATAAAAAATACACTTAGTGAATTTTTTATGAAAAACCTAAAAATGCAGATAAGCAATTTTAGGTTTTAGGGGTGTGGGGTTCGTAACCCTGCCACACAGATAAACTTTGTTTGTCTAGTGTGTTAGACATTGAAACAATATCTCAAACGAAGAAGGAGGTGCATGGAGATATGAGTTATGCAATAGTAAGAAATGAAAAATTAACACGAGCAGAAATAAATGGAAAAGGAACTCACAATGATAGAAAAGCAAAAAATCATACTAATAAAGATATTGACCCTACAAGAACACATTTGAATTATTACATTAAGAAAAACGAACTAACATATACAAAAGAATTTGATAAGTATTTGAAAGAAAATAATTTACAATGTCATCTTCGTAGCAATAGTATAATAATGTGTCAAATGGTGTTTACATCAGACCAAGCCTTTTTTGATAAAATTGGAGAAAAGGAAACAAAAAGATATTTTGATGAATGTTATAAATTTATATGCAATTATAAAAATCTAGGCGAAAAGAATATAATATCAGCAGTTGTTCATTTAGATGAAGGAGCTCCTCACTTACATTTAATGTTTGTTCCTGTTGTTCATACAAAAGATAAAGATGGAAAAGAAATTGAAAAAATATGTGCAAGAGATTTTTGGAAAGGTCGAGATAGTTATAGAAAATTACAAGATGCTTATTTTAATCATGTAAAATCAAAAGGGTTTGATTTAGAAAGAGGTATGTTTGTTGAAGATACTGGAAGAAAACACTATTCTGTTGAAGAATATAAAAAGATTACAAATTATGAAAATACCAAGAAAATCTTAAAAGAAATGAAACTTGAATTACCAGAAGTTCCAGATATAAATGACATCAGTAAATTTTCAATAAAAAGAGATGAAAAGATATTAGAAAAAATTATAAAACCTCAAAATGATTTGATTAAAGAATTATATAAAGATAATCTTGCTTTAAATAAAGAACTATCAAAACAATCTAAAGTTGTTGATGAAGCAGTAAAATATCAAAAAGAACGAGATAAAATCATTGCAGATAACAAAGAATTACACAATACTGTAAAAGAAATAAAATACGAATATCAAAATAAAAATGATACTCTTGATTTGAAATATGATAATAGAAAAAAAGAACTTGAAAAAGAATATCAAGAAAAATCTTATAATTTAGAGTATGAATACAAATATAAAGTTCGTAAATTAGAAAAAGAAAATAGTAAATTACACAAAATAATTGATAAATTTTATGAAACTATTGATAAATTCATACATTGGATTTGTATTAAATTTGATATTGCTGAAGAAGATAATTTAATTAGAGATTTCCAAAGAGAAACTAATACTTTTCTTGATCCAGAAAAGCAAATAAAACATGAAGAAATGGAAAAAGAATGGGATTTAGAAAGATAATTGTAAAAAGTTTATAATTATTAAAAAAATGAAAACTAAAAGTATAGAAAATCTCTTAGTTTTCATTTTTTATTTTATAAACTTAATGAACCATCTTCCTTATTTTCTAAGCGCAAACCTGTTGTCTTTTCTTCTTGTTTTGCTTTTAATAATGTTAAAGCTTTATCATAATCTTCTTTTGATTGTGCTTTAATTTTTTCTATATCACCATGCATTACGCTATATGAATCAAGTTCTTCTGCATATTTTCCATTTCCGTTAGCATGTTCTCTCATTTCTGCTACTCTTAAAGTTCCGTCTTTATCTCTATACACTGAATATTGTACACCATCTTTTGTTTTAAATGTTTCTAGTGCTTGTTTTTTATCCAATACATTTAGACTTGTTTGCTTATCATACCCTGTTGACATACCAGTAGGGAAATACATTTCTTTCTTAGCAAACATATCTTTACTCATTCCTGGATATGTTTCGCATTTTCCATCTTCGCCAATACATACCATTTCATATGATTCAACACCATTTTCTACACAAGCTACCATATAAGCATTTTTTGTTTGAGGATTTCCTTTTTCATCATATGTAACAACTGGAATATCTTTTACTTGTGTTATATCTGCAATTTGTTTTCCTTTTCCTAAATGTTCTTGAATTGCTTTTGTCGTAATAGCTTGTTCAATGTCTTTACGAGATGTTTTTGTACTTTTTCCTGTATATTCGCTAGAATCAAATTGTATAACTGTTCCATCCTCTTTTGCTTTTGCAAGTTCTTCAGTTCCATATCTTATATCATTAGACCTATCTTGTCCATCTATACTTATAGTTGTTTCCATTTTTCCTGTTTCTTGATTAATTTTTCCACTACCTATACGAACAAACTCTCCATTTTCATCTTTTGTATAATATTCATATATTGGTGCCCATTTTCCTTGTATAGCATAAGATGTTGGACTAAATTCAGATTTTACTACAAAAACTTCTCCTAAATTATGTTCTCCAACTGTAAAGTCTTGTACTTGTTCTACTTCTAATAAATTCTTTTTCCAATGTCTATTATCTGTTGCTCCACCAATAGTTTTGTTCCTCTTATTATCATAAGGTCCTGCTGAAAAATTTCCGATTATATGGTACATACAAAGGAGCTCCACTATAATTTTCAAATTCTGCATTCGCAACTAAACGTGCCGCATCTTTTTTATCTGCTCCTAATGTTGACATATATTCTTCAGTTAGTTGTGCTTTTACTTTATGTGCAACATCTGTTTCCACCATATACATTCCAAAAAATTCGCCTTCTTTACGAGCCTCTTTTGCATATCTATCAAATACCTTAGCCATCTCTCCATTATTTACTTCAACTCTTGATTCCTCTACTGCTTGGTCTACCCCCTGTGCTTCTAATTCTTCCATTTTCTTTCCTGTTGCATTAGCTCTTCTAACTTCAATTTTGCATAATTGCTTAGCTTGTTCTATCTTTTTAGGCAATGCTTCTGGTAAAGCAGGTTTTCTAGTCAAAGTTTCTTTTATTTTTGCAAAAAAACTTTTATGTTGAAGTGCGTCCATAAACTTGTTAAAACTATCTCTTTGAAAATAATTCCCACCAAAGTATCTAGCCATTTGTGTTCCATGAGATTCCATTTCGTCTATCATTGTATCTACAACAACTTCTTTATATGGATGTATTTTTGCCATATCTATCAGTTCTGCTGGCATTAATTGACTCATAAGAACTGCAAATTTTCTACTATTTGCTAGACTTGTTAATATATCTTTCTTTAAAGATGTTTTTGCATCTCTATATACTTTTATTAAATCTTCTTTAGACATTTTTTCTAATTCTTCTGTTTTATACTTCATAATTATCCTCCAAAAAATTACATTTTATGGCTTTTATATTATTTCCTTTTAATACCACACTTTTATTATACCATAATAAGAAAAAATATGCAATAGTTCCGTTTTGTTTTTATTAAGATATATCTTAATAAGTTTTAGTGGTGTTAAGTTATTTATGTTTTAACTTTATAATTTATATATAAATAATTTTTATATTATTAATTAATGTAATAAAAAGGAGGCTATCATGACTTCTATGGAATTAGTTGGTCTTAACACCAAATGGTATAGGTATCAAAATAATTTAACTCAAGAACAATATGCTAATAAAACAAAATTTAAAATGGCATATATTAGTGTTATAGAAACAGGAAATGCTAATTTAACATGTAAAAACATTGATTTTATAGCCAAATCTTTTAATATAAAGCCTGTTCTTCTATTTAGTGAGGAAACTGCAAAGATGGCTAAAAAGCTACCTATTAGAGTTGATATGTATAAAAGAAATAAATAATAAAAGATAAAATAAAAAGAATACTAGAAACTTCAATACTAGTATTCTTCTTTTTTGTTATTTTCAGCTCTGTCATTACTCTACTTCATTTATTTTCCAAATTCCATTTTTTGTAGAGCCTACCCTTTCAATAATGCCTTTTTCTTTTAATGCTTTTATGTTGTATGATATACCATCTCTTGTTAAATCAAGTGCTTTAGCCATTTCAACCTGTGTAATACCTGGATTTTTCTTAATTAAATTTATTATTTTTTCTTGTGTAGTTTTTTGTGTAGTTTCTTGTGTAGTTTCTTGTTGATTTAAAATCATTCCATCTACAGCTTCATCTATAATTTTAAGCATAAACTCAATAAATTCGTTTGAATTTCCTACATTATTACAATTTTGAATAGCTGTATAATATTCTTCTTGATGTTTTCTTATTATACTTTCTATTGGAATATATTTAAATAAATCTTTCCAATGTGCAAGTATTGCTGTTTGCCATAGTCTAGCAGTTCTTCCATTACCATCTGAAAAAGGGTGTATAAATACAAATTCATAATGAAATATAGAAGATAAAATTAACGGATTAACTTTTTCTTTTGCTTCGTTCATCCAATTAAACAAATTATCCATTAATGTTGGAACCATTCTATGAGGTGGAGCCATAAAAATTTGAATATCTCCATCATAAACAGCCTCTCCATGATTTCTAAACTTTCCACTATCATCTTCAATAGCAAAAGTTAATATTCCTTGTATCTTTTTTAAATCTTCTACTGAATATGGATTTATATTATCAATTTCTTCATAGGCTTTATATGCGTTTTTAACTTCTTGAATGTCTTTTTGTTCTCCAATAACTGCTTTCCCATTTATTACTGCTTCAACTTGAAACAATGATAATTGATTATTTTCGATAGCTAAAGAAGAATGTATTGACTTTATTCTTGTTTTTCTTCTTAACTCTGGAAATCTATTTAAACTTTCAAAATAATTAGCTTCTCCAATTTTTTCCATTATAGTTGTTGCTAGGTTTAGCATTTTATCAGTAATTGTATAAGGTGGGTAATTTTTTTCCATTTTTAACCTCCAATTCATATATGTATTATATCATAAAGTTAATAATATAAAACAAAATATCACATTTTTTATTTATTTTCTACTAACCATTTATAAACCTCATCTTCTGCAAGTTTACCTTTTTTCATTTTATTTACTTTGTCTTTAGCATCTTTCTTCCATTTTTCAAAGTCTTTTTGAATTACTTTTACATCTTTATTTCTTTGTGCTATCATAAATTTTTGCCTATAAATTTTTCTATAAAGAGCTTGTGTTTCGTTGTTCTCTAAATTTTTCTTATATTGTTCATTCGCTCCTTTTTCTCTACAAGTAGGGCTTTGGTCTGGATTTGCTAAATCGCAATATATTTCGTTTTGTCTGTAACTTGGTATAAAATATCTACCACAGTTTAAACAGGTCTTAATTTGCAAATTCTCGTGTCTTACTACTTGATCTAATATTGCAAAACACATACTTGTTAATTTTGTACTTGTATAAAAATTATGAGGTTCTAGTTTAGAATCTTTGTTATTTATTCTTTTTATTAATTGTTGCATTGTTTCATTATGATTATAATTATGTATGTTTATGTAATTATCTGTTATAATTTCAATATCTTGTGAATATGTATAAAACTCACTATCTCTTATGGTATAGGCTACAAATTTAGCAAGTTTATTTTCTTCATCTTTTAGTTCTTCATTTCCATTCAAATTATATACAAAATCTACACATTTTTTAAAATTATCTTGCCACTCAATAAATGTGTAGCTACCAGTTTCAAATATATCTTTTATAATTTTTCTAAATTGAATATCATCAATATAATCATCATTTTTAAAATAATCATTTGGTACATAATCTTTTACTAATTCATAACCATAAGCATAAAAGAAAGTATTATATGCTGTCTCATAATTAGTAAAGTCTGCGTTTAAAAAATTTATAAGCATAGCACCCAAATTTTCTACATAATGAATATATATAGTAGATGGGTGTCTTATTACTTCTTTATCTTTTCCAGCTTTTACTTTTGAAATATCTTTTTCTAATTTTAAATATAATTTTGTTTCATCATCAGGATTAATTCTATCTCTTTTTACTTGATATAAGTATAAAGGTGTTGCATAATGTTCCTTTTTTTCTTCCAAATCAAACCACATATAAAAGTCTTCAGATACATTTACACGAGGCAATTCTCTCATTTTTATTTTCCCCTTTCAAAATAAATGTGAACAATTTTGAAAATATTTCTAAAATTGTATTGACAAATATATTATACCATAGTATAATAACAATGTCAAATGTTATTGGCAGATTGTTCATATTGTCATCGTATAAATAATTACTACAAACATCAAATGGCAATAATTGAATATTAAACTGACTATTTCAAGGAAATAGCCAATAGGATTTTTATATTTAAAAACTTGCAAACAAAAAATCAACCAAAGAAGGAGGACAAAAAAATGAGTAATAAAGAGAAGATTTTAGATTTATATTATAACCAACATTTGAAACAAAATCAAATTGCAGACATTGTTGGTACTAGCACTCAATATGTATCAAAAGTTGTACGAGCTGACAAAAGAAATAAAGAAGAAAAAGAATGTCGCAAACAAACTAATTCTGAGAAAAGAAAAATATATATGCAAAATTATTTCAAAACTTATAATAGACCAAAGAAAGAAGATTTAGCATATCAACAAATGATAGCTCAATTAGCACAAGATATACTAGAATTATCATTTAAAAATAATAATATTTCTGACTATGATTTTGCAAAATGGAACTCATCTGCTTATCATATAAATAGTAAAGGAAATTTAGTTTTAAATAGAAATTTAAAAGTTGGATTTGATGTTCCAAAATCAATAAATATGAATATTAAAGTGCCAACACAAAAATATAAACACAAATATTGTTATAGTTATTAATAAGGCTTTATTAAATTTATTTAATGAGTCTTTTGTATTGTGAATTTTTAGGAAAGGAGGACTAGCATAATGGGTACTATTAAAGAGAACTATCAAATGATGTTTACTTCATATCCAGATTTAGTAACCATCAAACAATTAACAAAAATGCTTGATATTGGTGTTACACTTGCTTATAGATTAGTTAAAAATAATACCATTCCAGCATTAAAAGTTGGTAGAGAATACAAAATACCAAAAAGAAATGTTATAGCATATCTAACAAATCAAAATTAAGCCATTGTCATTTATTTGATGATGGCTAAAATTTTATTACACAAACTAACTAGACTTAAATACAATTACATGGTATTATACAGACAATATCAATAGTAAGTTAAATTTAAGCTGTTATAGAAAAGAAAGGAGTAAAAAATGATAGATGTAACAGGTAGCTTACAAATTAAAAATAAAATATATCAAGCAGTTTTAAGTTATAAACAAGATAATAAATGGAAAACAAAATGGGTTTCAACTAAAGTTCCAGCAGTAAAAGGAAATAAAAAACAAGCACAAGCAAAGCTAGAAGAAATTAAAAAGAACTTTCAAGAAGAATTAAACAAGACAAATATTGATGATGAAGATATGATGTTCATAGATTATATGAAGAAATGGCTTAATAGGCAAAAAGCAAATATTGAAGAAACAACATATATTGGTTATCACGGTGCTATACACGGAAGAATGACTGATTATTTTCAAAGTAGAAAAGATATTACACTACAAACTATTAAACCAAAGCATATACAAGATTTTTATCAATATTTATTAGATAAAGGACTTTCTGGAAACACTGTAAAACATTATCACGCAAATATTAGAAAAGCTTTACAATATGCTATGAAAACAGATATTATTCCAACTAATCCTGCTGATAAAGTTGATTTACCAAAGATTGAAGAATATAATCCAAATTTCTATACAAGTGATGAAGTTAAAACATTACTTAATGAAGTTATTGGAACAAAATTAGAAATTCCTGTAATGATAGATTGTTTTTATGGCTTTAGGCGAGGCGAAGTAATTGGTTTAAAATGGAGTGCTATTGATTTTGAAAAAGACACTATTACAATAAATCATACCATTACACAATCAAATGGAAAATTGATCATAAGAGATAAAACAAAAACAAAATCTAGCAAAAGAACTTTACCTTTAGAGCCTATTGTAAAATCTTTCTTACTTGAATTAAAAGAAAAGCAAGAAAAAAATAAAGAACTATGTGGAAATAGTTACAATCAAGAATATTTAGAATATATATGTGTTGATAATTGTGGTAATCTTATAAGACCAGACTATGTAACAGAAACATTTTTGAAATTATTAAAGAAAAAGAATTTAAAACAAATTCGTTTTCACGATTTAAGACATACTTGTGCAAGTATTCTTTTAAAGAATGGTGCAAATATGAAAGAAATACAAGCATGGCTTGGACATTCAAATTATAATACTACTGCAAATTTATATGCACATTTAGATACAAGTAGTGTATGTAACACAGGAAAGGTAATAACAAATGTATTTAGTACAAAAAAAGAAGTAGCCTCTGCTTAACTACTTCAAATTTTTTAGATGTTTTTTTAGATGCTACTAAAAAAATGCTATTTTTTAGTGCAAATTATTGTTTGGTGGCTTCAAGTGGAATCGAACCACTGACACGGAGATTTTCAGTCTCCTGCTCTACCAACTGAGCTATGAAGCCATAAGTTTGCACCAAAGATTTTCAGTCCCTTGCTCTACCAACTGAGCTATCAAGCCATTTACAATTTTATTTTATATTAAAATTAAAAATGGCGACCCGGAACGGGCTCGAACCGTCGACCTCTAGCGTGACAGGCTAGCGTTCTAACCAACTGAACTACCGGGCCGTATAGGAAATAAGTAAAAAAAATGGTGGGCGCAATAGGACTCGAACCTATGACCTCCTGCTTGTAAGGCAGATGCTCTACCAGCTGAGCTATGCGCCCATTTCCTTCGACTTGTTAAGTATACTAAATTTTTTAATCTTTGTCAACACATTTTGAAAATTTTTTTAATTTTTTTCTGAAGAGGGTGTCCTGAAATAGGAACCCAAGAAACAAAAAATCCAGCTCGATAAGAG
>CAMMDS010000011.1 GCA_946495655.1 uncultured Clostridium sp.
AACTCTTATCGAGCTGGATTCTTTGTTTCTTGGGCTCCTATTTCAGGACACCCTCATAAAAATAGCTGAAATCGCTATCGCCTTTGAGATTTCCTCCTTTTAGTCGGAAACTCAAATCGGCACGAACAAAGGGCGACTTCGTCGCTTTGTTCTGTAATAAATTAAATATAAAAATATTAAATTATATTGTTTTATTGTAGCATAATATAAAAGCATATGATATAATAGTAAACAGAATATAATAACAGGAGGGAAACATGGCTAAAACTACAAAAGAACAAGAAAAAACACTGAAAAAAAATATGGAATATATTGGTTTAAACTTAAATAAAATACCATCATTTTTAAAACAAAATGATAGCCTAAATTTTAGACCTTCTAAATCATATGATGATACAGTGTATAAAGTATATAAATATGTAAATATAAAAAATATAGAAATATTAATCACTCCAGCTGATAGATTAACAGATCTTAAAGAAAGATATAAATTATCAAGTCCAATATCTGAATATTTAGATTCAAAAAAAGAAGAAAACATAGAAAAATTTACGGCATTCATGAAATTACTATCCACATTAAATAAAGATAGAATTGATGAAATATCAAAAGAACAAGAAAAATTAAATGAAAAAATACCATATGAAGTAAAATATCCAAATAATTATATCTGGCAAATATATTATTCAGATTATGCTAAAAAGTATTTTATGTTAGTTCCTACAAATGAACAAGATAATAATGCATTTTTCTATTTATTAAAGGAACAATTGGAAAATACAAGGTCAAGAAAAGGAAAATATATTTTTGTTCCAATAAGTCATATGGAATACTCTGGGGAGTTTTTAACAAAATCAGAAATTTCAGACATTGAGAATTATTTATGGTATTTTACAAAAGAATGGCCAAATGTATATGAAATATATGATAAGCAAGATAATATGTTCATGAAAATTGTGGGAATCACAAATGTTTATCAAAAAATGAAAAGTACATATAGTATAAACTTAGAAACAAAGGAAGAAACAATAGAATTATACAAATTGTTAAAAGCAATGTTTATATTATCTACTGGTGCTAAAGAGGAATATCAATTTACTACTAGAATTGATGAAGAGGGAGAAATTGAATTTTGGCACAATAATACAAAAATAGAATATGAAAACTTGTCTGAATATATAAAAATAGAATATTTGGATAAAATAGACAAATTAAAAAAAGAGGAAAAAGATAAAAAGGAATTAAAAAGAAAATTAAACAAATTTAAATTAATAATTGAAGATTTGACTCAAGAATATCTATTAAGACAAAAACAAATTGCTACATTCTTGGAATGCAAAAAGACTTTTTTTGGTAGAGTAAGGTATTTCTTTAAGAAAAAGAATGATGTGAAATTAAGTAAAAAACCATTAAAAGAAGATAGAAAAGAAGAAGAAAAGGATAAAACTTTGGATTCTCTATATCTGCTTAAAGAACAATATACTATAGAAGATTTAATTAATATTTGTACTAAACTTGAAGAAGTAAAAAAAGAAAATACCAATTTGATTTTGGATTTAAAAGCTATAGAAACAAAAGAAGAAATTTTAGCTAAAAAGAATGACAATGCAGAGCTATACATAAAAGAAATTGATAAACATAAAAAGAGTATTTTTGAATTTTGGAAATTCACCAAGAAAGATGAAGTTCAAACTTTAAATGAAGGATTAGAACAAGAAAATGATGATAAAGTAAAAATGAAAAAATATTTTGATTATGAAGAAGATATAGAAAATCTAGGAATTAAAATGGATGAATTGCAAAGAAGAAAGCTATCTAAGAATGAAACTGATGCAATATTTGCGATAAAACAAGTTCCAGCATCATTTAAAGAGTTAGAGAAAGAAAAGGATACAGATATAGAAATATATAAAGAAGAAAAACAAGATAGAAGAGGAAAGAAATACACGGCTTTAGAAAAAGATTTGAAAAACTTAAAACAAGAATATGAAAATGATATAGAAATTATTAATAGTAAAGATTTTGATATTTTTGGTGGCTTAATAGAAGATAAAACAAAAATAAAAGCAATTAATAATATTAAGCATAGAGAAATAGAAAAAGATAAATATAAAGTATTGAATATTAATATAGATACAGACATAAAAATCTATACTGAAAATTTAGAAGAATATTTGAAATTAATAAAGGAATCATTGAATAAAATACAATCTCCTTATGATATGTCAGTATATTGTACAAATTCTAAAAAAAGTATAGAAGGAATTAATATATTTAATATTAATCCACAACATGCTTTAGAAAAAGAATTAAATAGCAAGAAAAGTAAAATAATACTTTGCAAAGTAAACATAAAAGAAAATACTCCAGCAGTATTTTATACAAATATAATATTTTATGATAATTTTAATAAAACATTGCCAGTAGGAATGAATCTCTCAACAGAAGTATTAGTTGATGTAGATAAAATAAAATTAAATTTAGTTAAAGAAGAAGTATTTTATTTAAACTATCAAGAAAATGAATTTGATTTTAGCACTAAAGAAATTAAAATATATGAATATGAAGCAGAATAAATTATAAGAAAATTACTGGGAATATAAAAATAGCTATGCTAAAATAAAGTTGTTAAAAAGAAAGAAAAATTTATCCATGAAATAAGTAATAAACGAAAGGAGAATAATAGAATGAATGAAAACGTTGAGGTTGTAAGAGAGAGAGAGAGAGAGAGAGTTATATTCTAGAGAAAGAATAAAAAGTCAGAAAGGAATAACAATAGTAACATTAGCAATAACAATAATAATACTAATTATATTATCAACAGTAACAATAAATGCAGTATTGGGAGATAATGGATTAATAGAGCAAGCAAAAAAGACAAAAAACATAACAGAACAATCAATTGAAGACGAAGCAGAAAAATTAAATAGATTATCACAAGAATTTGCAAATTTAATGTCAGAAGATGAAGAAATAGAGAGACCAAAAACAGTAGCAGACTATAAAGAAAGTGGAGAAGTATTTGATGAAACAAAAACAATATATGATGAAAAAGAAAATGAAATAACAGTACCAGGAGGATTTAAAATAGCATCAGATAGTGGTGATACGTTGCAGCAAGGAGTGGTAATAGAAGATGTAAATGCATCAACAAATGAAGCAGTGCAAGGAAGTCAATTTGTATGGATACCGGTAGGAAAATTCATAAAAGATGATGGGACAAAAAGTAATGAAATAATTTTAGGAAGATATATATTTAGCACAACATCACCAGGCACACCAACATTGGAACAAGCAGCATATACAGAAGAAAATTCAGAGAATTATAAAGAAACAAAAATAATAGAAGAATATTATAATGAATATTCAGGAGCACATAGAGATGGAGTAGCAAGCAGTGGATTAGATGGAATAAATGCAACAGCAAATGATTTAGGAGCATGGATAGATAGTGTGAAAGAAAATGGAGGCTATTATATCGGAAGATATGAAGCAAGTTATGCAAGCGGAACGAGTGTAGAGAATTATAAAGCTGCGACAAAAGTATCAGAACATAATTCAACATCATCAATGTCATATAATCCAGGAACATTATGGAATTATATAACAGAATTAGAAGCATCAAAAGTAGCAATAAACACATATGAGGATAGTTTAGTAGTAAAAAGTGATTTAATGAATAGTTATGCATGGGATACAGCAATAGTGTATATACAAGAATGTGGAAATACAAATTATGCGAACCAAAATAGTAAAAATAATGATTTAGCAAATACAGGTATCAATAACGATGAAGTATGTAAAATAAATGATATGGCTTCAAATTTAAGAGAATGGACAACAGAATACTCTAGTTTCACTCATAGTGGTGGTACTTACCCTTGCACACGTAGAGGTGGTAATTACGGCAATAGCAATAGGTATACAGCATTTCGTAATAACATCAGTGCAACTTATAATGAAAGCTACATTGGATTCCGTCTTAGTTTGTATATATAGTTTTAAAATTTAATGAAAAAGATGAGATGATTAAATATAATATTGAAAATAAAAGTAAAAAATACATAAAATTATATTGACTTGAAAAAAGTAGCACATTGTATTATATACAAAATTTGTATAAAATAAAAACTCTATATAAAAAATAAAAATATTATATGGAGTTTTAATTTTTTACTTGACAAAACAAACAAATGGTTGTACAATAATATCCGAACAATAATTCGCATATGAAACTAAAAAATATTTAAGATGTTGTGTTTTACATAACCAGAGGAGGATGTTATGGTATCTACATTACATATAAAAAATATAGGAATTATAGATGATTTAACGGTTGATTTTAATGATAAATTCAATGTGCTTACAGGTGAAACTGGTGCTGGTAAAACACTTATAATAGGTGCACTTGGAATAATTGCAGGTGGAAGATTTTCAAAAGATATGATAAGAAACGGTGAAAAATATTCATTTGTAGAAGCGAGTATTTTTTGTCCAGAAAATCCCAATGCAATTGATGGAAATATCATAGTATCAAGAGAAATATATTCTTCAGGGAGAAATTCGTGCAAAATTAATGGAAGATTAGTTACTGTTAATGAATTAAAAGAATTTATGACAAGTATAATAAATATACATGGTCAACAAGATAATCAAAATTTGTTAAATTCTTCAAAACACATAAATTATCTTGATAGTTTTGCAGGATATGAAATATTAGACTTAAAAAACAAATATGGAGAATTATACAAAAAATATAATGAAATAAATTTAGAACTTAATAAAAATTATGGAGATGATAAAGAAAAAGAAAGAAAATTAGATTTACTTAATTATCAATTAAATGAAATAATAGAGGCAAAATTAAAGAGTGGAGAAGATATAAAATTACAAGAAGAGCATAATATTATGAAAAATTCTGAAAAGTTGCAAGAAAATTTGGAAACAGTAGATCAAGAACTAAGCAATGATGCTATAGAGTCTATCTCTAATTCTATTAAGTGTTTAGAAAAAATATGTGGATGTGGCGAAATATATGAACAAAAATTAAGTGAATTAAAAAATATATATTATGAAGTTCAAGAGCTATCAAGAGATATTTCGAATATGAAGGAAGATATATGCTTTGATGAACAGGAAAGAGATGAAGTAGAAAGAAGATTGGATGAAATTTATGGGCTAAAAAGAAAATATGGAAATAGCATCGATGAGATTCTAAAATATAAAGAAAAATTAGAACAAGAAATAACACAAATAGAAAACTTAGAAGAAATAAATAATAAACTAAAAAAAGAAAAAGAAATAGTAAGAAAAGAAATGTTAGAGCTATGCAATAATATGCATTTAATAAGAACAAAATATGCGAAAACGCTTTCACAAGAAATTAATGTTGAATTAAAAGATTTAGAAATGCCAAATGCTATATTAAGAGTTGCAGTAGAAAAAGAAGAAAATAAATTTAATATTAACGGATTTGATAAAGTAGAATTTATGATTTGCACAAATAAAGGCGAGGAAGAAAAAGAA
Source organism: uncultured Clostridium sp. (assembly GCA_946495655.1). Taxonomy (GTDB): domain Bacteria; phylum Bacillota; class Clostridia; order TANB77; family CAG-508; genus CALXVA01. The sequence continues at coordinate 5,527 of CAMMDS010000011.1, forward strand.
CTTTGTAAAATTGCATCTGGAGGAGAAATGTCAAGAATTATGCTTGCAATAAAAACGGTTTTAGCAGATGTTGATAATGTAGAAACATTAGTATTTGATGAAATAGATACTGGTATAAGTGGAAAAGCTGCAAAAATGGTCGGAGAAAAGTTAAAAACAATATCAAAAATCCATCAAGTAATTGTTATTACTCATTCTGCTTCTATAGCTGCAAAAGGAGATTATAACTATTTTATTAGCAAAAAAGTTATTGATGAAAAAACTTTTACTAGTATAAAACAATTATCTGAAAAAGAAGCAATAGAAGAGATAGCTAGAATTTCTTCTGGAGATATTACTAATGTATCTATAGCTCATGCGAAAGAATTAAGACAAGCATCTTAAATTAAAGATTATTTATTATTCGTATATTATAAATAATAGATATAAAAGAAAGTATCTGTAATAATAGATACTTTCTTCTATTAAATTAAAAATAATATAATAATTTTATAAAATAATTTGATAAAATAATTCTGAAATTTTTAATTTAATATTTAATAAAGTATTAAATTCGTAACATTTTCCTATTATTTAGTTTACAAAAATAGTTAAATAGTATATAATATTAAACGTATAATAAGATACTTAGAAATACTAGAATGGAGGAATATTATGGAGAACAACCATGAAGAACAAGAATTAGATTTAAACCAATTAATGTTAGTTAGAAGAGAAAAATTAGATAAATTAAAATCAGAAGGAAAAAATCCATATGAAATAACAAAATTTAATAGAACTCATACAAGTGGAGAAATAAAAGATAATTATGATGAGCTAGAGGGAAAAGATGTTACAATAGCAGGAAGAATTATGGCTAAAAGAATTATGGGAAAAGCATCATTTTGTCATATTCAAGATAGCACAGGAAGAATTCAAAGCTATGTAAGTATAAATGATTTGGGTGAAGAAAGTTACAAAGCATTTAAAGAAGATGATATAGGAGATATTATAGGAATAACAGGATTTGTATTTAAAACAAGAACTGGAGAAATTTCAATTCATGCAAAAGAACTTACACTTCTTTCAAAATCATTAAAACCACTTCCTGAAAAATTCCATGGATTAAAAGATACAGATTTAAGATATAGACAAAGATATGTTGATTTAATAATGAATCCTGAAGTAAAAGATACATTTATAAAAAGAGCAGAGATTTTAAAAGAAATTAGAAAATTTATGGATGAAAAAGGATATATGGAAGTTGAAACACCAATCCTTACAACAGTTGCAACTGGAGATGCAGCAAGACCATTTATAACACATCATAATACACTTGATTTAGAAATGTATCTAAGAATTGCGCCTGAATTAAATTTAAAAAGATTAATTGTTGGTGGATTTGATAAAGTATTTGAAATAGGTAAAAACTTTAGAAATGAAGGAATGGATATTAAGCATAATCCAGAATTTACTAATATGGAATTTTATTCAGCATATGAAGATTATAATGATATGATGAACATTGCAGAACAATTAATCTCTACAGTTGCACAAAATACATTAGAAACAACAACTATAACCTATGAGGGTCAAGAAATAAATTTAGCACCAGGTTGGAAGAAAATCTCTATGATAGATGCTATTAGAGAAGTAACAGGTGTTGATTTTAATACTATTAATACTGATGAAGAAGCACAAGCTATAGCAAAAGAAAAAGGTGTGCAATATGAAGATATAAAAAATACAAGAGGACATATTATAAATGAATTCTTTGAAACATTTGTTGAAGAAACATTAATTCAACCAACATTTATAATAGATTATCCAGTAGAAGTATCACCACTTACAAAAAGGAAAAAAGAAGATCCAAGATTGGTAGAAAGATTTGAGTTATTTATTGGAGGAAGAGAATATGGAAATGCATATTCAGAATTAAATGACCCAATAGACCAATATGAAAGATTCTTAAAACAAGTTGAAGCAAAAGAAAAGGGTGATGAAGAAGCTGGAGGAATGGATGAGGATTTTGTTAATGCTCTAGAAATAGGTTTACCACCAACAGGAGGAATGGGAATAGGTTTAGATAGATTAATAATGTTACTTACAAATTCTTCATCAATAAGAGATGTATTATTCTTCCCAACAATGAAGCCACTTAATAATGCTTAATGAGCTTTTAAATTGTATAGTGTCAGATTTTTAGTAATTATTTATAAGGAGAAAAAGTTATGATAGACTTTTCAAAAGCAACAGAAGAATTAAATAGCTACAAAGGCTCTGAAAAAAAGAAAACACTAATTTATAATGAAAAAAGATATTTAGTTAAATTTCCAGATCCAATAAGAGAAAAAAATAAAAATATATCATATATTAATAATGCATTTTCAGAATATGTTGGTAGTAATGTATTTAAAATTGTAGGATTCGAAACGCAAAACACAATATTAGGAACTTATATATATAATGGAAAAGAAAAAATAGTGTGCGCTTGTGAAGATTTTACTGATGGAAATCATGTTTTATATGAGTTTGAAAGTTTAGCTTTAAGTGTAAATCCAGATAAAAAAATTGAAACAGAAATTTCTGATATTATTGAAGTTATAGAAGAAACCAAAAAGTTAACCCAAATAAACATTATAATTAGTGATGATATAAAAGAAAAATTTTGGGATATGTTCATAATAGATTGCTTAATAGGAAATACAGATAGACATAATGGTAATTGGGGACTTTTAGTAAATGCACGAAGTAATAAAGCTAAATTTTCACCAATCTATGATTGTGGCTCTTGTCTAAATCCTATATTAGAAGATAATCAAATTAAAGAAATAAATGAAGTTGAATTAAAAAATTTAGCTATAAATTGTTATTCTTGCATAAAAGAAAATGGTAAAAAGATAAATTATATTTCATATATTAAAAGTAAAAAAAATGAAGATTGCAATGATGCAATTAAAAGAGTGTTTGGAAAAATTAATATGAAAAAAATAAATGATTTTATTGATGAGATTTCTTGCATGACAGATATTAGGAAGGAATTTTATAAAAAAATCATTTCTTATAGATATGAAATATTAAAAGGGGTATATAATAATTTGAAATAGTGCAAAACTTAATTTGAAAAAATGATATGTATTTAATTATATAGTATAATAGATTGTTTTACTTAAATTTAAAAGAAAAGGATTTTGGTTTATGTATATTGATAGAAGATTAATATTTTTAATTATAGCATTAATGCTATTTAGTTCATTTATGACATTATTTTCTAGTGAGGGAGCATTACTTAGTTTTGTTCTCTCTATACCTGGAATATTAGTAGCAATCACATTTCACGAGTTTGCGCATGCTTTTGCAGCAGATAAATTAGGAGATGATACTCCAAGAAGACAAGGAAGATTGAATTTAAATCCTTTTAAACATTTAGATCCTTTTGGAACAATAATGTTAGTGTTTGCAGGATTTGGATGGGGAAAACCAGTAGAAATTAATCCTAGAAATTTTAATAGAGATATTTCACTTTCAAAAGCAGAAGCGATAGTAGCAGCAGCAGGACCAATAATGAATCTATTATTAGCTGTAGTTTTTGAGATTATATTATGTATAATAATAAAATTTGTGCCAGGATTTTATGTAGATGGTACATATATATATTCTTCAGGGCAGGCTTGGGGGATTGTTGCAAATATTATTATTAGAATAATCTCAATAAATATAGGACTTGGAATATTTAATTTAATACCATTACCCCCATTAGATGGTTCTAAAATATTAAGTGGATTCTTACCATATAATGCTAAAAATTGGATGGATTCACATAGCCAAATATTTGAGATAATATTTGTTGCTTTATGGATAGTTGGAATATTAAGTTTAATAATATCACCAATAATTTCAATAGTAGATAATGCTTTAACAAATTTGTTTATGTCGATATTTGGATTAATATAAAATAAAAATAGGAGAAAAAATGAAAAATATAATTACACTAGGAATTGAATCAAGTTGTGATGAAACCTCTGTAGCAGTTGTTAGAAACGGTAGAGAGGTTTTATCGAACGTTATTAATTCTCAAATAAAAATACATGAAAAATTTGGTGGTGTTGTACCAGAAATAGCTTCTAGAAACCATATAGAAGCTATTTCTGATGTAACAAAGAAAGCTTTGGATGAAGCTGGAATTGAGTATAAAGACATCGATAATATAGCATGCACATATGGCCCTGGATTAGTAGGAGCTCTGCTTGTAGGAGTTTCATATGCAAAAGGATTAAGCTATGCTTTAAATAAACCATTAACAGGTACAAATCATATTGAGGGGCATATTGCAGCAAATTATATTTCACATCAAGAATTAAAACCACCATTTTTATGCCTTATAATATCTGGAGGACATACACACTTAGTATATATACAAGACTATGATAAATTTGATATAATAGGTAAGACTAGAGATGATGCTATAGGAGAAGCCTTTGATAAAGTGGCAAGAGTTATAGGTCTTGGATATCCTGGTGGACCGAAAGTAGATAAGCTTGCAAAAGAAGGAGAGGCTAATATAGAACTTCCAAAAACTCACATAGAAGGATTAGATTTTAGTTTTAGTGGAATTAAAACAGCTATTATAAATTTACACCATAAGAATCCAGATATAAATAAAGCAGATTTATGTGCTAGCTTTGAAAAATATGTTACAGATATATTGATTAATAATACTATAGAAGCTTCAAAAAAAATGAATACTAAAACCATTGCTTTAGCTGGAGGAGTTTCTGCTAATTCGTATATAAGAGAAAAGTTCATAGAATTAGAGAAGCAAGGATATAAAGTATATTATCCAGATCCAATACTTTGCACAGATAATGCAGCTATGATAGCATCTGCTGGATATTATAGATATATATCTGGAGTAGTATCAGATTTAGAATTAAATGCAGTGCCAAATTTAAAAATATAAATATTTTTAAAAGTTTTTAATAGCAAAATAGAAAAACGAGGAGAATTTTATGTCGATATATGCAATAGCTGATTTACATTTGTCGTTTTTACATGATAAACCAATGGATATATTTGGAGACAATTGGGAAAACCATGCTGAAAAAATCAAGAATAATTGGATAAAAAAAGTAAAAGAAGAAGATTATGTTATTCTTCCTGGAGATTTCTCTTGGGCAATGTATCTTGATGATGCAAGATTAGATTTTAAATATTTAAATGACTTACCTGGAAATAAAATTTTATTAAAAGGCAATCATGATTATTGGTGGACGACTATTGCTAAGATGAATAATTTTATAAAAGAAAATGAATACAAAAATATTTATTTTTTATATAATAATAGCTATCTTATTGAAAATAAAATAATTGTTGGAACAAGAGGTTGGAACATATTAGATACTGAAAATAATAGTAAGATGATAAAAAGGGAAAATGCGAGATTAGAATTATCTATAACAGATGGATTGAAAAGATTTGGAAATGATAAAGAAATTATTGCTTTTATGCATTATCCACCAATTAATAAAAATGATGTTATAGGAAATGAACAAACTGAGTTTGCAAAAACGTTAAAAAAATATAATATACATAGATGCTATTATGGACATTTACACGGACCTTCTCACAAAGATGCAGTAGAAGGTAATATTGACGGAATAGAATACAAATTAATAAGTGCAGATTATTTAAACTTTGATTTATTAAATATATAGGAGAATAAAAATGTATAAAAATGTTGTAATCAATATTCCAATGTTTATAGGAATAATATTATTAATTGCTGTAGTTACTGGAGTGCTAGTTTATGGTATAAATACTTTAACTATATTAAGAAATGAAAATAATAATAGAATAAATGCTGAATTAGAAAACTTATTCAATATGGAAACTAGCGTTGACAATCAATTGATAGATGAAGAGATTAACGAAATTCAAAATATTGAATAAAAAATATGTAAACTATTGCAAATTTAAAAAAATGTGATATAATAATTAAGCTTATTAGAAATTTAACGTGAAAGGAATGGAAATAATATGAACGTAAAAGTAGAAAATACAGAAAACAAGAATGAAGTAAAATTAACATTCAACATCGAAGCAGAAAAATTTGAAGAAGCAATGAAAAAGGTATATGCAAAAACTGCAAAATATTTTAATATACCTGGATTTAGAAAAGGAAAAGCACCTATGCAATTAGTAGAAAGACAATATGGTTCAGCTATATTTTATGAAGATGCTTTTAATGAACTAGTACCAGAAATATATGATGAAGCTATTAAAGAAAATAAAGTTGAGGCAGTTAGCAAACCAGAGATAGATATAGTTCAAATGGAAAAAGGAAAAGAATTGATATTTACAGCTACAGTTGAAACAAAACCAGAAGTTGAACTAGGAAAATATAAAGGTATAGAAATTAAGAAAATTGAGTATACTACATCAGACAAAGATATAGAACATGAATTAGGACATATGGCAGAAAGAAATGCAAGACTTGTTACTGTAGAAGATAGACCAGTAGAAAAAGGTGATATCACTACAATAGACTTTGAAGGTTCTGTAGATGGAGTTAAATTTGATGGTGGAAAAGCTGAGAATCATGAATTAGAAATAGGAAGCAATACTTTTATACCAGGTTTTGAAGACCAAATAATAGGAATGAAGTTAGAAGAAGAAAAAGATGTAAAAGTTAAATTCCCAGATGATTATTTCTCAAAAGATTTAGCTGGAAAAGATGCAGTATTTAAAGTAAAACTTCATGAAATAAAGAAAAAAGAATTACCAAAAATGGACGATGAATTTGCTAAAGATGTTAGTGAATTTGACACATTAGCAGATTTAAAGAATAGTATAAAAGAGAAATTAGATACAGAAAATGAAAACAGAGCAAAATATGAGACAGAAGAAGAAGCAATAAAAACAGTTTGTGATAATACTAAATTAGATATTCCAAACGGAATGATAGAGATGGAAATTGACAATATGATGAGAGACATGGAAACAAGATTATCATATCAAGGACTAAATCTAGAACAATATCTTCATATGATGGGTAAAACAGAAGAAGATATAAGAGCTAACTTTAAAGAACAAGCTGAAAAATCTGTTAAATCAAGATTAGTATTAGAAGCAATTGTTAAAGCAGAAAAAATAGAAGCTACACCTGATGAAGTTACAGATAAAATAAAAGAAATGGCAAAACAATATGGAAGAAAAGAAGAAGAACTTCTAGAAAATGTTCAATTAAATGAATACATATCTGAAAACGTAAAAACAGAAAAAGCAATAGAATTTATAGTAAAAAATGCTAAAAAGAAATAATTAATATAAAAAGTTAGGGGGAAATTAGATTTATTTTTTCTCTAATAGGAAATTTAAAATTTCCTATTAGAGAAAAAAGCTGAAATCGCTAACGCCTTTGAGATTTTGTCGCATTGCTCCAAAACTCAAATCGGCACGAACAAAGGGCGACTTCGTCGCTTTGTTCTAGAGATATTGACCGCTAACTTTTTATGATTTAGAATATATGAATAAATTATAAAGGAGGAATTTTTATGGAAAGAAATAGTTTAGTTCCATATGTTATAGAACAAACAGCAAAAGGAGAAAGATCATATGATATTTTCTCAAGACTATTAAAAGATAGAATTATATTTTTAGGAGAGGATGTAAATCAAACTTCTGCAAGTTTAGTTATAGCACAATTATTATTCTTAGAATCAGAAGACCCAGATAGAGAAATAAATCTATATATTAATAGCCCTGGAGGATCAATTACTGATGGAATGGGAATCGTTGATACAATGAATTATATAAAATGCCCAGTTTCAACAATTTGTATAGGAATGGCAGCTAGTATGGGTGCTGTACTTTTAGCATCAGGAGAAAAAGGAAAAAGATTTGCAACACCTAATGCGGAAATATTAATACATCAACCATTAATAGCAGGTGGAGGACTTTCAGGACAAACAACAGAAATAAAAATACATGCAGACCATATGGTTAAAACAAGAGAAAAATTAAACAAATTATTAAGCGATAGAACAGGTCAACCACTAGATGTAATCATGAAAGATACAGAAAGAGATAATTACATGACAGCTGAAGAAGCGTTAAAGTATGGTTTGATTGATGGTATTATGGATAAAAGGAAATAAAACGCAAAAGAATAGAAGTTTTTAAAGAAAGGAAATAAAAATGTCGAATAGTAAAGAAAAGAATATTAGATGTTCTTTTTGTGGAAAATCACAAGAAGAAGTTGACAGAATTATTGCTGGACCTAATGTATTTATTTGTAGTGAATGTGTTAAAGTATGTTCAAATATAGTAGAAGATGATTTATATGAAGATACTGAAATGACATATACTCTTGCAGATAAAGAAGAATTACCAAATCCAGCAGAAATAAAATCAATCTTAGACAGTTATGTAATAGGTCAAGAAGAAGCTAAAAAAACTTTAGCAGTTGCGGTTTATAATCATTATAAACGTATAAATAGCAAAGAAGAAAAAGATGATGTAGAACTTCAAAAAAGTAATGTATTACTACTAGGACCAACAGGTTGTGGAAAAACATTACTTGCGCAAACACTTGCTAAAATATTAAAAGTACCTTTTGCAATAGCAGATGCTACAACTCTTACTGAGGCTGGATATGTTGGGGAAGATGTAGAAAATATATTACTTAAACTTGTTCAAGCAGCTGATTATGATATTGAAAAAGCTGAAAGAGGAATTATATATATAGATGAAATAGATAAAATATCTAGAAAATCTGAAAATCCATCTATAACAAGAGATGTAAGTGGAGAAGGTGTGCAGCAAGCTTTACTAAAAATAGTAGAAGGAACTGTAGCTTCTGTTCCACCACAAGGAGGAAGAAAACATCCTCATCAAGAATTTATACAAGTAGATACTTCTAATATATTATTTATTTGTGGAGGAGCTTTTGAAGGATTAGAAAAAATAGTAAAAGATAGAATTGGTAAAAAATCAATAGGTTTTGGAGCTGTTATTGATAGCAATAAAGATATTGATAAATATAAAGTATTTGAACAATTATTGCCACAAGATTTATTAAAATTTGGATTGATACCTGAATTTGTGGGACGTCTTCCAATAGTTGCAACATTAGAAGAGTTAGATAGAAATGCTTTAATAGAAATTGTTACAAAACCAAAAAATGCTTTAGTTAAACAATACCAAAAATTATTTAGAATGGATAATGTTGAACTTGAATTCGAAAATGAAGCATTAGAATTAATTGTAGATAAAGCAATAGAAAGAAAAACTGGTGCTAGAGGTTTAAGATCAATTATTGAAGAAATTATGAGAGACATAATGTTTGAAATACCTTCAAATCCAAAAATAGAAAAATGTATTATTACCAAAGAAACTGTTGCAAATGGTGAACCACCTAAAATTATTATAAATAATAATAGAGAAATTCCTAAAAGAACAAATACTAATAAAAGGATAACAACAAAAAATAATGCTACAACAGCATAGAATTTAAACAAAGAATTATTATAAAGAATCAAAAAGAGAAAACTCAAGAATTCTTTGTAATAATTCTTTAATGTTTATATTTGCTAAAATAATATATCTTAAAAATAATAAATGATTAGAATAAAATCAATATTTAGATGTAATAATAAATGTAAAAAAGGAGGAAAAATAATGGAAAATTTTTTAAAAAAAGCAGGATGGACTTCAATACTAACATCTTTAATCTTAGCAGTTATAGGAATTATTATGATTTATAATCCAGAAACAACAATGCAATTTATATCAACAATACTTGGAATATTCTTTATTGTGATAGGAGTAATAAAATTAATAAATTATTTTGTGGCAAAAGGAAATTCATCACTTTTTACTAATGATATTGCCTGGGGAATAATTTCAATTATTATAGGATTAGTTGTTATAGTTTATAGTAGTACAATTGAAAATATTTTTAGAATAATGATTGGTATTTGGATAATATATAGTGGATTTACAAGACTAACATTATCATTTAAATTGAAAAATATCAATGAAAAAATATGGGCTTTAGTTTTAACATTATCAGTATTAATGGTTGTTGGTGGACTTTATGTTACATTTTATCCAGGAGCTTTAATTGTTACCTTAGGAGTAATTATTTTAATATATTCTATTATGGATTTAATAGAAAGTTTTATATTTATGAGGAATATAAAAGAGCTAAATTAAAAAAGTTACAAAAGTACGGATTGATTTCTATCAAAAGAAGAAATACATCTCATAAAAACTCTTAAAACATAATAAAAATGACAAGAAAATCATATCATAGAAGTATTGATATACTAACAAAGACAAACAAAAAAGAAACGCAATATAAAAGGTAAAGAAATACTTGAAAATAAAAAAGTAAATTGATATAATGATGACAGAAAAATAAGAAAAGAAGCAAAGGAGAAAGGAAAATGCGTAAAACAGTTGGAACTGTAAGAGAGAGAGAGAGAGAGAGAGTTATATTCTAGAGAAAGAATAATAAGTCAAAAAGGAATAACAATAGTAACATTAGTGATAACAATAATAATATTAATAATATTATCAACAGTAACAATAAATGCAGTGTTGGGAGATAATGGATTAATAGAGCAAGCAAAGACAACGAAAAATATAACAGAAAAATCAATAGAAGACGAAGCAGAAAAATTAAATAGATTATCACAAGAATTTGCAAATATAATGTCAGAAGATGAAACGGTAGATATTCCGAAGTTTCCAACACCTCCAGGAGGAAGTTTAACAGAAGAAGAAGTGCCAATACCAAGTGGTTTTTATTATGTAGGTGGAACAAAAAATGATGGAGTAGTAATTTCAGATAGTTCAGCAGATGAGAATCGAGGAGCAGAGCATGACAAAATAACGGGAATGGAAGGAAATCAATTTGTATGGGTGCCCGTAGAAAATCCAAGTGATTATTTTATAGAAGAAACAGTAAAATTAAATGGAGTAGAAACAACAACAAATGTGTATAGTAAATTAACAATGAGAGATGGAGATAGTTACACATCAGGAAAACCGGGTAATATAAATTCAGTAAGAGAGCCAGATGTATTAAGCAGTTATGATACAGATTCACAATATTACCAAAGTGTATTAGGATATGGAAGTACAAAAGAAATGGCGGATAGCTTTGTAGAAGAATATGAAATAATGTATGAAAGTATAAAAAAATATAAAGGGTTTTATATAGGGAGATATGAACTAACTGGGACAGTAGAGAGCCCTACGGTAAAAGTAGGAAAAGTATTAACTGCAAGTGGTTCACAAGCAAGGAATTGGTACGGTTTGAAAAAAGCATGTACAGAAATAATAAAAAATAATACTAATGTAAAAAGTACCATGATATATGGAGTAGAATGGGATATGACAATTGAGTGGCTAAAAAATACAAAATTCGCAGAAGAGCCAGAAAAAGTAGATGAAGATTCAAGTAGTTGGGGAAATTATAATAACAGCTCAGAAGATGCAGCAATAGAAGGAGCAGGGAAACCACAAAATACAGGATATAGTGAAGCATGGAGCACAAATCATATTTATGATTTAGCTGGAAATTATTTTGAATATACACAAGAAGGATACGACACCATCTATAGAGTTTATTGTGGTCGGATATTATGGTAATTTGGGTACAATTTATCCAGCTTCCGACCGTGGAGTTGTTATTCCTAACTATTCTAGCAGCAGCCGTTCCGCTCGTTCAGCTTTAATAATAAAGTAGGCTGTATAACGGATTCATTCTAAGTGTGTAAATTGCAAAATGTAAGTATAAAGAAAAAACTAGTTAAAAATTCTCAAGTAAAATTGAGCAAATTTGACTAGTTTTTTCTTTATATTTTCTAATATAATAAAAGTATAGTATTTAAAGTAATAGTTCAAACATATTCTTAAAAATTTATGAAAAAGCTTTCTTTTTTTATGAATATATTATATAATAAATGAGTAATTTTTTATGCAATATTATAAATATAATATAGTATTATATCAATTAATAATCAAAGGAGGTTTATCATGGCAAAAGACGATGATAAAACTAAAATGTATAAAATTAATCAACCAAAAAAAACAAACAAGAAAAATAGTAAAAAAGATTCTAATATTGATGATACCAAAAAGGTAAAAGGAACTAAAAAACAAAAAAAGCAAAAGAAACATCCAAAACTTAGAAAATTTATAAAAATATTTATAATAATATGTATATTATTAATTCTAATTGGAATTGGAATATTTGCTGCAATCTTCTTTGGAGACACATGGAATATGACAGAAGAGGATTTAGTAATAAAAATGCAAAATTCTATTACATATGATAAAGATGGTGAAGTTTTGCATGAAATAAGAGGAGAAGAAAATAGAAAAATTATTCCTTTATCTGAAATGGGAGAATATATTCCAAAAGCATATGTTGCAATAGAAGATGAAAGGTTTTATGAACATAGTGGAATAGATATAAAAAGAACTGCAGGTGCTATTGTTACATATATTCTTAATGGAGGGAATTCATCATTTGGAGGAAGTACAATCACACAACAATTAGTTAAAAATCTAAAAGAAGATGATGATGACAGTATAGCAAGAAAAATAAGAGAATGGTCTCGTGCATATAAAGTTGAGCAAATGCTATCAAAAAGCCAGATATTAGAATTATACTTAAATGAAATATTTGTTGGTGGACAGCAAATATGTGGCGTTGAAAGTGGTGCAAAATATTATTTCAATAAATCTGCAAAAGATTTAAGTTTAGCTGAAGCAGCATTCATGGCTGGAATAAACGATTCACCAAATTACTATAATCCATTTGGTGAAGAAGATAAAACTGAAATAATAAAGAATAAAACGAAACTTGTTTTAGGAAAAATGCTAGAGGTAAAAGATGAAAATGGTGAAACATTTATAACTCAAGAAGAATATGATAAAGCAATAGCTGAAGTAGATAAAGGACTAAAATTCAAGCAAGGAGATTTCTCTACTGAATCAGATTTATCTTTCTTAGAGCAGGATGCTATAGACCAAGTTGTTGAAGATTTGATGGAAGAATATGATATAGATAAAGAAGCAGCAGAAGCAAGAGTATACAACAATGGATATAGAATTTATACAACACAAGACTCAGACATACAAGATAGAATGGAGAAAGAATATTTAAAAGATAAATATATAAAACCAGCAACAAGTAAAAATGCAGAAGAAGGAGATCATACTCAATCAGGTATGGTAATTATGGATCATAAAACAGGTCAAGTAGTAGGAGAAGTAGGAGGATTAGGAGATGATTCACCAACATATGGGTTAAATAGGGCTTCTGACATAGAAAAACAACCAGGATCTGCTATCAAACCACTTGTTGCAGTAGGACCAGGCTTAGAAAATGGTGTAATCACAGCAGCAACGGTATATGACGATTCACCTACTAAGTTTGGAGGAGACTCATATAACAATTCTACAGGATATAGCGGATTAATTACAGTAAGAAAAGGAATTGAAAAATCTTCAAATGTAGTAAACATGAAGATACTTTCAAATGTTGGAATTGAAAATGGAATTGATTTTATAAATGAAGCAGGAATTACAACTTTGACAAAAGAACATGAAACAGGTTTAGCTTTAGCATTAGGAGGAACTTATGATGGTGTATCTCCACTACAAATGGCAGCAGCATATGCAATGATTGCACGTGGAGGAGAATATATAGAACCAACATATTATACAAAAGTAGAAGATGCAAATGGTAATGTTATCTTAGAGGCAGAACAAGAAACAAGAAGAGTGATGTCTGAAGGTAATGCATATATTTTATCTAGTATATTAACAGCACCAGTAGTAGGTACACCTGGATCGGCTACAGCAAGACAATGTGCTATACCAGGAATGGATGTTGCAGCTAAAACAGGTACAACTACAAGTTATTGTGATTATTGGCTTTGTGGATTTACACCATATTATGCAGCAGCTACATGGTATGGATATGATCATAAAGAATATATACCAGGTTATGAAGGAAATATAGCAAGAAATATTTGGGCAGCAATTATGAGTGATATACATGAAGATTTAGAAGGAAAAAGATTTGAAAAACCAAGCAATATAGTAAGTGCAAAAATATGTATGGATTCTGGTAGAGCTGCTACAGATGAATGTACTAGAACATATACAGAAGTGTTTGTGTCTGGAACAGTACCAGGTAAGTGTGATGGACATAAGGTTGTAGATATATGTACAGAAACAGGTAAACTTGCTACAGAATATTGTCCAAAAACAGAGAAAAAAGCATATTTGTCTACACCAGAGAAAGAAATTAATCCAAATTGGGATACTAGTGTAGGAAATAAATATAAAGAAATAACAGAAACATGTGATAAACACACAGAAGCAACAATGACTGCTAATGTAGAAAATGTAGTAGGTAAAACTGAAGCAGAGGCAAGAAAAGCTTTATCTGGATTTAAATTAGAAATTGTATATGAAAGTGATGAGACGAAAGCAGATGGTGTAGTATTGAGCCAAAGCGTTAAACCAGGCACTTTATTAAAGAAAGGCGAAACAATTACTTTAACAGTAAATGATATAGTTGAACAAATTCCAGAAGAACCTGGAAATATAGTGAATCCAGGAGAAAATACAAATACAATAGATGATCCGACTACAAATACAATAGTGGACACAAATACAGTTGTGTAGAAAAAACTTTTATTTTCTATTATTTAAAAATTTAATTAGTAAATTGGAGGCTTTATGGCATTAAAATTATATAATACTTTAACTAAGCAAAAAAATGACTTTGTTCCCTTAAATGGGAATGAAGTCAGAATATACTCATGTGGACCAACTGTGTATAACTATGCTCATATAGGAAATTTTAGAACATATATATTCATGGATAATTTAAGAAGAGTTTTAGAGTATAATGGATATACATTAAAACATGTAATGAATATAACAGATGTTGGACATTTAGAATCAGATGGCGATGAAGGCGAAGACAAAATGGAAAAAGCAGCAAGAAAAGAAAATAAAAGTCCATACGAAATAGCTAAGTTTTATACAGATGCATTTTTCAAAGACATGGATGCATTAAATATAGAAAGGCCTGAAATAATAGCAAAAGCAACAGAGCATATACAAGATATGTTAGAATTTGCAAAAGAAATAATAAAAAATGGATATGGATATGAAACAAGTACAGCAATATATTTTGATGTTTCTAAATTAGATAAATATCCTGTGTTATCTAATAGAAATGTAGAAGATCAAATTGCAGGAGCAAGAGTTGATGTTGATCCAGAAAAAAGAAATCCATATGATTTTGCTATTTGGATAAAAGCACCTGAAAAACATATAATGAAATGGGATAGTCCATGGGGATTATCATATCCTGGTTGGCATTTAGAATGTTCAGCAATGTCTAGAAAGTATTTAGGAGAAGTATTTGATATTCATACAGGAGGAGTAGACCATATTCCAACACATCATGAGAATGAAATAGCACAAAGTAAAGGAGCATTTGGAAAAATACCAGCAAAAATTTGGATGCATGTTGAATTTTTACAAGTTGATGGCGGCAAAATGTCTAAAAGTCTAGGAAATGTGTATACTATAACTCAGTTAAAAGAAAAAGGGATAGAACCATTAGCATATAAATTATTTTGTTATACAGCACATTATAGAACTAAATTAAACTTTACTTTTGAGGGAGCTATGGCATCTCAAAAAGCTCTTAATAGACTAAGAGAAAGTTATATAAAACACAAAAATGGAAATGATAATATTGACGAAAATACAATCAAAGAATATAAATCAAAATTTATAGAAGCTATTAATGATGATTTAAATATACCTTTGGCAATGAGTGTGGTATGGGAAATAGCTAGAAATGATAGAAAGTCAAAAGAATTAGCTGATTTATTATTAGACTTTGACAAAGTATTGGGATTAGATTTGAAAAATTCTGAAAAATATTTAGAAAAGCAAAAAGCTTTAGAATTGCCTGATGAAATAGAGGAATTATTAGAAAAAAGAAAAAAAGCAAGAGAAGAAAAAAATTGGGCTTTATCAGATGAAATAAGAGATTGTCTAAAAGAGAAAGGCTATATAGTAAAAGACACAAAAGAAGGAATGACAGTAGAAAAAATATAGCGAAAGGAGCACAAAGTGGAAAAAGAAAAACTTTCGTTTTTTAAAAAAGTAAAAACTAGTATATTTGATTTTGATGGATATCAAGTATTAGCAGCTGAAAAGATAAGTAGAACAATAGGATATATTGTTTTACTTATCCTAATATTTAGTATAATTATTTCTCTTACTTTAACATATCAATTTAATGGACTAGTTGGTAGAGCAAGAGAATATATAAATAATGAAATAGCTGAAATAAAATATGAAAATTATGAACTTAGCGTAATAACAAATAGTGGTGAAGAAATTACTGAAATAAATACTGATGATTTTATAACTGCTAAAATAATAATAAATACAGAAAATACAGATGAAGAAAAAGTTCAAGAAAATATAAAAGAAATAGAATCTAGTCCAATTGGAATATTGATTTTAAAAGATAAAATACTTTTAAAAAATGAATTTTCTACAAAATTAATTGAATATTCGTATAAAACTATTTCAGAGCAGTATAATATAAATAAAATAGACAAAACTGAAATTTTAAATATGCTTTCAGGACAACCTATTTACAGATTTTTAATTGCATTTGCTGCTATAATATTGATTTATATGTTTATTGTATATTTATCTAGTATTTTAATAGACATTTTATTGCTTATTATATTAGCATATATAATAACAAGAATTTCTGGTTTAAGATTAAAATATAGTGCAATATATAATATTGCAGCGTATTCATTAACATTACCACTTATTTTAAACATGATATACTTTGTTGTAAATAGACTCACTGGATTTACTATAGAATATTTCCAAATAATGTATACTGCAATTGCTTCAATTTATATTATAACAGCGATATTAATGATTAAATCAGATGTAATAAAAAAACAATTAGAACTAAATAGAATAATAGAAGAGCAAGAAAAAGTTAGAGAAGAACTCAAAAGAAAAGAAGAAGAAAAAAAGGAAAAAGAAGAACAGGAGAGAAGAGAACGAGAAAAAGAAAAGAAAGAGAAGCAAGACAGAGAAAAGAAAGAAAAGAAAAAAGAAGATGGAGACATTGGAGAAACTCCAGAAGGGGATAATGCTTAAGTAAATTAGATAGAAAGGAAAACAGTATCGATGGACGAGAAACAAAAAAAAGACGAGAAAAATAAAAATAGACAGTATATATTACTTGGGATTCTAGTAGTAGTTATGATTGCTATAATTGCAATAATGTATTTTATGACTGCTAGTAAATCAGATCCAAACGAAAAAGAAATTGCATATACAGAATTAATTCAGGAGATTAATGATGGAAATGTAGAAAAAGTTGAAATGACTGTAGGAAGTACTACTGCAAAAGTAAAATTAAAAAATGTTGAAGAAGAAAAAACATGTATTATTCCAAGTACACAAGCTTTTATAGAATTAATTCAACAAAAATATGAAGAAGGAAATGAATTTGAACTTGTACAAAAACCAACTAATATATTTTTATCAATTTCATCAACTCTTTTCTCATTATTACCTACAATACTACTTGTAGTTCTTATCCTATTATTCTTCAAAATGCAAGGGCTTGGAGATAAAGGAAAAGTATATGACAGTGAGACTACAAAATCTAAAGTAACATTTGATGATGTTGCAGGATTAGAAGAAGAAAAACATGAAATGATAGAAATTGTAGATTTCTTAAAAAATCCTGAAAGATTTAATAAAATGGGAGCAAAAATTCCAAGAGGTGTATTGCTTTGTGGACAACCTGGTACTGGTAAAACATTAATTGCAAAAGCCATAGCAGGTGAAGCAAATGTTCCATTTATATCAATGAGTGGATCAGAATTTATTGAAATGTTTGCAGGTTTAGGAGCTTCAAGAGTAAGAAAATTATTTGAAAAAGCAAAGAAAATATCTCCATGTATAATTTTCATAGATGAAATAGATGCAATAGGCTCTAGAAGAAATAGTAGCGGAGGAGCAGAGTCTGAAAACAATCAAACTCTAAATCAATTGCTAGTTGAAATGGATGGTTTTGATACTGATGAAACCATAATTGTATTAGCTGCAACAAACAGACCAGAGATGTTAGATAAAGCTTTATTAAGACCTGGTAGGTTTGATAGAAGAATAACAATAGGACTTCCTGACATGAAAGGAAGAGAAGCAATATTAAAAATCCATGCACAAGACAAAAAATTTGCAGAAGATGTTGATTTGAAAAGTATTGCAGAAGACACAGCAACATTTACAGGAGCAGATTTAGCAAATATTTTAAATGAAGCAGCGATAATTGCAACTATAAATAAACATGATGCAATAACAAATAAAGATATAGAAGACGCAGTAAAGAAAGTAACAGTAGGCCTAGAAAAACAAAGTAGGGTAATATCAGAAAAAGACAAGAAACTTACTGCATACCATGAAGCAGGACATGCCATAGTAAGTAGCAGATTAGAAACACAAAAAGGAGTAAAAGAAGTATCAATCATACCAAGAGGGGTAGCTGGTGGTTATACTATGTATAAATCTAATGAAGATAAATGGTATATCTCAAAAACAGAAATGGAAGAGAAAATGGTTGCACTAATGGGAGGAAGAGCAGCAGAAAAAATAGTACTAAATGATATATCAACTGGAGCAAGTAATGACATTGAAGTTGCAACAGGAATAGCAAAAGACATGATAACAAAATATGGAATGAGTGAAACATTAGGACCAATTTCAATAAATACAGAGGAAGACCCTTATGAATTACAAATGCTTGGAGAAAAATTCGGAGATGCAATAGGAGCAGAAATAAAAATTCTATTAGATAATGCATATGCTACAGCACAAAAACTAATTAGAGAAAACAGAGACAAATTAGACAGAGTAGCAGAAGCATTATTAGAAAAAGAAGTAATCTCAGCAGAAGAATTCCAAGAATTGATAAAATAATGGTACATTGGGGACAGGCGTTTTTGGGACAATTTGCAACAAAAGGGACAGGCATGAATTTTATTTAGAAATATTATTTAGAAAACTTATATAAGAAAAATATTTAGAAATTATTAAAAAAATATTTAGTAATTATGTTTAGCGAAGGAATACCTTTTTCAAAAAGTATTTCAAATATGTCGGTCAAGCTGATTTTTATAGAAATTCTAAGATGGATTTTGTCAGCGCCCTCACAAGTGTGTGAGATTCCCTAACAAAATCTTTTAAGAATTTCTAATTCAAATCACTTTCCATTCCATATTTTTCATACTTTTTGAAAAAGGTATTCCTTCGCTAAATTTATATATATAAAATACAGCTAATTGCAAAAAGAAAACAAATAAGAGAACTTTTTATTTAAATGGTTTAGTTTGAACTGTTTTCCCGTTTAAGTAATTTAATATACCAGAATCAGTTTGAAAATTAAATTTTAAGCTATAACTATATAATTCCTGAGTTTTACACCCAAATCTTTTATTTATTTCATTAATACCATATTTACCATCACCTATGATAGGAAGTCCTATATGTGCTAAATGTGCGCGTATTTGATGAGTTTTTCCGGTATGAAGTTCTACATCTAATATACTATAATTATTCCTCTCATTTTTGTCTAATAAAGTATATGAAGTTTCAATTTTAACATATCCTTTTTTGGGAACATCTGAAATATATACCATGGATTTTTTATTATCTTTAAATAAATAAGCAGAAAGTGTTTGATTAGTTTTTTCAGGTATTCCATAAACTTTGGCCAAATAATGTTTTTCAATTTCCTTATTCTTAAATTTTTCTAGTAAAATATTTAAAGATTCTTCATTTTTAGCAAATAAAACTAAGCCTTTTGTATTCCTGTCCAATCTATGACATGGAGAAATATATGAATATTCTTTTTTTAAGAACTCCGTTAATGAATTATCTCCAAGAACTTCAATATTACTAGGCTTGTTGACCACTAATATATTATCATCTTCATATATTTTCTCTATATTTATCTTTTTAAAAAGTAATTCATCTACAATATATATAGTTATTTCATCATTCATATGAATAAGAGTATCTTCATTTATTTTTACATTATTAATCCTAATGTCTTTTTTTCTAAAAGCTTTATATAAAGTGTTTTTTGTAAGGCCGTTAAAACTAGAATAAAGAAAATCACTTAATCGTTTACCATCAAATTTTTTATTATTCATAACTATATTTTGCATGAAAATAATCTCCTTTATGATATGAAAAATTAGAGACAAAGTCCAATTTCTCATATATTATCATATAATAGATAATATTGCAACAAAATGAGAAATTGGGGTCTGTCCCCAATTTCTCATAGTTCACAAAAAATTCACAAAAGTTCGGGAACAAACTAATTGACAATATTAATAAAAGGAAGTATAATATATACTTGCAATATGAATGAATATAATAAAATAGAAGGAGGAAATATGCTAAAAGTATTAAGAAATCTAAAGAATTCATGGGTATCAGTTATAATCATAGTTATTCTTCTATGTATTCAAGCAGCAGCTGATCTAGCACTTCCTGACTATACATCAAAGATTGTAAACGTAGGAATACAGTATGGCGGAATAGAAGAAGCAGCTCCTGAAGTTGTATCTGAAACTGATATGGAAAATATATTGTTTTTTACGGAAGATGATGAACAAATATTAGCTAATTATGAATTAGTAGAAGATAATCCAACTTCGTACCAAGAAAAAGTAATTAAAAAATATCTTGGTAAAGACTATGACATAGAGAATAACGAAGTCTATGTTTTAAAAGATTTAGATGAAGAACAGTTAAGCAGTTTAGTTGATTTGATATCTAGTCCACTTGTAGAATATAGTGCTGTAACAAATGAAGAGACTGCAAATCAAATTAAACAAGAAATTATGAACCAGATGTCAAATCAAAGCGAAAGCATAAGTTCTGATCAAAACTTAGAAATCTATAATTCGCCTAATATGCCAACAGAAGGAATATTAGATTTTGAAAATATGTCTATTATGGAAATGCTTAAACAAATGCCAGATTCTCAGAAAGAAGTTGTATTAGAACAGTTTACAGGATATGTATCTCAAATGTCTGATTCAATAAAAGAACAAGCAGCAATAAGTGCAGTAAAACAAGTATACATCAATTTAGGTGTTGATACAGACAAACTACAAAATGATTACATATTAATGTCAGGACTACAAATGCTTGGAATAGCTTTAATTAGTATGATTTCAGCAGTAACAATTATGCTATTGTCTTCAAGAGTTGCAGCAAAACTAGGAAAAACTTTAAGAGACAAAGTTTTCAAAAAAGTTTTAAGTTTTTCAACAGCAGAATTAAGAGAATTTTCAACGGCATCTCTAATAACTCGTAGTACAAACGACATTCAACAAATTCAACAATTAATAGCAATTTTATTCAGGGTTGTTGTATATGCACCAATTATTGGTATTGGAGGATTTGTAAAAGTACTTACAACAAGTGATAATGCTATGGCTTGGATTATTGGTGTGGCAATAGTTGCAATTTTATTTGTAGTAGGAACACTATTTATTGTTGCAATGCCTAGATTTAGAAAATTACAAGATTTAATAGATAAATTAAATCAAGTTTCAAGAGAAATTTTAACAGGACTTCCTGTAATTAGAGCATTTAATAAAGAAAAGAAAGAAGAAGCAAGATTTGATGATTCAAATAAAGTATTAATGAAAACAAATGTATTTGTAAACAGAGCAATGTCAATGATGCTGCCACTTTTGATGTTTATTATGAGCTCTATCACAGTTCTTATCGTATGGGTAGGAGCACATAATGTAGACGCTGGAACATTACAAGTTGGAGATATGATGGCGTTTATACAATATACAATGCAAATCGTTATGGCATTCTTAATGATATCTATGATATCAATTATGCTTCCAAGAGCATCTGTTTCTGCAAAACGTATTAATGAAGTTATTGAAACAGAACCAAGTATAAAAGATAAAGAAGAAACAAAGAAATTTAATCCTGATAAAAAAGGATTAGTAGAATTCAAAAATGTTTCATTTAGATATCCAGATGCAGATACCGAAATATTGGAGGACATTAATTTTACAGCAGAACCTGGAAAAACTACAGCATTAATTGGTAGTACAGGTAGTGGTAAATCTACAGTAGTTAATTTAATACCAAGATTTTATGATGTTACAGGAGGAGAACTTTGGGTTGATGGTGTTAATATTAAAGATGTAGCACAAAAAGATTTAAGAGATATAATAGGGTTTGTACCTCAAAAAGGAATTCTTTTCTCTGGAACAATAGAATCAAACATTAAATATGCTGATGACAATATGTCTGATGAACAAATGGTAAAAGCAGCTGAAATAGCACAAGCAACAGAATTTATAGAAGGAAAACCAGAAAAATATAAAGATCCAATAGCTCAAGGAGGAAGTAATGTATCTGGAGGACAAAAACAACGTTTATCTATCGCAAGAGCTATTGCAAAAAATCCGGAAATATTTATATTTGATGATAGTTTCTCAGCATTAGATTTTAAAACAGATAGTAAATTACGTGAAGCTTTAGCCGAAAAAACAGAAAATAAAACAGTTATTATAGTAGCTCAAAGAATTAGTACTATTTTAAATGCAGATAAGATAATTGTATTAGAAGAAGGTAAAATAGTAGGTCAAGGTACGCATGAAGAATTATTACAAAACAATGAAACATACAGACAAATTGCTCTTTCACAATTATCTGAAGAAGAACTAAATGGGAAAGGAGGAGAATAGATGCCAGGACCAATGGGAGGACCTATGAGAAGAGGTCAAGGAACAACGGAAAAACCAAAAGATT
Organism: uncultured Clostridium sp.; assembly: GCA_946495655.1. GTDB lineage: Bacteria > Bacillota > Clostridia > TANB77 > CAG-508 > CALXVA01. The sequence continues at coordinate 28,459 of CAMMDS010000011.1, forward strand.
TTAAGAAAACTACTAAAAAATTATTAGATTCATATTTATCAAAATATAAAATAGGATTAATAGTAGTTATAATATTTGCTATAGGCAGTACAATATTTACTATTGTAGGGCCAAAGATATTAGGTAATGCTACTACAGAGATATTTAATGGTTTAGTAAGTAAACTATCTGGTGGAAGCGGAATAGACTTTGGCAAAATAGCACAAATTGCGTTATTACTTCTTGGATTATATTTATTAAGTGCAATATTCTCCTTTGTTCAAGGATTTACTATGACAGGAATAGCACAAAAACTTACATACAGAATACGTAATGATATAGTTGCAAAAATAAACAGGCTTCCAATGAACTATTTTGATAAAAGGACAAATGGAGAAGTTCTATCAATAATTACAAATGATATTGATACTTTAAGTATGAACTTAAACCAAAGTATAACACAAATTATTACATCTATTTGTACAATAATAGGTATACTTATTATGATGTTTTCTATTAGTTGGCAAATGACTCTAATCTCATTAGTCATTTTACCTATTGCAGGATTTGTTGTAAAAATAATCGTTGGAAGATCACAAAAATACTTTAGCAGGCAACAAGAATATTTAGGACATGTAAATGGTCAAGTAGAAGAAATTTATGGAGGGCTTACTGTTGTAAAAGCATTTAATGCAGAAGATAAAGTTGTAAATACTTTTGATAAAGCTAACGATGAACTATATAGATCAGCATGGAAATCACAATTTTTATCAGGACTTATGCATCCAGTAATGAACTTTATATCTAACATTGGCTATGTAGGAGTTGCAGTAGCAGGTGGTTACTTAGCTATAAATGGAACAATTACTGTTGGTAATATACAAAGTTTTATACAATACAACAAACAATTCACACAACCAATTAACCAAATTGCACAGATTTCAAATATGTTGCAATCAATGGTAGCAGCAGCAGAAAGAGTTTTTGAATTCCTAGAAGAACCAGAAGAAGTAGTTACAGCAAAAGGAAATATAGATACAAGTAAATTAAAAGGAAATGTAGAATTCAAACATGTTAAATTTGGATACAATCCAGATAAAATAATTATAAAAGACTTTAGTGCAAAAGTTAAAGAAGGACAAAAAATTGCAATTGTTGGACCAACAGGAGCAGGAAAAACAACAATGGTAAAACTTCTTATGAGATTTTATGATGTAACAGATGGTGAAATATTAGTAGATGGACATAATGTAAAAGACTTTGACAGGGGAGAGCTTCGTAAAATGTTTGGTATGGTACTTCAAGATACTTGGCTATTTGGAGGTACTGTAAAAGATAACATTAAATACAGTAAAGAAGATGCAACAGATGATGAAGTTATTCAAGCAGCAAAAGCAGCACATGTACATCATTATATTAAAACTTTGCCAAAAGGATATAATTCAGTAATCAATGAAGAATCTTCAAATATATCTGCAGGACAAAAACAATTACTTACAATCGCAAGAGTAATTTTAGCAGATCCAAAGATATTAATATTAGATGAAGCAACAAGTTCAATAGATACAAGAACAGAAGTACAAATACAAGCTGCAATGGATAACCTAATGAAGGGAAGAACAAGTTTTGTAATAGCACATAGATTATCTACGATTAAAAATTCTGACTTGATTTTAGTTATGAATCAAGGGGACATAGTAGAGCAAGGAACACATGAAGAACTATTAGCTAAGGGAGGATTCTATGCAGACTTGTATAACAGTCAATTCGATGAGGAAGAGGAGTAAGTAAAATAGTAATTTAGGAAAATCATATTGACTTTTTTAGACCTAGATGATATATAAAATATATAGTATCTAGGTCTTTTTTTCTAAAAAATTTTTTCAATTAATTTTTATGTCTATTATAGAAAATCAAAAATAATTGTGGAAAAGTAAAATTAATGTTATAATGAAGGTGATGTATTGCCACTAATATCACAATTTTATGGTATTCTTATATATATTTATAAAGAGTTAGGAGGTCATCATAATGAGCCACACATACATATTAAATATAATGAATATGAAATGTCTATGTCTTTATCAGGTGATGTAATTGATGGAAAACTTCCTAATAAACAAAAGAAATTAGTAGATGCTTGGATTGCAATTCACGAAGAAGAATTAAAAGCAGCATGGTATTCATATAACGAAGATGGTGAAATTATTAAAATAAAAGGATTGGAGTGATTAATTTTATGAGACCTAGAGCTATTGATGTAAAAGCTATGAATGATTATAAATTACTAATAACGTTCGACAATAATGAAAAAAGAATTTTTGATGTAACACCGTATTTAAAATATAAACAATTTGAAAAATTAAAAAATCCTAGTATATTTAAAACAGTAAAAATAGCGGGCCTCTCTATAGAATGGATTGGAGAGATAGATATTTGTCCAGATGAATTGTATAATAATAGTATACTAATAGATAAATAATTTAAAATAAAATCGTACTATATTTTAATTATGTCGAATTTACCATAATTAAAAGTCAAGCAGATTTAATTGAAATGTGGATTAGCCCCAAATTTAAAATATATTTAATTAAATATAAAACCAAAAGAACAAAAAACTAGACTGTAATGCAAAGATAGATTTATCAAAAGTTAATTATAAGATATATACTGATACAACAAAAATAAAAAGCAACTAGGAAAAAATCCTAATTGCTTTTTTTGCTTATGCTTCTCCTGGTAAAAAGTAATCAACTACACCGTAAACTAAAGCGCCAACTATAGCTGCAATCCATGATATTGTATATCCTGCAACAAAATATTGAGTTACATACAATACTACTGCTGCTAGAACAAATCCTACAAAACCTTTACCAAAACTACTAGCATGTAAACCAGTAAATTTTGTAATTAAATAATCTATAATAGTTAGAACTATTGCTGCAGCAGCTAAAGTCCATATATTATTAATGTGAAAACCTGGTGTAAAAAATGCAGTTATTGCAAGAACTATTGCAGCTGTAATTAACCTTCCGACAACTTGCCAAACAGTAGAAGTATTATTTCTAGTTTGAGTCTGATTATTCTCCATATAAACCTCCTTAAATCCATTTAAACAGATTAAAGCAAACATTAAAATGTATTGTGGTTTTAAAATATAATCAATATCAAAGATTATTCTATAAAAATAAAGAGATAGAAAAAACAAAAGAAAACTTCAAAATTTCAAAAAACTTAAATAATATATCCGTTACAAAAAACAAATAAAATAATCTTTGATATTACTCATATTATTTACGAAAAAAAATATTTTATTCAAAATGTGATGCATAATATAAAAAAAATTGCAAAAAATAAAAATGAATAAAAAATATATAATGGATTAAATGTTCATTAAACAAGGAGAAAGAATGTTAATTACTTTTATAAGAACTGTATTTTTATACATAATAGTACTAATCGTAATGAGATTAATGGGAAAAAGAGAAATAGGACAACTTCAACCATTTGAGCTTGCCATATCAATAATGATTGCAGATCTAGCATCAACACCAATGGCGGATGCAGGAATACCAATAACAAATGGTATAATACCAATTTTAGCATTATTGGTAATGCATTTAATTATATCTGTAGTAAATATAAAAAGTATTAAAGCAAGACAAATTTTATGTGGAAAACCTGCGATACTAATATATAGAGGCAGAATCGATGAAAAAACATTAAGAAAAGAAAGATTTACTGTAAATGAGTTAGAAGAAAGATTAAGAGGAAATAATGTAGTAAATATATCAGATGTAGAATATGCAATATTAGAAACAAGCGGACAAGTTACAGTAATACAAAAACCAGATAAGAAAAATGTTACTATAGGAGATTTAGGCTTAAAACCTGAATATGAAGGCATAACATATGATCTAGTTTTAGATGGAAAAGTTATGTATGAAAATTTAAAAATTTTACAAAAAGATTATAATTGGTTAAAAAAAGAATTAAGCAAATTTAAAATTTTGCCAGAACAAGCATTAATAGTAACTATTGATGGAAAAGGCCAAATCTTCTGCCAAGAGAAAATGTCGTTATAGGGACAGGCCTAAAAACGACAACCTTGTCGTTTTGGGGACAGACCTTAAGATTGAAAAAATGAGTATATATATAATTTATAATCTTCAGAAAGGAGTAAATAGTGAAGAAAGAACTAATTATTTGTATAATAATTATTGTCCTAATTATAATTGGAAATATAATTACACAAAATTATACTAAAGAATGTGTGGCTCAAATGAATCAAGAATTATATATATTAAAAGAAGCTAGTTTAAATGCTGAGATACAGGAAGAAAATGCAGATGTATCAGGAAAAGTAAATGAAATAGAAAATAGGTGGAATGAATATCAAGAAAAATTAGCATATTATATAGAACATGATGAGTTAGAAAAAGTAGAAACTCAAATTTTTACTATGAGGGGTTTTAGTGAAATAAAAAAGTATGACGAAATAATTCCTGAATTAGAAAAGTGCATATTTATACTAGAGCATATTCAAGAGAAGACAAAACTTAATGTGAAAAATATATTTTAAAACAAATTTGAGTTACAATTCACGGCCAAAAATAAAAAGACACTAAAACCAGAGGGAATAATTTATATTATTCTCTCTTATTTTAGTATATAACTTACTGTTCAATTTCTCCGTTTAATATTTGTTGTAGTGTGTAAGGCTTTCCAAGACACAGCATAACCAGAGAATTATATATATTAATATTATTTCGATTGCATGTCTCTATGTATGTTCTTATTGTTGCATACCAGCTTGCACTTTCTTCACTCCAAAATTGCCCTGATGCTTTTTGTTTTGATTTCGCACCCCTTAATCCTCTTTCACTTAAATTATTCGTAAATGGAACATCGAAATCATATATCCATAACAAATATTCATTTTTAAAATCTAGTATTCTAAGTATTAGTGTGGCTTCATCATCGACATAATATTTTTGTCCTTCTTCTTCGTTCTCTTTATGTGCTTCCAACATAATCTTTTCGAATTTATCTTCAAATTTATTTAACTCTTCTTGATCAAATTCTTCTTTTTCTTTCTCTATTAACCTATTTCTTTTATTATTCATTTTCGTTAATAGCTTTATTAAATTCTTTGCCCAATTATGATTTAAATTATCTATTACCTTTTTTAAATCACTAATCAAATGTCTATTACATTCTGCATTTGTAAATTTGTATTCACTATTGTAATTTACTTGGTTATGGTCATGTTCTACAACTGTTCCTTCTGGCAATACATTTAATATACCATCTTTATCAAGCCTATCCTTATTTTTCTGTGAATGTGCTGTATACATAGCTAATTTCTCTGTTCCATAAAATCTTAAGCAACTTCTTTTGGTATTTATCATTATCACTGTATCATCCCAATGCAATAATTTTTGTCTTATTATTTCTCCCTTCATTTCTTTCATAAACTCTTCTAATTTCTGTGCTGCTCTTTTCTGTAATTTGGCTATATATCCTTCACTTAAATCTATTTCTCCATTAGTCATACCATATGTTATTTTTTGTGCTTTATTCATTGTTACATTTGCTTGGTTCATAAGTGTTAACTCTAACGCTTGTACTTGTGGTCCATATTGATTTTCTTCTTTTAAATTATTTGGTATTTCTTGATGAAATGTCTTTCCACATTTTTCACATTTATATTCTATGAACTTATGTCTTTTTTTCTCTACTACTATTTTGTAGTCTAATTCATCTTTTTCCTTTATTTTCCCAGTCTCTTTTATTGCATCACTACTACAGCATGGGCATTGCTCCATACCATGTTCACAATATTCTGTTATTTCACTATCACTAAATTTTTCCAATTTATGTTTCTCATGTCCTTTTTGTCCACCTCGTGGTAAGTCAGTTTTCTCCCTTGTATTTGGTATTACTTTTTTCTTATTAATCGGTGTCTGAGATGTTGGTATTCCATGATTTGTCCCATCTATATTTAGTAGAGCTCTTAATCTGGCTATTTCAAATTCCTTTTCTTTTAATAGATTTTGCTGTTCTTCTATTTCCTTTTTGGCTTTTTCTTCATTTCTCATTAATGTTTGAATTTGATTTTCTTGAAGAGTATTCATATATCTTAAATCTCTATTTTCTTTAGATAATTTATCATTTTTAATTAGTAAATTTTCGTAATCTTTATACAAACTATTATATCCGTTTACCATTTTTTTCTCCTTAAATTTGATAAACATATTATACAACAAAAACGCTGAAAATGCACGTTACAATTACATTACAGTAGTGTTACAGCGTTAGGATTACTTATGTGGCTTTTGGATAAAAAATTAATCTTAGAAAACTAAATTAATTACAAAAAGTACTCTACTAAGCAAATTAGCCTAATTAGAGTACTTCATGTATTGTCGAATTTTATTAAGAAAAAATATATTAAAATTTTTATATTACATTTTAGTTACAATTATATTACAAACCTATTTTTCTTTTGGGCTGTGAATTGTAACAAATTTGATTTTGCTTAGTGTAAAATCTGTCTAAAAATACTTGCATTGACTAAAAATATATGGTACAATATTTAATGTTACGAAATAGAGAAGATTAGGAAGGATTTGAGATTAATGATAGAAATAATAAGAAATATAGTATTAGTTATATATGTTTTAGTTTGTATAGTATTAATAGTGCTTGCAACAATTCAAGCGAAAGACCAAAGTGGAGCTTCACAAACAGTTACTGGAGCAGCAGCAAATAATTTCTATGAGCAAAATAAAGGTAGAACAAAAGAAGGAAGATTAAAAAGAATGACAGTAATTTCAGGAGTATTATTTGTTGTACTTGCAATAGCACTTTCAATATTATTTGTAATGTAGAAGTTTATTATGTGGAAATAAATTTAGAACATATATAGATTGTAAGAATTTATATATGTTCTTTTTTCTTAAATATATTATTCAAATATAAAGAGAGAAGGGTGGATTTTGAGTAAAAAAATAAGCAAAAAAGAAATTGATAAAATAAATGAAAAAATGCAGAAAAAGAAAAAGACAAATCAGAAACAAACTGAGGAGATAAAGAAACGTATTTCAAAGAAAAAAACTGTAAAAGTTAAAGAAGATAGTAAAATATTTGATTTGGATAAGAATACTGTAGTAGGAACATATCAGAAAAGTAGAAATTTCGGATTCGTTATTCCTGATGACAAAAAGCTAGGATCGGACATATATATTTCTAAGAAAAATGCACTAAAAGCTAAAAACAATCAAAAAGTAGTTGTAGAAATAACTAAATTACCACAGAAAGATAAAAGTGCAGAAGGAAAGATTATAGAAATAATTGGATATATAGATCAAGCAGGAGTGGACATGCTATCATTGGTGAAAGAATATGATTTACCATATGAATTTCCTCTACAAGTAATAAATGAAGCTAGAAAAATTAGGCAAGAAGTAGATCCTAATGATATAGAAAACAGAAAAGATTTAAGAAATGAAGAAATTTTTACTATAGATGGAGAAGATGCAAAAGACTTAGATGATGCAGTAAATGTTAAAAAATTAGAAAATGGAAATTATTTACTAGGTGTTCATATTGCAGATGTTAGCCATTATGTGAAAGAAGGTTCGTTTTTAGATAAAGAAGCTATCTTAAGAGGTACTAGTGTGTATATGCTAGATAGAGTTATACCTATGTTACCAGTTGAACTTTCTAACGGAATATGTAGTTTAAATGCAGGAAAAGATAGATTTGCTATTTCATGTATGATGGAAATAAATAGCAAGGGACAAGTAGTGTCGTCTGATATATTTAAGAGTGTAATTAAAGTAACAGAAAGAATGTCATACACTGGTGTACAAAAAATATTAGATAATTCTGACAAAGAAGTTGTAAAAATATATGAAAAATATATACCACATTTTAAATTAATGGGAGAATTAGCACATATTTTAAAAGCAAGAAGAAACAAAGAAGGAAGCTTAAATTTAGATATTCCAGAAACAAAAGTTATTCTTGATGAGAATGGTTATGCTATAGATATTACTAAATATGAATTAACATTTGCTAATGAAATAATAGAGCAATTTATGCTTACAGCAAATGAGACAGTTGCAGAAAAATTCTACTGGCTTGAAGCTCCTTTTATATATAGAGTGCATGAATCACCAGACATGGAGAAAGTAACTGAGCTTAATAAATTTTTATTTAACTTAGGCTATAGAGTTAAGTGCAATAAAGAAGAAGTGCATCCAACAGCTTTTGCAGAAGTATTAGATAAAATAAAAGGGAAACCAGAAGAAATGGTTATATCTAATTTAATATTAAGAACACTTAAAGTTGCAAGATATGAAAGTGAAAACAAAGGACATTTTGGCATTGCAAGTAAATATTATTGCCATTTCACTTCTCCAATTAGAAGATATCCAGATTTATTTATTCATAGGATAATATCTAAATACTTAAAACAAGGATATAATTTGTCAGACGAAGAAATTGCAAAATATGCTGCACAAGCAACTAAATATGCTGAAACTTCATCAGAAAGAGAAAAAATAGCACAAAAGGTTGAAAGAGAAAGTGTAGATATTAAAATGGCAGAATATATGGAAAAACATATTGGAGAAGAATATGATGGAATTATTTCAAGTATTACTTCATTTGGTGTGTTTGTAGAGTTAGAAAATACTGTAGAAGGTATGATTAGATTTGATAAGCTTGGTGATGAATATTTTATATATGATGAAGATAGAAAAACTTTACTTGGAGAAAAAACAAAAACAATGTATCATATAGGAGACAAGATTAGGATAAGAGCTATAAGAGCTGATAAGCAAACAAGACAAATAGATTTTGAAAAAGTTAATTTAGAAGATAATTCTAATACACAAGAAGAAACAGAGCAGGCAGATAATTAATTTGCCAACTCTGTTTTTCTTTATTGTATAGGAAAAATCGATGCTTTTCTTAACATCTCAGTATTTTTTAGCGATTTTTCCTATACAACAAGGTTAGGCTACCTTAGAAAGTCCGAGCAAAGCGAGGAAATGTATTTCGCCGTTACTCCAGAGGCTAACCCTGCGAAATGCCTTTCTTACAATTGAACAAAATTAGGAGCAATTAAACAAAATAGAGCTAAAACATATAAAAGTATTCCAACACCTTTATTTTGGTTTTTAGTATACTCAAAATATCCAGTTATTGCAGTTTCTAAAAATGCATAAATAGATGCAAAAAAAATTATAATTTCCATTTTAGTAATCCTTTCTGAATTAAATGTATTTTATCCTTTATTTTCTGCAGTATCTACTAATAGATAGCTTGAACGTAAATTAACATCAACATCTAAATTAAAGTAAGCATCTTTATAATGATGAAGCCAGTTGTAATCATCCCATTCTGCTTTAGTAGTAAAATATTTTAATCCATATAACCCAAAGCTATCAATATCTGCATGTAATTCTTTAGATGTTTTATATAAATAATCAATAATGTGTTTTTCTAAAAACGTTTTAGCAGAGGATTCAATTTTAGAAACAATACTTTCATCTTTCAAATTAATATTGTTGTTCATAGACTGCATTTTAGCAGTAATTTTAACTTTAGAAGATATATATGGAGAGCCATTAACAATATTTACAGAACTTTGAGTATTTTTATCAAGTTCAATATACAAATCTATATAATCTAATTCTTCAATAGGACTAGGTATTCGTATTTGAGCATTTTTTAATTTGTTAGAAATAATTAGATGACAAATAGATTCAAAACCATCTAGTTCACCAACAAGTTTATCTCCATTAAATACGGCAAGCCCCATAGTTTCAACACCAGGTTCACCTGTGATTGGTGTTTGACCAGCAGTATAATATGAAGAAGTGTCAGGTAAATTTTGGTCTGATTTTTGAGTTTCTTTAGAATTAATAGAACCGAAGAATAGCTACGGGCTCAGAGAAACTATCTGTTACTGCTGAAAAGAATTCATTAAGTCTAATACTTTCTGTATAACCAGTATATTCACTTGAAGAAGGAGCAATTTCATAATATCTAGCTGATACTTTATCAAGTAAAGGTGTTGAATATTCTAAATATGATTTGGCATCACATTTACTTATGATAATGCTAGAATCTGTACGAAATTCAATATTATTTGTAAGAGTATATAAATATTCACCAATACCATCATTTGCCAATTCTTCAGAAATTATAAGAACTTTGCAATGTGATAGATTAACTTCTTTTCCTAAATAGCTATTAAATAAATTGATGCCAGTGTTTATAGAAGGACATTCTATAGAATCTACTACAACAGATGCAGATTGAGAAGAACTACTAGACCCACTGTCTCCACTATTTGGAACAGAAATTTGAAGACTTAATTTCAAGTTTTCATTATCTCCTTTATCTAAACCAATGGCAACTACATAAGCTAAATTATCTATTCCTTTAATACCATAATAATTGGTACTAGAGATTATAAGAAGTAGAAGAAAAATAATTATTGCAAAAACTTTTCTTGCTTTGTTATTCATAAACACCTCCAATACTATTCTTTTAAATTAGGGCTGTTTTTCTTATTTGATATTTTCTTTTTTATATTTGCACCAATTAATATTAGTGTAAATATTCCAAAAACCAGAATCAGTGTTCCATATTTATAAAATGCATTTGCTACGGTTTCTAATGTAAAAATATTGTCAATAAGTAAAGCAACAATAAGAATTATGGTGCATACAGTAACAGCAAGTGATTTTGCTTCTTTCATGTTAGTTAGTTTCTTAAATATATTTAAGCAAAACATAACTGCTATACTTATAAAAGACATAAGAGCAAGTGCCCAAATAAATATAAATATCATTTCAGGTCTTTCCAGAAAAGCAGTTAACCTACTGTTTACAATTATAAAATAAATAGGGGAAATTCTGCTTATTGAGTATATATCTGAAAAAGCAAATACAAGTAATCCCATAGCTAAAATTAAAAATATTCCACATATTAATACAGAAGCAAAAGTTACTTTTGAAGTATCCTCTTTTTTATTTAATAAAGGAGAGATAAAGAAGAGGAAGAATAAACCATTAAATGCAAATATATTACTTGCTCCAGTCAAGAATATGCTACTAGCACCATTAGCTAATATAGGTAGAGATCTTTCTATTTTCAATAAATCTACTACAAATATAAGAGTGAACAATATGCTAAATAATGCTATTGGAACAACAATAGTGTTCACTTTTATAATTGATTTTTTTCCAATCAGATTTGCCACAACTGCAACAAATAAAAATAAAAATACTATAAAAGAAATTGGGTAATTTTCAAAATATACTAATAATAGATTTTTTGAAAACATTCTTGTTAAAAATGCAGATTCAATAATTAAATAACTAATGCATAGAATTCCAATTAATATTTTTAATGGCTTTCCACCCAAATATTCAGATATGTCTATAATATCAAGTCCTAAGAAATTTTTTAAAAGTTTAATAACGAGAAGAGCAAAAATTAGAACAAGTGCTAATATATAAATACAATTTAGCACTGAAGCAGTACCTGAATTATCTAAAATCATTTGTGGTAAATTTAATACAATATGATTTACAAACAAAACCACAATTAAACAAACTGCTTCAAAATTTCCAAGTTTAGTATAATTCATTTAACTACTCCTTTCTTCTAGCCATTTGGATATTTCCATTTCATACTAATATGCTCTTGTTTTTCTTCTCTTTTTGTATCAAGAAAATCAGATCTTTTTTCTCTTTTCCATGTAGGTGAGCTAAATAATCCATTAAATATTTTACCTTTAGAAGGAATATATGGATCTAAGTAAGATACACCAAAAGATTGAATTTTACTTGCAATAAGAAGATGTATAAAAGCACCAATAGCAATTCCAAGCAAACCTGCAAAATAACCCAAGATAATGTAAGCAAAACGACTTACTCTACAATGAAATGCTAGATAATAATCAGGAATTGCAAATGAGGTAATACCTGTTATTGCCACTATTATAATTAAAATAGGGCTAACGATACCTGCATCAACAGCTGATTGACCAATAATCAGAGCGCCTATAATACCAATTGTAGGACCGGACTGGTGTAGGAACTCTTAAACCTGCCTCTCTAATAAGCTCAAAAGAAAGTTCCATAATAATTATTTCGAGTATAATTGAGAAAGGGACAGAAGCACGAGAGGCAACTATTGCAAACAATAATTCTGTAGGTATAAATTCTTGATGAAAGCTTGTAATAGCAACATATAAACCAGGTAAGAAAAGAGTTATTAGAAAAGCACCAATTCTTATTAGCTTTAAAAGGTTTGCAAACTGAAACTTTATATTATTATCTTCTGGAGATTCTAAAAAATCTATAAATGTTGCTGGTACTATTAATGCATATGGACTACCATTAACTAGAACAACAACTCTACCTTCTAATATGCGAGTAGCTGTTTTATCAGGCCTTTCAGTAGCAATTACCTGAGGCAAACTGTACTTACTATTATCTTCAAATAATTGCTCTAATTGCCCTGAAGAAACTAAGTAATCTATATTTATATTGTTAAGTCTATATTTTGCTTCTGCAACTAAATCATCATTAGCAATATTTTTCATATAACATAGAGCACAACTAGTTTTACTAACTTTTCCTATTTGAATATTTTCAATAATTAAATTCTCATTATTAATAATTCTTCTTATTAGACTAGTATTAGTACGAAGATTTTCTACAAAAGCTTCTTGGGGACCTCTAATTACAACTTCATTTTCAGGCTTAGATACACTTCTCGTACTATAGCCTTTTATATCAATATCAAAAGCAATATTTAGTGTATCAATAAATAAAGCACAATTACCGGAATTAACACCATTAAATACATCTTCAAATTTAGATTTGATTTTTACATTGTTTTGAGGCAATAAAGAATTTAAAATATATTCTTTCATATCAAATTTTTTAACTTTCCTTACGGTTATATTATTAGCTTTAGCTTCAGAAATTACTTGATTTTGGTTACCATCAAAAGAATTAGAAGTATTTTTTAGCATTAATGGTTTCAGAACATAGTTATTAACTAAATCCATGTTAACCATTCCATCTATAAAGAGTAAAAAGGCTCTATATTGTTTATTTCTTGCTGTTAAAATAAATTCACGTAAAACAATATCACTATTAATCATTAAATTATATTTAACTTTAATATATTCAATATTTACATCAATGCTTGGGAAGATTTCTTCTACAGTATCAACTTCTTCTACTTGATTGTTAGTATTAGGTACTGTTTCGCCAGAAGCGGGAAGAGTAAAATGATGAGAAGGCTCTTCAATTGGAAAAAATACTCTTTTAAAAGCATCTGTGATCTTCATTTATATCAATCCTCCTCATAGTTTTTTTCGTAATATATGTTTTCCCAAAAAAAAGAAAATATGTATAAAATTAAAAATATGTAGTATTTTTTTATTCTTTATGTTATACTATTTTTGAATATTTAAATTAAATTATGTAAAAAATTAATGTATGAGGAGGTTTTTATGAAAAGAACTAATATTATTATTTTTGTTGTAATTATCGTAGTTATCATAGCTATATTTGGTTATGCAATTTGGGATGCTAATAGATCTTTAAATGAAATCGGAGATGATAATACATCTGCAATAGCTGAAACAAATGGCGAAACTACAGATAATGTTTTAGTAAATGATATGCAGACAAATACATCTGAAAATGGAAATACAAATCAATTAAATTCAAACACAACAAATACACAAGGAACTACTAATCAAAATAGTTATGTAGGAGAATGGTATATAAGTGAAGAAGCATATAGAAATGGTGAAGAAATTGACAATATTTTAGATATGAGAGAAGAAAATCTAATTACAGATGAAGAATTCCAGAATCAAATGAGTTCAGATATTAATACTAATATAGTAGAGCTAGATGTAGAAAGATATACACAAAATCAAATGAGATTTGATTTTAAATTAACTAGTCCAGCTCCAACCCAAAGAGAAGCATACTTAGACAATATTGATGTAAATATTCAAGAAAATGTTGGAACATTCACTTATACAGATAATTGGGAAAATAGTGGAAATGGAACAATTACTTTAAAAGAAAATCAAATAGAATTAAGACTTGAAACCACTAGTGCTGCTCAGGGAGCATTATGGGGAGTAGAAGGAGTATATACATTTTCATATAAAAGAGTTGATTAAAATAGATTTGAACAAAAGAGACTACTGCCTTTTGTTCAGAAACTTAAAAAATTGGGACACTCCTCATAAAAATGGATTATGGATTCCATAATATGAAAGAGTGTCCCAAAAATTTAAAAACTTGAACAAAAGGCAGTAGTCCCTTTTGTTCAAGTTGCTGAACTTAAAGTATGATACAAATTAATCCGCCACTACCTTCGTTTACTATACGTTCTAGTGTTTCTTGAAGTTTTGCTTGTGCATCTACTGGCATTTTAGCAAGTTTTGTTTGTAATCCCTCATTTACAAGTTCATGTAAACTTCTTCCAAATATATTTGATTCCCAAATTTTAGTAGGGTCATCTTCGAAATTAGAGAGTAAATAATTTACTAAATCTTCTGATTGCTTTTCACTTCCAACAATAGGAGAAACCTCAGTTTCAATCTCGGCTTTTATTAAATGTATTGATGGAGCACGAGCTCTTAATTTTACTCCAAATCTTGTTCCTTGTTTTATTATTTCAGGTTCATCAAGAATAAGTTCGTCTATTGATGGTGTTACAATTCCATAACCTGTAGCCTTCACTTCTTCTAATGCATTTGCTATCTTATCATATTCTTTCTTTGTTTCAGCTAAATTTGTAATTGTAGAGAATAGATCTCCTTCATTACTAATTTCAACTCCTGAAATTTCTGTAAGAACTTTATAGAATAATTCATCATATAGATTTATTGAAATGTTTATAGTACCCTCACCAAGCTTTATTTCTTCTACAACAGTTTTATTTATAATCTTGGTATTTTGTAATAAATTTACTCCATTATTTACTTGTTTTAATATGCGTATATTTGAAAAAGCTTCTTTAATTTCATTATATAATTCTTCTTTAAGCCAGTGAGAATCAGATAAGCCATCAACCCATTTAGGAAAGTTAATATTCATTTTTTCTATAGGAAATTCATATAAAATTTTTCCGAAAATATCATTAATATCCTCCATGTCAAGTCTAGAACAATCAGTAGGAATAACTGAAGTTTGATATTTTTCTTCTAATTCAACTGCTAAGTTTTTAGTATAGTCAGAGAAAGGATCATCTGAATTAAGTACTATAACAAATGGCTTATTAAGTTCTTTAAGTTCTTTTACAACTCTTTCCTCAGCTTGAACATAATCTTCTCTGGGTATATCTGTAATGCTACCATCTGTAGTAACTAAAATTCCTATAGTAGAATGTTCTTCAATAACTTTTTTAGTTCCAATTTCAGCTGCTTGCTCAAAAGGAATTTCTTCTTCGAACCAAGGAGTCTTAACCATCCTAGGCATATCATCTTCTAAATATCCTATAGCATTATTTACAAGATAGCCGACACAATCTACTAAACGAGTTTTAAGTTTTAAATTATCACCAATTGTAATTTCCACCGCCTCATTCGGAATAAACTTTGGCTCTGTTGTCATTATTGTTCTACCACCAGCACTTTGTGGAAGCTCATCTCTTGCTCTTTCTCTTTTATAATCATTTTCAATATTTGGAATAACTAGCAAATCCATAAATCTTTTTATAAAAGTAGATTTACCCGTTCTTACTGGACCTACTACACCAACGTAGATATCGCCCTGTGTACGATTAGCTATATCTTGATATAATTTTAAATTCTCCTCCATTAATTAAATAACCTCCTTAAAAATGTTTGTACTAAACTTTATTTAATGTATATTATCTAAATTCTAAGTTATGACTAAATAATTAAAATTTGCTAAAAAAATAAAATGAGAAATTGGGGTCTGTCCCCAATTTCTCAAAAGATTTGCAAAAAAAATTTTTATATGATAAAATGATAGCGTTTAGTAAGAAAAAGCATAAAATATTACTAAAACATACTTAAAAGGAGAAGTGATTTTAAATGGAAAATAATATTATGGCGATAGTAATGGCAGCAGGTAAAGGCACAAGAATGAAATCCAAAAAATCAAAATTAGTTCAAAAAATTTATGGAAAAGAAATAGTAAAAAGAGCAGTTGAAAATGCAGAAAAAGCAGGAGTAAATGAAATTGTAGCAGTAGTAGGTTACATGAAAGAAGAAGTAATGGCAGTTTTAGGTGATAATGTTAAATATGCTTTTCAAGAAGAAATGCTAGGAACAGGTCATGCGGTAATGCAAGCTAAAGAATATTTAAAAGGAAAAAAAGGAAAAGTTTTAGTTTTAAATGGTGATGTACCATTAATAAGACCAGAAACTCTAAATAAATTATTAGAAAAAAGTATAGAAAATAAAGAATATGCAACACTTTTAACAGCAATTTATGATAATCCAACAGGCTATGGAAGAATTGTAAGAGATGAAGGTGGAAATATTTCAGCAATAGTTGAAGAAAAAGATACTACAGATGAGCAAAAAGAAATAAAGGAAATTAATGCAGGAATTTATTGCTTTGATATAGAAGAATTATTATCTGCATTAGATAAAATAAAACCAAATAATGCACAAGGAGAATATTACTTAACAGATGTTATACAAATAATGAATGAAAAAGGTTTGAAAACAGGTGCGGTAATTGTAGAGGATAATACAGAAATTTTAGGTATTAATAATAGAATTCAATTAGAAATGCTTACTAAAGTATTACAAATGAGAATAAATACAGAGCATATGAAAAATGGAGTAACAATAGAAGATGTAAATACTACATATATATATGATGATGTAGAAATTGGAATGGATACTGTAATTCATCCTAATACTACAATTAAATCAGGAGTAGAAATAGGAGAAGATTGTGAAATTGGTCCAAATGCATATATACGCGAAGGATGCAAATTAGCAAATAAAGTTAAAATAGGAAGTTTTGTAGAGATTAAAAAAGCAATAATTGGTGAAGGAACAAAAGTACCACATCTTTCATATATGGGAGATTGTGAAATAGGAGAAAAATGCAATATAGGTTGTGGAACAATTACATGTAATTATGATGGACTTCATAAGAGCAAAACAATAATAGGAAATCACTCATTTATAGGTTCAAATACAAATTTAGTAGCTCCAGTAACATTAGGAGATGAAACATTTGTAGCAGCAGGATCTACAATAACAGATGATGTCCCAGATTACGCATTAGCTATAGCGAGACAAAGACAAACAAATAAAGAAGATTGGAATAAAAAATAAAATTGAAGAGGGTGTCCTGAAATAGGAGCCCAAGAAACAAAGAATCCAGCTCGATAAG
>CAMMDS010000012.1 GCA_946495655.1 uncultured Clostridium sp.
TGCAAAATTCTAACATAACTTTCATATCTTTCTCTACTAATAATTCCAGCTTTTATGGCCTGTTTTACCATGCAACCTTCTATTGGTTCTTTGTAGTGCAAGCAATTAGAATACCTACAACGTCCACCCCAATCTTCAAACTCAGGAAAATATCCTTGTATTTCATTTGGCTTAAAGTTAGATATATCTAAGCTCCTTATTCCAGGCGTGTCAATAATAGATGAGTTTTCATCCCAAATATAATATTTTGATGATGTAGTTGTATGCCTACCTTTTCCACTTTTTTCACTAACATGTGATGTTTTTATCTCGTCAGTATCCATCAACGCATTTGTTAAGGATGATTTGCCAACACCACTATGTCCTACAAAGATAGCCTGCTTTCCTCTTAAAATATCTTTTAACTCTTCTATACCTGTTCTATCCATCGTTGAAGTCTCTATTACTGGTATTTTTATTTTTCTATATATGTCTAATACTTTTTCATCTTCCTCTGTTTTTAAATCCGATTTATTTAAGCATATAGCACAGTCAATGTCATTGTCTTGTAAAATCATTAAGTATCTATCTATAAATTTTGGGTGTAATGGAGGAGTCTTTGCTGATACTACAATGACAGCCATATCAATATTAGCTGCAATATTATGGCTACTACCTGCATTTGGACTATTCCTTGTGCTATCTTTTTTAGTTCTTGATAATACATTCTTTCTTGCAATTAAATTGTTTATGTAATATTCTCCTTGCTTTTCTTCTCCTATTACTACAATATCTCCAGGAAATACTGTTTGATTACAAACTGCATTAACACCTTTTTTTAATCGAGCCGTTATTAAATTTCCATTATAAAGTATAGTTGCTTCATTATATCTAGTCTCAATAACTATTCCTGTAGTTTCATTTGTCTTCTTAATAATGAACTGTGTGTCAGCTTGTTCTATGTTTCCTTTTCCAGCTTTTGCTTTTGCTCTTTCCTTCTTTTCTTTTGATTTCTTTATTTGTGTACTATCATATCTTTCATAATGTGGCATATTACATTCTCTCCATTTTCACAATAATTTAATTCCCTAATACATCATACCACACTTTATTATACTTTTCCTTATTTTCTTCTAAATTTTATTGAATTTATTGCTGTGTGGTAGTATTATATAAATATCTTTAATTTGTTAGGAGGTCTATATGAAAAAAATTGAATTATTGAATCTACTAAAAGAATTAAACTTTCCAAAAGATGAATATTATGTGTTGTCTGGTGCTTCTCTTGTTTTAAGGGGTATAAAAGAAGAAGCTAATGATTTAGATTTGTGCATTTCTAAGGAATTATTTAACCAGATAAAGGATAAATTTAATTTGACAGATGAAAGGAAAAACGAATGTGGCTTTTATAAAATAAATGATAATTTAGAAATTGTTGTAGATAAAAAAGAAGATTTTAAGATGGAAATGGGAGAAAAATATAATTTAGAGAATTTACAAACTATTTTAGATTTTAAAATAAAGAGGAATAAGCCTAAAGACAAAGAGGACATAGAAAATATAAAAAAATATTTACACACACAAAACACATCTCTGTCTAGTCAATAGAGATGTATTTAAAACATTTTTTAATAATCCTAAATAACACGCCACATTTTTGTAATCTCTAGGCATGTATAAATATTAACAATAGAATTTAGTATTTTCTGTACCGTAAAAACTTTTCCATTCTGATACAATGTAAAAGAAGTTAACCTCTATTGCTTTCATTAATTTTCTTAAATCTTTTTCAGGAATTCTAGAGCTATTATTTGCTAAAATACAGCCACCACTTTGTGTTAACCAAACTTTAGTTGAATTAGAGGTTGGATTTCCTTTTGAAATATGTACATGTATTGGTTCATAATTTTCATTTGCCCAAAAATATATTTTATATCCCAAATAATCAAATAAATTAGGCACTTTGCATTCCTCCATTTCTTGCTGTTTCAAAAAAGAATGCCGCTCCTTTTTCAACTACTTGTCTAAATTGTTTAATTTCTTTTTCAGAATAGTTACCTTCTTGTTTAATAATATTATAGCTAGGGAGTTCAAATATTACAGTATCAAATCCATTGTTCGTAGGTCTTTCAAAGCATACTATTAAATATTCTGCTCCGTTTTCTTTTTTTCGTACATCTGAAAAAACAACTAGTGTTTCATCTGGATATTTCACAAACTCATGCATCATTATCATTCACTCTCCTTGCATATTAATTATATAATAATCATTTTATTTTGTCTATACTTTAATTCTTTTATTTTCGAATTCAAATCGTCTTTATCTAGCATATTTCACTTGGTGTCTACTTCGGAATATTCCTTCTGGTATATCATGAAAACAAATTGCTATTGCAAGAGATAATCCAAGTTTTAGAGAAGCTTCAAATCCAGAACCTATAGCTAAACCTTCGGGAAAATTATGAATTGCTAAGCCTATACTAACTATAATACCTGTTTTCAACAAATTATTTTTATTTATATTTTTTCCTGATTGCTTCTTTCCTTTAATATCAACACTAGAAGAATTATTTACAGTTATATTTGATTTTCTAAACTTATTATCCACAATTATATCACATATTATCATCATTATTATTCCTAATAAAATACCTAATATAACAACGAATAAATCTGAAATCTCTAATGCTTCTGGAATTAGCTCAAAACATATTATTGCAGTCATCAAACCTGATGCAAAAGATAATATAAAACTCAAAAATTTATTTGATGTTCTTTTTAATTTTACACCTATTATACCTCCAACAGTAGTTCCAAAAGTACCAAAAAATAGACCTATCAAAGTAGTTTTAATAATATTCTCCAAAATATCTCTTCCTTTCATTTGGTTTATTATTATATCTATTTTAATAAGTCTATTTTTATTCTTTATAGATGATAAATTGGGGTCTGTCCCCAATTTATCATTCTTCATCACCTTTTAATTTTTCTGCTCTATCCGCAGCAATTAAATTATCTATCATTTCATCTAAGTTTCCATTTAGGAAATCTTCCATTTGATATATAGATAATCCTATTCTATGGTCTGTAATACGTCCTTGAGGATAATTATATGTTCTTATTTTTTCACTTCTATCTCCACTACCTACTTGAGATTTTCTTGCATTTCTTACTTCACTATCTTGTTTTTGCTTTTCTATATCATATAATTTAGTTTTAAGCATTCTCATAGCATTATCTTTATTTTGAAATTGTGAACGTTCTGTTTGGCATTCTACTACAATTCCAGTTGGTTCATGTATAAGTCTTACTGCTGATGATGTTTTATTTATATGCTGTCCTCCAGCTCCAGATGATCTAAATACTTCCATTTTAATATCTGCTGGATTTATTTCTATTTCTACATCTTCAACTACAGGAAGTACTGCTACAGTAGCTGTAGAAGTATGTATTCTTCCACTTGCTTCTGTATCTGGGACTCTTTGAACTCTATGTACACCACTCTCAAATTTTAATCTGCTATATGCACCTTTTCCTGTAATCATAAAAGAAATTTCTTTATATCCACCAAGACCTGTTTCATTTTCATTTAGAATTTCTAATTTCCAATGTTTTCTCTCTGCATACATAGAATACATTCTAAATAAAGTTCCTGCAAACAAAGCCGCCTCTTCTCCTCCTGCTCCTGCTCTAATTTCACATATAACATTTTTATCATCATCTTTATCTTTAGGAATCAAAAGGATTTTTATTTCTTCTTCTATCTCAGGAAGTTTTTCCTTTGCTTCTAACATTTCAGCTTCTGCTAAATCTTTTAATTCTTTATCCATAGATGGATCTTCCATCATTTCTTTTGCATCTTCATATTCTTTTTTAACTTTTTTATATTCTCTATATTTCTCTACTATTGGTTCTAATTCAGCATGTTCTTTCATGAGGTCTCTCCACTCATTTTGATTGGCTATAACCTCAGGATCACTAATTTTTTCAGTTAATTCTTCAAATCTTTTCTCTACAGCATCTAACTTTTGAAACATAAATATTCTCCTTACATATTAAAATAACATTAATATTATACATTATTTTTAGCTATAATTCAACTAAATTATATTCTATTGATAAATTATCTAATATTTTTTGTTCTCTCTTTGTACAAGTAAATATAATTAACTGATGGTTATTTAATTGTTCATTTAAAAATTTTAAAATGTTTTCTAATCTTAAATCATCATAATATGCAAAAGCCTCATCTAATATTATTGGCATTTTTTCATTGGACATTTCATCTATCATTGATAATCTTAAAGATAAATATAGTTGATCTATTGTACCAATACTCAATCTTTCAGCAGGTATATATTCACCATATTCATTTTCTACAATTAATCCCTTTTCATCATTTATACCTACTTTTTTATATTTATTATTTGAAATAACCGATATATTTTTTGACAGATTTTCTGTGAATTTTGGAGTAATATTATTTTTCATATTGTTATATGCTCTAGTCAAAAGTTCTTTTGCTAAATTTATAGAATTATTTTTTTCTTCCAATAATTTTAGTTTTTCTTTTAAATTTTCATATTCTTCTTTCAAACTAATCATATCTTCTAATTTATTTAATATATTTTCTTCTTCTATGTTTATCTTTTGTAACTCTAATCTATTATTATTTAATTCTTCTTGAACTCTATAAATTAAATTATTAATATTATTATTTTCAATTTGATCCAAAATTTTATTTATATCAAATTTATTTTTATATTTTTGTTTAATTTTTTCTAATTCTATTTCTATTTCATTATCTATACTAATTTCTTCTTGTTTTATTTCTTCCTCTATTTTATTTTTTTCTTCTTCTAATAATTCTATTTGTTTATTTAACAAATTAATTTCATTATTAATTTTTTCATTTTTTATTTTTATTTTTTTATTTTCTTTTTTATTTTTTTCCAGGATAAAAATTACTATTAAATAAATTGGAATTAAAAAATAATTAAAAATATTTATAAAATTATTTTTTATAAAATTATTATTAAAAATAAATAATAATATATTTATTAATAAAATAAATAATAAAATTAAAATATATTTTTTTATATTTATTTTTTTATTTAAATTATTTTTTTCATTATTTTTATTATTTAAATTATTTTTTTGAAAAATTAATTCATTAATTTTTTCATTTTTTTCATTTTTATATTTATTTTTTATATTTATTTTCTCTTCTTCTTTTTGTTTACGTAATATAATTATGTTGATATCTTGAAGTAAGTTTAATTCTTCTTTTAGGGAATCGATTTTTTGTGAATATAGCATTTTTTTATCATCAGTTGATTGTTTGTCTTTTTGATATGACTGCAGCTCCTTTAAGACAACTTCGATATTTTTCATTCTATCCTTGACAATATTTATAGGTCTGCCTTGTGTTCTTTCACTTCCTATTTTTTCCAATTGTACTTTGTTAAGTTTATCTAAAACCTTTTTATATGATACTTTATCATCGCCTGTTCCCGCAAGGTTTGCAAGTTTTTGAACCAATATACTTTGTTCCTGTTTGTCGAGTTTAACTTCGTCTTGCATTGCAACTACAGTCGATGTAAACATGGTCTCATCCACATTCGTTTGATCATAAAAAAACTGTATCCCATCCTTTTTGACAATATTGAACTCCTTTGAAACATCTTCCAAATTACTATTAAATAGCTTTGGATTTTTTTTATTAAAGTCTCTATAAATTTCAAATTCTTCTCCATTATCTAATTCATATTTTAATTTTCCAGAATAATCATCTTTTCCCCAAGGTTTATATTTTTCATAATCAGATATTTCTTTTCCATTTTTATTTTTTGAAATTCCATAAAAAATATTTTTTATATAATTTAATAAAGTAGATTTTCCACTTTCATTTTTTCCATAAATTATATTTATATTATTTTTTAAATTAATTTCTTTATTTTCTAAATTACCATAATTATTTATTTTTATATTTTTTATTTTCAAATTATTTTCTCCTTTTAATAAAAAATTATTTTTATATTATTTTAACAAAATAAATTATAAAATTATATTTTATTATTTTTTTATTTATTATAATTATATATTTTTTATTTGTTTTATTTAAATTATAAATAAATGATATAAATTAATTTATTTTATTTTTTATTTATTATCAATTTTATATTAATTTAAAATATTTAATTATAATAATAATAAATAAATTTAATTAAAAATATATTGTAACTATTTATTATTTTGAATTGCTTCTAATCCTATTTCTAATGCATTTTCCAATATTTCTTTATTATAATTATTATTATTTAATTCTTCTAATATTTCTTTTACAAATAACCCTTTTAAACTATTTTCTTTTGATACTTCTTCTAAATTAATTTTTAATTTTGTTTCATCTTTAATTTTAATAATATTTTCATTTAAAATAAATTTAAATATATTATATAAATTTATTTCGAAATTTTTATCTCCAACTAAAATTAATTTATAAAAAACATTATTTTCTAAATTTAAACTATTTAATTTTTCTATTAATTCTTCTTCTGAATTTATTTCACTAATATCTATTTCGCTCTCTTTAAATTCTTTATCGTCTATTGGAATAAAATTTAATTTTATATTTTCTTTGTCTATTTCTCCTAATATAACTCCATGTTTTCCTAATTCATCAAACCCCATCGAAATTGTAGAACCTGGATATACAATTCTCTGGTTTATTTCTGTATTATAGTCTGGCTTATGAATGTGTCCTAATGCAATATAATCAAACCCTAATTCTTTTAATTTGTTTTTATTTAATGGATTATATTCCATATCAAATGATGAGCCTCCACTTAAAGCACCATGAGTAATTAATATGTTTATTTTTTCTTTATTTTTTATTTCTATTTCATCTATAATATTATTTTTACAATAAAAATCATTAAATCCATAACCATATAAATCACAATCATCATTTTCTACAATCTTTAAATTTTCATCAAAAATAACTACATTATTATTCCATTTAAAGGTTTTATACATAGAATTATTTAAATACGGATCATGATTTCCTGGGGTAATATATATTTTTGTATTTGGAATTTCTTTAAATAAATTATTTATATATTCTATAGTTGTTTTTCTAATATATTCATTATCATATAGATCTCCTGAAATAAATAGATATTTTATATCATTTATTTTTATATATTCTATAACTTTTTTAAAAGCTTCTCTTTGCTCTAATCTACGTTTTTCCCCTAATTTGTTTCTATTATTTAACACTGTAAATGGTGTATCAAAATGCATATCTGCCATATGTATAAATTTCAAATTAATCTTTCCTTTCTATAAAATTATTATATAATTTTATATTACTCAAGTAATTAAGTCAAGACTTTTAAAAACATTTGTTTTGTAATTTCTATCAAAAAAACACTCTAAATATTTTTTAATATTTAAAGTGTTTTCTAGATTATTAATTTTCGTCTTCATCAAAACTTCCGAAACAATTCATCGAATTTAGCTTCTAATTCTTTTTGTATATCTGCTGACATTATATCATCATCTGTTTTTGAATCTCTTATTTCTTCATCATCTTGTGGTAACATTGGTGCAATATCATTTTCTATTTTATTGCTTTCTGGTTTTAAATTGCTATTTTCTTTATTTTTAGATAAATCTTCATCATTTTCATTTGCTTCATCTTGGAACAAATCATCTAATGATTCAACATTTAAATCTTTTGGTCTATCATTTTGATCCTCCACATATGGATTATATGGATTGAATTTTCTCCACTTTCCTCTATTTCCTACATCAAATTCTAAATGGTTTAAAGTTACTTCAGAAAGTTTTTTAATCATTGGAGTTTCAAAATAATAATATTTTTCATCTTTTATTGGTTTTAAACCTTTTTCATATATTATACATAAATCATTATCCATACGTCTTAATTCATCCGGTGTCATTAATGCTCTTGCCATTACTTGGTCTGAATCACTATAGCCTTGTCTATGAAATTGTTTATCTCTATTAACTGATCTACTATCTCTAGAAATAGTTTTCTCACCTAATGCTTTAGAAAAATATTCTACCGTTTTATATGAGTTACTACCTAAAAATACATGTGTATCACAGTTACCCATTATTGTTTCATATGATTTTTCGTAGACTGCTTCTAATTGATCTAAGTTTTGAAGAATAACGCTAAATGAAATTCCTCTACTTCTAGATGTTGATATTTTTTTATCAAAATCAGGTATTTGTCCAATATTTGCAAACTCGTCAAGTATAAAGAATGTTGGCATTTTTAATCTTCCGCCATTTTTATCAGCAAAATCATATAACTGTTGTATCATCTGTGAGAAAAATATTGTAAGTAAGAAATCATATGCTTTATGTGTATCAGATGAAATAACATAAACTGCTGTTTTTCTTGAACCTATTTCATCAAAATCTATTGTATCTGTTGATGTAACTTCTGCAATTTCTTTTGAGTCAAATTTACCAAGTTTAGATTGTAATGAACTTAAAATTGATCCATAAGTTTTTTCTGGAGCAATTTCTATTGATTTATAATTCATTCTAGCTGGATGATCATATGGAAGTTGATTCATTAAATCTGTAAGCAAGTTGCTTCCTCCATTTGCATTAGCAGCTCTTACAAGTTCTGAACAACTTGCTAAATTTTGTTCTTCTTCAGGTCTAGTTGCCATTAAATAATATATAAGGGCTTTTAATAGCATTTCTGCCATATCATCCCAATATGGATCACTACTTCCTGTTTCTGATTTTTGTCCTTTTACTATTGTATTAGCTATAACGTCAACATCTATTTCGCTTCTTATATGTAATAATGGATTATATCCATCACTATTTGCGGGATTAACTAAATTTAGAACTTTTATTTCGTATCCATTCTTTCTTAAATATCCTGCTGTTTTATCATATAACTCTCCTTTTGGATCTGTGAACACATATGAACCTAACATTTGGAATGCATTTGGTATTGAATATGATGCAGATTTACCAGAACCTGAACCGTCCAACTACCAACACATTAACATTTCCTCTTTTATCTACTGGTAAAAAATTATGTTTTGAAAGAATTATACCTTTATTTTTACTTAATATTCTATATTGCTCTCCACCTTCGCTCCAATCACTTGATCCGTGTTCAATATCTGTATACTCATGCTTTGGTTTTGACTTAAATAATCCTATAAATGTAAAGATTAAATATATTATAGAAAAATACAATAACGTTTTCCCAAAATATCCAATATAATTTGCATCTAAAACTCTAGTTATAGATGTAAAACTCGCAAGTTCTGTAAAAACAGACTCTAGGAATATTTCAAAATCAAAAGCTCCTCCTTCACATGCTAGTCCAATTGAATATCCTATAGGCGCAACAAGTACTATGGTAAAAAATATCCATAGTACAGCTATTATAATTATACTTTTTTTATTGTCTTTTAAGGTTTTACTAACTTTATAATTCATTTATTTCACCTTCGCTTTGGTTCTATTTTTCCATTCCTTCATTATGATTCAAGTATTTTCTAACATTCTTAGCATTACCTGATAGAATTTGTCCATCTTCAGTATATCTTCCAATTATTGAATCTCCATCTTTTAAAACACTATTACCACTTACTGGTATTTGTGCTATTTCTCCTTCTACAATTTGAAGTTTCTTTGAAAATTTTCCTGCAGATCTTGGAGGAATTTCAACTGGTTCTTTTTGATTTTCTGTAAAACAAGTTTGTCCCCCTACTACTTCTATATTCTTTTTTGAATGTACATTTGTACTACTCATGCTTTTTCCCCTTTCTATTTGCCATTATCCTCATCTCTAATTTCGAATGAAAAATATGACTTATATGGTTTTAATCTACACTTTCCTCTAACTTCATTTGTTTCTTTATCAAAATATAATATTGGCTTAATTTCTTCTGTTGTTTCTGGATCAATTATCGTTATTGGTCTCTTTAAGTTTGGTGTATATTTAAACTCTTTAAAAACTGTTTCTTTTTCAGAATAAAGAGTATCAAATTTTATAAGTGTTGGTTTTTTTGCAATTGTTACTTTATTGTCTTCTAGTATTCCCATATTGACTACTACTCTATCTTTCCCAAAAGACAATATTACTAAATCTTCTTCTGGTTTTGGTTCATCTACGAAAAAAGTTTTTTTCTTAACATCTCCTCTTAATTCTTCTGAATAGTCTAATCTTTCAATAGTATATTTAGGTGATTCTTTTAAATATTCTTTTTCTGTTTCATTTATTCTATATATTACTGTATTTACTCCTTGTGGATCAGTTATACTAAAGTTCTTACCTTGTACAATCTCCATTTTATTTACCCTCTTTCTATGAATCTTCGTTGCCATAGCTTGTCTTTAGTTAGAATCACTATAATTAATTATATAGTATATTTCTCAACAAGTCAATATTTTCCATTAAATTTATGTTAACTTTCTAACATTGTTAAGCTATCAACTACTCTTACATATTTATTCTAAATTGGTTCTTGGATTAAATTTTGATATTTCACTTAGTTTTTTAAAAAATCCAAGTTCCTCTTTTGTTAATGTTTTTGGTATCATTATTTTAACATCCGCAATTAGTTCTCCTCTTCCACCTTTTCCATCTTTATAGCCTTTTTCTGGTATCTTTATTCTTTCACCACTTTCAATACCTTGTGGAATATGTAGAAAAATCGTTTCTCCTATTGTATCTAGCGATACTTTAGTTCCTAATACGGCTTCCCATGGTGCTATACATAAATCTGTATATAAATCAATTCCTCTTAACGAAAATTTTTTATCATCTTTTATATTTATTTTAATTAATAAATCTCCATTCTTCCCGCCATTTTCACCATTTTTTCCTTGTCCTATAAGCCTTATTTTCTCTCCATTTCTTATACCTGCTGGTATTTTTATTGTGAAACTCTTCATTTTTCCATTTTGAGTCCTTAGAGATATCTTTTTATCTAATCCATAATATGCTTCTTCTATTGATACATCTATTTCTGTATCAATATTTTCACCTTTAACAGGCACTTTTTCTTTCTTTCTTATATTCTTTTTTTTCTTACTTTCTAATTGTTCACCAAAAAACATATTAAAGAAATTACTAAAGATTGAACCTTCTTCCCTTTTGCTCTCCTCAAATTTTTTCTTTTTCCCGATATTCGAGTTCCACATTCTATCATATTTTCTTCTTGAAACTGGTGTCGATAAAACTTTATATGCCTCATTTATATCTTTAAATCTTTCTTCTGAAAAATCATTTTCAGAATTTATATCTGGGTGATATTTTTTTGCTTGTTCCCTATATGCTGTTTTTATTTCTTCTGGCGTTACTTTATTATTCTCAAGACCGAGTATTTTATAATAGTCTTTAAAAATCATAAGCCTCCCCCCTAAAAGCAACATTATTATACCATATTATGCGAAAGAATAAAAGATATATCGACAACTTTTTCCTTATTATGTAAGAAAAAATTGCTGATATATCTTTTGATAAATACTATCTGTATATTTTAAAATTATACCTTTTTTAATCTACTATTTATAATAATTTTATTTCTCGTATTAATGCTATCTGGATGAATCAGTTCTTTTTTTTGTATTGTGTATTCTATAGAAGAATCTATTAAATACAATACCGCTTCTTCTAAATCATTTACAGCCATTTCTCTTGCTATTTTCAATTCATTTTCTTTTTTTTCGTTCTTATATTTTCTAGTTTCTTCTATTTTATCTGCTACAAAAATTATTTTTGCTAATATATCCATATCTATATTTCCTGTAGTATGATATTTTATTGCGTCTTGCATTTCTTTCGAAAATTCATATTCTTTTTTACAAATATCTGCTCCAATTTTTCCATGTAATAATCCAGTATTGTTTCTTTCGATTTCATCTATCTCTATATTGCAATTCTTAACATACTCAAGCTTTTCTTCTTTGGACATCTCTTTTGCTATATCATGCGCGATTCCTACTAGCTTTGCTTTATTTGTATTTTCTCCATATATTTTTGCAAGCTCCTCTGCTTTTTTCATTACACCAATGGAATGATTATATCTCTTTTCTGATAATTTTTCTTTTAAATTTTCTTCTATTTTCTTTAATAATTGTTCAACTTCTTCATCATTTTCTAAATCCATTCAACATCATTCCTTTCGTACTTTTCTAAAATCAAATTTTATATTATTTATTATCTAAAGCTAGTTCAATTAATTTATCTAAAAGTTTCGAATAGCTTAGTCCCATTTGTTCCCATAATTTTGGATACATACTTATTTGCGTAAAACCAGGCATTGTATTTATTTCGTTTATTATAACTCTATTAGTATCATTTTCTATAAAGAAATCAACTCTTGAAAGTCCCTTTCCATCTACAGCTTTAAAAGCTTTGACAGCATTTTTTCTTATTTTTTCTGAAATTTCGTCTGGAATCTCTGCTGGTATTATTACTCTAGATTCTGAATTCTTGTATTTTGCATCAAAACTGTAAAACTCTTCAGCCGAAAGAATCTCTCCTATACATGATGCTTCTACATTTTCATTTCCTAATACAGCACATTCTACTTCTCTACCTCTAATTTCTTCTTCTACTAAAATTTTTTTATCATACTTAGCAGCATACTTTATAGCTTCAATCACTTCTTCTTGATTATGTGCTTTTTTTATTCCAACAGATGATCCAGAATTAGATGGTTTAACATACACAGGATAGTCAAGTTCTTTTTCTATTAGTTCTGATATGGTATGTAAATCATATATATATTCATTAAATTCTTTATCTACATATACATATTTTTCGTTGATATTTTTTAAATAAATGTATTTTGCTTGCTCTAAATTTGCTTTGTCAAATATTATTTTAGTATATACTTTATCCATGCTTACACTTGAACTCAAAACATCACATCCAACATATGACTTTCCTAAGATTTCTAAAAATCCTTGTATCGTACCGTCTTCACCATATAGACCATGTAAAACAGGAAAAATCACATCACATTTTTTTAGATATTCTATAATATTTTGTATAAGACTTTTTTCTTCTATTTCATTTCCAACATCTATCACATCTATTTTTGAAACTTCCTTTGTATATTCATACCAGTTTCCGTTTTTGTCAATATATATAGGGAATATTTCATATTTTTCTTTATCTAAATTTTTTATAACTGATGTTCCTGA
This sequence comes from uncultured Clostridium sp., assembly GCA_946495655.1. Taxonomy (GTDB): domain Bacteria; phylum Bacillota; class Clostridia; order TANB77; family CAG-508; genus CALXVA01. The sequence goes on from CAMMDS010000012.1 coordinate 13,204, forward strand.
AGTGATTGACACATCGTGTTCTGAAGATTTTCCTCCGAATATAACACCCAGTTTTAATTTACACATTTCACATTAATCCTTTCTAATTTTAAATTTAATTAATAATTTCATTAAATATTTCTTGAAAATTTAAACTATTTGATGCTTTTAATAAAACAGCATCTCCTTTTTTGGCAAGTTTGTTTATTAGCTCTACAGCTTCTCTATTATTTCTACGCATAAAAATACTATCTTTGTTCATTCCCTCTTCCATTGCTTTATTAGCAATATTCTCAGCCAGATTTCCTACTGTAATTAAAATATCTATTCTATTCTTTTTTACTTCTTCTCCTACTTTTTCATGTAATTCCTTTGAAAATTCTCCAAGTTCTAGCATATCACCTAAAACAGCTATCTTTCTATTAGTATTTGTTTTACCCAAATATTCAAGTGCTGCTTTCATAGAATCGTAATTTGCATTATAACAATCATTAATAATTGTTACACCATTTTTATTTTTCTCTACTTGCATTCTTCTTTTAGTTAATTCAAAATTAGCTATTCCTTCTAATATATCAACCATATTTATTTTAAATAATCTACCTGTTGCTATCGCACATAAACTATTTAATACGAAATGATTTCCTCCTACAGATACATTAACATTATATGTTTTTCCATCGATATCTATTTTATATGTACTTCCATTTTCAGATAATACAATATTATATGGCATAATATCACTCTTATTTTCTATTCCATATGTAATCACTTTATATCCTTCATGTTTTGTTTCTTCATTCCACTTATGTAACATATCATTATCATTATTTATTATCAATATACCATTTTCTTCTAATCCTTCTAATATTTCCAATTTTGCTTTTAATATATTTTCTCTTGATCCCAAATTTCCAATATGAGCTGTACCAACATTTGTAATGACTGCTACTGTTGGTTTAGCAATTTTAGTTAAATTGCTTATTTCTCCTAGCATATTCATTCCCATTTCAATTATCATTGCTTCTTCATCTTTAAGTCTTAAAACTGTTAATGGCAATCCAATTTGATTATTATAATTTCCTAATGTTTTCAACACATTATATTTTCTTGACATAACACTTGCAATTATATCTTTTGTACTAGTTTTGCCTACACTACCTGTTATTCCAATTACAGGAATATTATATAAATTTCTTTTGTATCTTGCTATTTCTTGTATTGCTTCTATAGACTTCTCAACACAAATTATAGTTGAATTCGGAAAATTGTTTTTTATTTCATCCAATTTAATTCGATTTTCTACACTTGATTTTTCTAAAATGCATATTTGTGCCCCATTCTTTAAAGCATCCAAATACATTAAATTTCCATCATTGTGTTCACCTTTAAATCCAATATATGTATCTCCATTATTTATTTCTCTAGTATCCTTTTTTACCTCTTTAATTTCATTATTTTTGCTTCCATATATAATTTCACCATTGCACAATTCAAGTATATCTTTTACTAAAATCTCTTTCATTATATTTTTTATATAACATATTTTTTACAAAATATATTATATCCTCCCTTCTTATTTACTCATATTAATTATATTACATTTTTTCTAAGATATTATATGATAGATTATAATTTTTTACAAGGAAAATTTTAGGATCAAAAGGTTCTTCCCTAATGATCCTATATTATATATTATTCTAATGTGTTAAAGTTCCATTTGGCGTATTAGTGATTATTAGTATATCTTCTTCTTTTCCTGTTTCTGCATTTACATATACTATAAAGTCTAAACCGTCAATATTTCCTTCAAATTCCCAACAAAGTACCTCTGATTTCCATTCAGTTGGAATAACTACAAGTTCTTCACTTTCTATATTTAAGTCTTTATTTAAACTTTCTTTTGCTTCCTCTACAGTTACTTTAGGTTCTTCTAAATCTCTTTTTGTATGGGAATTCAAGTAACCAGTTGTTTCTAATCCTAGTATTTCCCCATCATCTAATGCTACTTTTACTTTAATCAAATCTGGATACATTATGACATCATCTTGAACATATGCATAATTTATAGTTACTATTCCACTTTGCTTTAAATAATACGTTTCTTTCATATTTTGAAATCCTTTTTGCTCTAAATACTCTTTCGCCTTTTTATCCGCATCTTCTTGTGAAATAACTTCAGCAGATATTTCCCTATTTTTATTCATAAAGACTACATGTCCACCTTTTTCTGAAATAGATACTGTAGCAGTACTATCATCATTAAAAGTAATTCCAAAATCATATGAGTTTATATCTCCCTCGCTTTTTCCATATGATGTTACTTCTTTAATATTCTCATTATTAAATAACTCTATTGCTTTATTTTTTGCAGCTTCTTCATCAATATTTTCACCAGTTAAACCTACTTTTTCTGCTCTAGTTATATGTTCTGAAAAAGCTCCATCATAAATCAATCCCGAATATTCATGAAAATTTTGTTCCAAATTATCAAAACTATCTTGAGATATATTGCTAACTTGTTGAGCAAACGCTACATTTCCTTCTTCCGCGAGTTCCCCCCAACTAATTCTACCATCATTGATATCTGCTGATAATTGATTTAATGTGTTTTCTAATTCTACACTATACTGATGTAAATCCTTTAGACTTTTCATGTCTTCTTCAGTTAATTCTTGATCCTTTAAATTCTTTCTATATAAAGAATAACTATATTCACTAACTTGATTTAAAAATTTAGATGTATTTTCTATTTCATGGCTGTTTATAGGAAGTTGAGTTAAATATCCCAAAGCCAAATTTGCTTCTCTCCATACATTGGTTAAACTTTCAGCACTACTTTCTGGTGAATTTGTTATTAGAGATTTGGCTAAAAAGACTTCAACATTTTGTACATAATCTACTACTTCATAAAATGCCATATTATATGAGTTTTCTGATGCTTGTCTATATTCCGTTTGCTTTTTATAAATATATATGGCTAAAATAACTATTATTGAAAATAGAACCACCACTATAGTTAACATATGCCTATCTTTTAACCTGTTTTTCCAGTCAATCAATTTACTTTTTATCTTTCCCACAAAACCAATTCCTTTCTGTCTTGTTCTTATTAAAATTTATAATCTTAACTAAAAATTTTCTAAAGTTATAAATTATAATTAACTTTCTCATATTTTGTGTAAATTTTGTTAAATTATTCTTAATATTTAGACTTTTTATATTTTTTATGCTAAAATGTTATTAGTATTTTACATTTATAATTCATAAAAATAGAATAATATATTAATTTGCTTCTGTAGTTCCACGTGGTTCATATATTTTTTACTTGAATACTTGGAAAGCACAAAATATATGAACCAGCAAGAGGGAACGGTCTTTTAATATATGAATTAAAACAAAATATAAAGGGGAAATTATGAAAAAAATATTAATATTATATGCTGCTTATGGCGGAGGACATTTTTCTGCTGCCAAATCAATCAAAAAATTCTTAGATGACAATTTTGAAGTAGAAACTGAAATAATTGATTGTATTGAATATATTAATAAAGCTTTAAATAAAATAACTACTGGTGCATATAAAGAAATGGCAAGAAAAGTCCCAAATTTATGGGGAAATATTTATATGCACTCTCAAAGAGGAATACTTGGTCATGTAAGTTCCAGAGCCAATAAAATTATGGCTATAAAATTAAAAAATTTAGTTAAAGAATCTAATCCAGATTTAGTTATTTCCACTCATCCATTTAGTAGTCAAATGATTAGCTATTTAAGAAAAAAAGGAAAAATAGATTGTAAATTAGTAACAGTTCTTACTGATTTTGCACCACATGATCAGTGGTTAATTGGCCATGAATTTACGGAATGCTTTTTTGTTGCTAATGATAATATGAAAGAATATTTAGTAAGTTATGGAGTTGAATCTTCAAAAATTCATGTTACTGGAATTCCTTTATCTGAGAAGTTTTTTCAACAATTTAATAAAGATGAAATATTTAATGAATTTAAATTGGATAAAACAAAGCCTGTTATTTTATTTTTTGGCGGTGGTGAATTTGGGCTTGGTAAAGACAGAACTATACAAATTTTAGATGCTCTTATCCACAATTTGACCACATGTCAGATAATAGCTATCTCAGGAAAGAACAAAAAAATGAATCAGGCTTTTATAGATTTAGTTAATAAATCAAATTCTTCAGATAGAGTCAGAGTTTTAGATTACACAAACAAAGTTCCAGAACTAATGAGTATTTCTAATTTAGTTGTAACCAAACCTGGTGGACTTACTACAAGTGAAAGTTTAGCTTCTGATTTGCCTATGCTTGTAATAAATCCAATCCCTGGACAGGAAGAAGAAAATGCTGAATTTTTAGAAGCTCATAATGTAGCTGTATGGCTAAGAAAAAATGATGATCCAAATAAAGTGATTGTAGATTTATTTAATAATCCTGAAAAAATTGAAGATATGAAAAAAAATGCAAAGTTACTTGCTAAACGAAATTCAACTAAAGATATTTGTAATATTCTTATGAAATTAATTTAATATTTCAAATTTTATTAATAAAATTCAAACCTCCTACATATAATAAATAGGAGGTTTTATAATGAATCGCCTTTCTGATATTTCTGGTGCAGAGCTTACTGCACTTGCTAATAGCATAGCACTTTATTTTTCACAAAATTATTCTGTTTCTGATATAGCAAAATTGGTTGCTTTTTTTACATCTATTGCAGATATTTTAGCTCTTATATCTGTTGATAAAATAGATGATATTGATACTGAAAATGAATCAACTTCCAACAGATCAAAAAATGTTTAAACTAAACTTGTTTATAATTCTCGTCTTCCTTCTAATGCTTTAGATAGTGTTACTTCATCAGTATATTCTAAATCTCCGCCAACAGGAATTCCATGTGCTATTCTTGTAACCTTTATTCCCAATGGTTTTACAAGCTTGGAAATATACATTGCAGTAGCTTCTCCTTCAACTCTAGGATTAGTAGCTAAAATTATTTCTTTAACTTCTCCCCCCATAAGTCTTGAAAGTAATTCTTTTATCTTTATATCATCTGGTCCTATACCATTCATAGGTGATATACTTCCATGTAAAACATGGTATATTCCTTTAAATTCATGCGTTCTTTCCATTGCCACAACATCTTTTACATCTTCTACAACGCATATAATAGAATTATCCCTTGTTGGATTTGAACAAATCTCACAAGGATCATTGTCAGATATATTAAAACATTTTGAACAATATTTTAAATTTTGTTTAGCATTTTGTATTGCAGATATGAATTCATCTGTCTCTTCTTTACTTGCATTTAGAATATAAAAAGCAAGTCTTGCTGCAGTTTTGCTTCCTATACTCGGTAATCTTTCAAATGCTTCTATTAATTTTTCAATTGATGGTGAATAATATGACATGTTCTCTCTTCCTTTTCAAATTTAATATGAGCAAACTTTGTATTGTTTGCTCTTAAATTTAAATTTTTACATTAATCCTGGTATATTGTATTTTCCAAGTGATGCAGCTTGCTCGCTATCAACTTTTCTTAAAGCTTCATTTACAGAAGTTAAGATTAAATCCTGTAACATTTCTACATCTTCTGGATCTACCACTTCTTTTTTTATTGTAATTTCTTTTAGCTCTTTATTTCCTGATACTTTTACATATACTGCTCCTCCACCTGCTGTTGCTTCAAATTCCTTTGCAGCTAATTCCTCTTGTGATTTTTCCATATCAGATTGCATTTTTTTTGCTTCTTTCATTAATTGGTTGATGTTCATTCCTCCAAATCCTCCCATGCCTGGGAATCCTCCTCTTTTTGCCATTTAAATCTTCCTTTCATTTTATTTTTTTATATAACTATAATATTAAAGTTTTTCATTATTCTGTTATTCTATAATATTTATTGGTATATCTAATTCACTAGCCATATTTTCTATTGGATTTTCTTTATTTTCCTCTTTTTTAGGTAATGAATTTACATCTGCAATGATTTTTACTTTCATATCTTTTCCATATTCCATTGAAACTACTCTAGAAAGTTCATTTATGTTTTCTGGTTTTTCTAGAATAGATTTACCAAATGCATTTATTCCATCTGGAAAACTTATTCCTATAGACATATCATTTAGTTCAATAGCTTTTGCTTTTAATAAATTTGAATAAATCATTATTTTTCCATTTTGTCTTAACTCATTTAATATGTTCTTCCAACCTTTTACCTCTCCAAATTTAGAGACCGCTTGCATAAAATCTTCTTTAGGATCTTTTTGCTTTATATCTACTTTTTTATTTTCTTCTTCTATTTTTGGATTATTATTTACAACTTTACTCTGGTTTCCGCTATTTTTCTTAACAGTTTCCACAGGTCTTTCTACTATATCTTCGCTACATAATTTTATTATTTCTACTTGAAATAATATGCTTTTCTGTGAAGACCATTTCATATCATTTTCAAGTTTAGATAAATCAGTAATTATGTATAAAAGTCTTTCTTTTGAAATCTTTTCTGCTAATTCCTTTATCCCTGATAATTCTGTTTCGTTGTATATTTCTAACTTTCCTGTAGCTTTATATACCAAAATATCTTTTACATATTTTATAATTTCCCAAAGTAGATTATTTAAATCTTTTCCTTCATTTAATACTACATCTACTGATTTAATTGCTTCTTCTACATCATATTCTATAAAAGATTTAACTATAGAATGTATGTATGTTAACTTTGGTATTCCGACTAAATCTTTGATTTTGTCTTCATCTATATTGCTTTCTCCGTCTTGCAAACATCTTTCTAGTATGCTTAATGCATCTCTCATTGCTCCTTCTGAAAGAACTGCAATCAATTTTAATGCTTCCTCTGTAATCTCAATATTACTTTCTTTTGCAATATATTCCAATCTTTTTATAATATCATTATTAGGTATTTTCTTGAAATCAAATCTTTGGCATCTTGAAAGAATTGTTGCCGGCAATTTTTGTGGTTCTGTTGTTGCCAAAATAAATTTTACATGTTCTGGTGGTTCTTCTAATGTTTTTAAAAGTGCATTGAAAGCTCCTGTAGATAGCATATGAACCTCATCTATTATATACACTCTATATTTTGCAAGTGTTGGAAGGAAATTTACTTCTTCTCTAATAGAACGAATATCTTCTACACTATTATTAGATGCAGCATCCATTTCCACTATGTCTGTAAGTGATCCTGCTAGAGCTGCTTTACATATTTCACACTCATTGCATGGTTCTCCATCTATTGGATTTAAGCAATTCACTGCTCTCGCCAAAACCTTTGCTGCACTAGTTTTTCCTGTTCCTCTTCCTCCGTTAAATAAATATGCATGACCAACTCTTCCTGCAATAATCTGATTTTTAAGTGTTGTTGTAATATGTTCTTGTCCAACTATCTCTTCAAATTTTGAAGGTCTAAATTTTCTATATAGTGCTGTATACGCCAATCTATATCACCCTCTATCTTTAAAAAATGGTGTGATCAACTTAACTACTCTATGGAAGTTTCCACACAAGAATTACTGCTTATTGCTGCTTCCTTCCGGACCTGACAAGGTTCACAGGTTCTTGTTGGTCCCCTCCATACAATAGTTAAATCTCTCATACCATTTGTATTATATACTTTTTTATTTGATTTATCAAGAGTAATATGTAAATTTTTTACGCATTATTAATCCTTTAAATAATATATTATTCTATTTATTCTCTTTTAAAAATTACATCATTAAAATCAGTTTCTTCTATACTGCATGTTCCTTCTTCTAAAATATTACCACAAGGTAATTGTAAATTCATATTTCCTCTGTAACTACAGTTATCAACGGTTATCACTATATCAAAAGATACTTCGAATCCTATTTCTTCATTTGTTACATCTATTTTTTCTAATAGTGTGCCATCATGAGTAATTTCATCGTCTTTGTTTGAACTATATGTTCCAAGCCCTGTATTGCTAAAGCTTAGTAAAAGACTACCTCCATTACTTCCTATTTCTAATGTTTGAGGATTACTTTCTTCTGCTCCTTTGAATTCTAATTTGTCATTTACTATATATTCATCTTTATAACTAAATAATCTTCCTTCTACACTATTTGGCATATATGTTTTTATTTCCCCTTTAGTAGGAGCTTTAGTAATATTTATATTTTCAATAGTTACACTTTTTAAAGTCTTTTCTTCTCCCCAATAATTTTCATTTTTATCTATATAAAAATATATATCATTATTCTGGAATACATCAAAATTCCATTTTTTCTTTCCATCAGTTTCATTTCCCTCTGCAGTACTTATGACAATGATTTTAGATAAATTAAAAGGCATATTTTTATCCCCTTCAACTTGATATCTAATCATTATTGTTATAACTAATAATATAATTATTACTAATATAATAATAGCTATACTCATCTTAATCATTTGCTTTTTCTTTTCTTTATCCACTTATTTGTTGCCTCCTCTTATAAATATCATTTTAGTCTTACTAAGATGTATTATGGCGGAGACGGTGAGATTCGAACTCACGTGCCAGCTTTCACTGACCAACTGATTTCGAGTCAGCCTCGTTATGACCACTTCGATACGTCTCCATAGATTATTAGATAGTATTTTTATTAATAATTAATTTACAACTTATGATTTTTTATATTTTTTACATTTTTTAATTTTTTTTACTTTTTAATTCTCTTAGATATTTAAAAAAATCTTTTAATATTTTTTCGCTCTCTGCTTTTAATAATCCCTTTTCTATTTCAACTTTATGATTAAATTTATAATCTTCTATTAAGTTTAAAACAGATCCACATGCACCAGTTTTTTCATCCATTGCACCAATATATATTTTTTTTATTCTAGACTGAATAATTGCTCCAGCACACATAGGACAAGGTTCTAATGTTACATACATTTCACAATCATTTAATCTCCATGAGTTAAGCTTTTTACTAGCTCTTTGTATTGCAAGTATCTCTGCATGTTTTGTTGTATCTTTTTTTGTTTCTTTTATATTATGAGCTCTTGAAATTATTTCTCCATCTTTTACAATAACTGCACCGACTGGTACTTCTAATTTATTATATGCTTTTTTTGCTTCCTTTAATGCTTCCCTCATAAATTCTTCTTGCATCTTATAATATTGCCTCCAAATATATTATATAAAAAATATATATGATATAAAATAAATATGGTGTTCCAGACAGGAATTGAACCTGCGACCTTTCCCTTAGGAGGGGAACGCTCTATCCTACTGAGCTACTGAAACATTTCGATACTTATATATTTTATATTATTTTCTATAAATAATCAAGTCTTATAATTATAGTAGTAATTGTTTTTTCGTTTTAATATTTATATAATAATTAATTATTAAAAATTTTCTATATAAATAAAATTATTTTTAAATTTATATTTTAACATTTTATCTTCTTATATTATATTTTAATTATTTTTATATTTTAATAATTTAAAATTTATTTTTTATTATATTTTATTATTTATATTTATTAAAATTATTAATTTATAATTTAATTTTATTTTTCTGCTTGACAATTATGTTATAATAAAATAATTAATTTAATTTTTAAGATTATTTTTATTAAAATATTTAATTAAAATATTTTTTATTTATTTTTTTATTTATTAGAATATTTTTATTTATATATTTTTAACTTTTTTTCGGAAGGAATTAATTTTTATGCAAAAAATATTAGGATATTTAAGAAAAGCAATAGAACATTATAATATGATAGATGAAGGAGATAAAATAGCAGTAGCTCTTTCAGGTGGTAAAGATTCAATCACACTTTTAATGGGACTAAAAGCTCTTCAAAGATTTTACCCTAAAAATTTTGAAATTGTTGCGATTAGCGTAAATCCAGGATTTGAATTTTTCAATTCTGATTTTTTAAAAAATACTTGTTCTAAAATTGGAGTAGAATTTATCGAAGCTAAAAGTGATATAAAAGAAATTGTTTTTGATATTAGAAAAGAAAAAAATCCATGTTCTCTTTGTGCAAATTTACGTAGAGGAATATTAAACTCAACTGCAATAGAACATAGTTGTAATAAACTAGCATTAGGTCATAATGAAGACGATGTTTTAGAAACTTTCTTCTTAAATATGTTATATGCTGGAAATTTAAATACTTTTGCACCTGTAAGTTATATGGATAGATCTCAAATTACTTTAATTCGTCCTTTAGTATATGCTCCAGAAAAAGAAATCAAAAAATTTATAAAAAGGCACAATATTGAAGTAATGCCTAAAAATTGTCCAATGGATGGAATTTCAAAAAGAGAAGAAATAAAAGATATGCTGTATAACTTAACAGTTCAAATTCCTAATGTAAGGGCAAATTTAATGGGTGCAATTAAACGTGCTAATATCAATGGATGGAAAGAAATAAAATAGCAGAACATGCTTTGGAATTTACATTTTATAAGCCATAACTGTAAAAATAAAAAGTATATAATTGTTATATACTTTTTATTTTTTATAGAATTATTATTTATTTTTGAGCATCTTCTGACATTTTTTTCATAGCTTCTTCTAGTCTATCCAATTGTTTATTTGCATTCTCCATACTATCCTCACATACTCCCATATAAAATTTAATTTTTGGTTCTGTACCTGATGGACGTACACATACCCAAGCATTTTTTTCTAGTTCGAAATATAATACATTTGATTTTTGAAGACCAGTAGTAGTTTTATCACCATTTTCGTTTGTTATTTCTTGTTTTTCATAATCTCCAAAAGAAATCACTTTTAGTCCTGCTATTTCTTTAGCTGGATTATTTCTCATATTTTCCATCATTTTCTTTATTTGTGCTGCACCTTCTGAACCTTTCAATGTAATAGACATTTGTTTTTCTTTATAGTATCCATATTTTTCATACATTTTATTCATTTGATCCCATAAAGTAAGTCCAAGCTTTTTATAATATGCGGCTGCTTCGCACACTGTCATTACCGCAACTATTCCATCTTTATCTCTAGCATGCGTTCCTATAATGCATCCATAACTTTCTTCATATGCAAATAAGCATTTATATGAATTATCTTTTTCAAAACCTTTTATTATTTTTGCAATATTTTTAAATCCTGTCAATGTAGAGAATAATTTTACTCCATATTCTTTTGCTATAGCATCAGTTAGATTAGATGAAACTATAGTTTTAATAATTGCTCCATTTTCTGGTAGCTCTCCTTTTTCTTTTTTCTGTGATAGAATATATTCTGCAACTAAATTTCCTGTCATATTTCCATTAAATTGTATATATTCTCCAGTTTTTGTATCTTTAACATATATTCCTAATCTATCTGCATCAGGGTCATTTGCAAGTATTATATCTGCATCAACTTTTTTAGCAAGCTCTAAAGCTAATACAAAGGCTTTTGGGTCTTCTGGATTTGGATAACTTACAGTAGGGAAATGTCCATCTGGCTTTTCTTGTTCCTTTACAATATATACATTTTCAAAACCAATCTCTTTTAAAATTCTTTGCACAGGAACATTTCCTGTTCCATGTAAAGGTGAATATACTATTTTTATATCTTTTTGCATCTCGTTTATTGCATCTTGATTTACAACTAGTTTTTTTAATTCAGCTATATATTTATCATCTATTTCTTTACCAATAGTATTATATAATCCTGCTTTAATAGCATCTACTTTACTCATAGTTTTTATTGCTTTAAAATCAGTTATATTATTTACTTCACTTATTATCTCTTTATCTATTGGCTCAACTATCTGTGCCCCATCATCCCAATATACTTTATATCCATTATATTCTGGTGGATTATGGCTTGCTGTAATTACTATTCCTGCTATACATCCAAGCTCTCTTACTGCATATGATAGTTCAGGAGTTGGTCTTAAATCTTCAAATCTAAATGTTTTTATTCCATTTGCATTTAAGCATAGTGCTGTTTCTTCACTAAATTCTTTTGACATAATCCTACAATCATATGCAATCGCTACTCCTCTATCTTGGCCATTTTGTTTTATAATATAATTTGCTAACCCTTGAGTTGCTTTTGTTACTGTATATTTATTCATTCTATTTGTTCCTATACCAATAACTCCTCTTAAACCCGCTGTTCCAAACTCTAAATCTTTATAGAATCTATCTTCTATTTCTTCTTCATTGCCGTTAATAGATTCTAATTCTTTTTTTGTCTCCTCATCAAATATTGGATTATTTAGCCATTCATTATACTTGATTTCATATTCTTTCATCTCTATTCCTACCTTTCATAAAAACAAAGCGAAATATGAGCTTATGTTTTATTCATATTTCGCTTCTATTTTAATATTGCTATTAAATATCTAATGATTTTATAAATTTAATTAAATCATCTCTTAATTCTGGTCTTCTTAATGTTTCATCAATAGAAGCTTTTACAAAACCTAGTTTATCTCCTGAATCAAATCTAGTTGCCTCGTAATCATATGCATATACTCCTTCTTTAGTATTTACCATACTGTTATATGCATCAGTTACTTGTATTTCTCCACCTTTTCCAGGCTTTGTATTTGCTAGAAAATCAAATAAATCTGGCATTAAAACATGTCTATCTGATATTGCTAAGTTTGATTTTGTTTCTTCTATTTTTGGTTTTTCTTGCATTTTTTCTACTTTATATAATCTGTCTGTTATAGCTTCTCCAGAAACATTACCGTATTTTGGAACATCTTTCCATTCTACCTTTTCAACTCCTATAACAGAAGCTCCTAGTTTCTCATGCTGCTCTATAATTTCTTTTAGGCATGGTTTTTCGCCTTGCATAATAACATCACCATACATAATTGCAAATGGTTCATTACCTACAAAATCTTTTGCCATATATATAGCATGACCAAGCCCCTTTGCTCCTCCTTCTTCTTCTATGAAGTGGATTTTTGCTTTTCCTGATAAGTTTGTTACTTGTGGGATGAAGCTCTCTTTTCCTCTTTCTATTAAAAAGTCTTCTAATTCTTTATCCTCAGAAAAATAATCTTCTACAACTTCTTTTTTTCTTCCTACTACCAAAAGTATGTCTTCTATTCCTGCTTCTACAGCTTCATCTACTAAATATTGGATAATTGGTTTGTCTAATATTGTAAGCATACATTTAGGTAAACTCTTACATGCTGGCAAGAATCTTGTTGCAAAACCTGCAACTGGTATAACGGCTTTTTTTACACTCATACATTTCCTCCTATATGTATATATTATATTTTAATAAAACAAAAATAATATAGAATATATGTATTCTATATTATTTTATTCTAAAAATCAAGCATGAAACTATATTTATTTATTTTTGCCTTAACTTTATGCATATCCTTCAAAGACATCACAAATTTCTCTTTCTCCAGATGTATTTAATATTTTATCATGAAAATGTAATATTTCTTGCATATTAATATTAAATTCACTTACTTCAAAACAGTTTATTATTTTGATATTTACTTCTTTATATTTTTTAATATTATCATTTAAAAATTTTTCTATATTTTTATTTGTTATATCTATATAATTTTTATTTCCGTTAATAAATACAACATTTAAAGTATCATTTTTCTTTAGTTCTCTCATTCTGTTTTTTAGTTCAGAATATTTCATTCCATTTGTTCTTTTCCAATTTATGTCTAATATTTTTTGTTCATTTTTTAGATTTAATTTTTTTATCAATGTTTTAATATTTTCATCTATGTCATTTTCCAATAAAGTTATTACATTGGCTTTTTCATTTATTTGTTTATTTATATATGGAAGTAACATTGTAACTAAGTGCCAATCACTTACATAAAAACTACACAATCTTTCAATGTTATTTTTTAATATTTCCATATTAAAAGCCTCCTTTGTTTTGATATGGTAAATTTTACCATTGCTATTTCCGTAAGTCAAGCTAAATCGTCCCCTTTATTTCGACATTCAAAATTTTCTAATTAATAAAAAATTTTGGAAAAATAGTATAAAATTTTTAAAATAGTCAATAATTTTAGTACAAGCAAAATTTTTCTATTGGAGGTTTTATATGAAAAATTTATTAAAATTTATTAATTTTGGTTTTATTAAACGCTTTTTTGTCGTACTAATTCTTTTTTGTTTCTTTATATTTATCTCTGCTTTATCATATGTAAATGCAGTATCTGAAGATTTATCAAATAGTGTATTTAGATTACATGTTATAGCAAATAGTGATAATGCAGAAGATCAAGAATTAAAATATAAAGTTAGAGATAGCGTTTTAGAATATATGAATGAGATTTCTTCTGATTGTTCTTCTAAAGAAGAGGTTATCTCTCTTGCATATGATTATCAAAATGAATTTAAAAAAATAGCTGAAAACGTAATAAAGGATAATGGTTATAATTATGATGTTAATATCCGAATAGGAAATTTTGAATTTCCAACTAAAACTTATGGTGATATATCATTTCCTGCCGGAAATTATGATGCGCTAAGAATTGAAATTGGTGAAGCAAAAGGTCAAAATTGGTGGTGTGTAATGTTTCCTCCATTATGCTTTGTAGATGTAACATCTGGTGTTGTCCCTGATGAATCTAAAGAAGTTATTAAAGATAATTTGAATGAAGAAGAATATAACTTAATTAGTGATAATGAGAGTTATGATGTAAAATTTAAATTTAGTTTAATAGAATTTTTCAAAGGTATAAATTTCGCTAAAACTTCCAATTAATTTCATGTTTTAATTAAGTATTGTATTTTGCAGAAAAATGTGTTATATATTATAGATAGAGTTTAGATACATTAAACTCTATTTTTGACTTTAAATATAAAATAATAATTTTTATTTAACTATAGATATATAAATATTGGGGGTAGTAAGTTGGAAAAGTTAGTAATACACGGAGGAACAAGGTTAAAAGGAGAAGTAACAATTAGCGGAGCTAAAAATGCAGCTGTTGCTATACTTCCTGCCACATTATTATTAGATGGAATATATACTATTAATAATGTACCTAATATAAGTGATGTAAAAATAACATGTGATATTTTGCAAGATTTAGGAGCAAAAATAACTTGGAAAACCAAAAATGAATTAACTATAGATACAAGAGCTGTTAATGGAAAGGAAGCTCCTTTAGATAAAACAAGTAAATTTAGAGCATCATATTATTTGATTGGTGCAATGCTTGGAAGACGTGGTCAAATAGAAGTTGGACTTCCAGGTGGCTGTAATTTAGGTGCAAGACCAATTGATCAGCATATAAAAGGATTTGAATTATTAGGTGCTAAAGTTGATGTTGGCCAAGGTAAAATCTCTGCTAAAGCAAAAAAACTAGTGGGAAATTCAATTTATATGGATGTAGTATCAGTTGGTGCTACTATAAACGTAATGCTTGCAAGTGTTTTGGCTGAAGGAACTACAACTATAGATAATGCGGCAAAAGAACCACATATTGTTGATGTTGCAAACTTTTTAAACACAATGGGTGCAGATATTCGTGGTGCTGGTACTGATGTTATAAAAATAAATGGAGTTAAAGAATTAAAACATAAGGGTACATATTCTGTCGTTCCTGATCAAATTGAAGCAGGTACATTTATGGCTGCAGCAATAGCTACCAAAGGAGATATTTTAATTAAAAATTGTATTTCAGAGCATTTGGATTGTATTACTGCTAAAATATTAGAAATTGGAGGAAATGTTGAAGATTTAGGAGATACTATAAGAGTTTGGACAAATAAAAGACCTGGAAAAGCAAATATAAAAACTCTTCCTTACCCTGGTTTTCCTACAGATATGCAACCTCAAATGGGAGTTGTTTTATCTATTGCTGAAGGAACTAGTATTATAAACGAAAGTATATGGGAATCAAGATTTCAATATACAAATGAACTCAATAATATGGGGGCTCATATAACAGCTCAAGGCAAAACAGCTATCTTTGAAGGTGTTAAAGAATTATCAGGTGCACCTGTTTATGCTAGTGATTTAAGAGCTGGTGCAGCACTTCTAATTGCTGGTATTGTAGCCAAAGGTACAACAGAATTATATAATATTAATCACATAGATAGAGGATACGAACAAATAGAAGAGAAATTCAAAAGTTTAGGAGCATTAATAGAAAGAGTAGATGAATAAATTTTTATAGAATAATCACATATGAATAATTTAAGTACTGGAGATTTTTATGTTTAATTTTTATAGTTTATATAGTGGAAGTTCTGGTAACTCATTACTTGTAGAAACTTCTAATACAAAAATATTAATTGATGCAGGTGAAAGTAGTAAAAAAATTTCTTCTGCACTTTCTTCATTGGATATAAATCCAAATGATATAGATGCTATTCTTGTAACACATGAACATAATGATCATATAAGAGGATTAGGAACATTTTCAAAAAAATATAATGTACCGGTATTTGCAAATACCAAAACTTGGGATGCAATGCCTGAGCAATCTATAAAAATAAATGAAAAAAATATAAAAAGTTTCACTATTGAAGAAAATTTTGAAATAGGAGATTTAAAAATTCATCCTTTTAAAATTCCTCATGATGCAGCAAACCCTTGTGGATTTAATATTATACATAATAACAAAAAAATAAGTATAGCAACTGATATCGGCCATATGACATCTAATATAGCACACAAATTAGAAGATAGTATTTTTGTTTTATTGGAATCAAATTATGACCCAGATGTTTTAAAATATTCACGTTATCCATATTTGCTAAAACAAAGAATAGCTGGTCCAAATGGTCATTTAGCAAATATAGATGCAGGAAAGACAATTTCTTTTTTGATGAATAGTGGCTTAAAAGAGGTAATGCTTGGTCATTTAAGTAAAGAAAATAATTTTCCTGAACTTGCATATAAAACAGTGGTAAATGAATTAATAGAAAATAAAATGGATTGTGATAAAATTAAAATTAAAGTTGCAAATAGAAGTTTTCCTAGTGAGTTAATAAGAGTAGGATAAATTATATTTTAATGGTAAATAGCAACTTTAAAAACAATATTAAAATAATAAAATATTAAAATATTTCTAAAAGAGGTTTACATGATTCACATTAATCTAGTTTGTATTGGAAAAATAAAAGAAGATTATTTAAAAAACGCTATAACTGAATATTCTAAAAGACTTTCTAAGTATTGTAAGCTAAATATTATTGAACTTAATGATGAAGCAATCCCAGATAACTTAAGTGATAAAATGACTGAAAATATAAAAAACCTTGAGGGATCGAGAATTCTTTCAAATATAAAAAATAGTTATATAATCTCCTTAGATTTAAGAGGTAAACAATATTCCTCTGAAGAATTTTCCAACAAATTAGAAAATATATCTATAAGTAATAGTTCCATCACTTTTATAATTGGAGGTTCTCTTGGCCTATCTAAAAATGTTATTGAAAGTTCCAATGAGTTAATAAGTTTTTCAAAGATGACTTTTCCTCATCAATTAATTCGAGTATTTTTATTAGAACAATTATTTAGAGCTTTTAAAATACAAAATAATGAAAAATATCATAGATAATAAATTTCAATTTTTATTTTATTTAAGATTTTTATAATTTATTATATATTAATTGTAGAGGAAATTTTAATATATTACAAAAAAGGAAAGAGATTTTTTATTATAGGGATAAATAAACATGAATAAATTTATTTTAGAAGAGCTGATAATAAAATTTTTTATTTTACTTTTTCTTTTAATTATTTACTTTTTTAATTTTTTCTTTTCGGGGGCGAAATAATTAAAAAATATTTCCTCTACAAGATTAAAAACTTTTATTAATAAATTTTAATAGTTTATAATTATTTTTTTACAAAAAAGTTATTATAGACTATTTTTTATTTTTTTTATTAATTTTCTTGATAAAATTTTTTCGAGTATTTTTTTAGTGATAAAAAATAAGATAATAAATATTAAGATTTTAAAAAACATTTAAATTCCTTTAAATTCTATTGATTTAATTTATTTGAAATAATTTATGTTTACATTTTAATACCTTTTATTTAATTTGTCAACAAAAACTTTATGACAAAATTCGACATATAATTGTTGATGCTACCATTCCAGCTACATCTGCTGCTAATGCTGCAAATAAAATTCCTCTTGTCTTTTTTATTCCAACTGCACTTGTATAAATAGCTATCGTATAAAAAGTGGTTTCTGTAGATCCCATAATTGTTGATGTGATTAATCCTGTTAAAGTATCTACTCCATAATTTTGCATTATATCAACTGCCACAGCCATAGAAGCACTTCCAGAAATTGGTCTTAAAATAGCAAGAGGCATTATTTGACTTGGTATTTCCAATAAATTTGTAAGAGGAGTTATTAAATTAACAATTAAATCAATTAATCCCGAACTCCTTAATGCTCCCACTGCTAAAAAAATTCCAATTAGCGTTGGAAACATTTTAAATACAATTTCTATTCCTTCTTTGCTACCATTTAAAAATGTATCAAAAACTTTGTTTTTTTCTTTTAAACCATATAAAATAATTAGAATAATAATAACTGGAATTGCTGCACTAGATATATAATTTATTACATTTGTCATTTATTTCACCTTTTTTATTAATAATTTTGTAAATGCAATACCTACAATTGCTGCAATAATAGTGGCTATCCATACCGGAATGATTATAGAAGTTGGATTTTGAGAATTTAGAGAGGTTCTTATTGCTATAACATTTGTGGGTATTAGTTGAATTGATGCTGTATTTATTACAATAAACATCATCATTGGATTAGAAAGCGTATCTTTTTTTTCATTATCTTTTTGCATTGTTTTCATTGCTTTTATTCCAAGTGGTGTTGCTGCATTTCCTAATCCTAAAATATTTGCTATCATATTCATGGATATTTCTTGTTTAGCAATTTCATTATTTTTTAAATCTGGAAACAAAAAAGTAATCAATGGCTTTAATAATTTTGTCATTTTATTTATTAAACTTGTTTGTTTTGCAATCTCCATAATTCCATTCCATAAACTAATAGTTCCAAGAAATGTAATTGAAAGTTCTACAGCATCTGAAAGAGATTCAAAAATCCCTGTATTTACTTCATTTACTTTTCCAGAAATTAATGCATATACAAAAGATAAAATAATAAAAATTGGCCATAATATATTTAGCATACTTTTCACCTATTTTATATTATTCTATTAAAATTTTTTTATGATTTTTTCTCTAATGTAGTATTTTGTCGAACGATTTTAAAACTTTGTGAATGCTTTTTATTGCGTTTTCTATTTATTTATGTTATTATAATTATAGATTTTTTTGTCGAATTTTGTATGTTGGGGAGGTTTTTATGAAATCGACGGGAATTGTTAGAAGAGTTGATGAGCTAGGTAGAGTTGTTATTCCAATTGAGATAAGAAACAAATTTGGTATCGCAGAAAAAGATCCAATTGAAATATATGTAGATGGTTCAAATATTATACTAAAGAAATATGAACAAAATTGTATTTTTTGCGGAAATACAAAAAATTTATCAGAATATAAAGGGAAACTTATATGTGATAAATGCTCAGAACAAATCTCAAAGAATATTTCAAATAATTAGTTTTTCAACTGTTAAAGATGCAATAAAAAACTTTTAAGTTTTCATTGTTTTTACTTAAAAGTTTTGTTATTGTATTATTTTGTGTTTTTTAATATTAAATAAATTGCTTATATATTTCATTTTTAGGAACATTTTTATTCTTTGCAATTCGCTTAATTATATCTTTTTTATTCATTCCTTGAGCTTCATATATTTTATACTGTTCTTCTATCGTTTTATTAGATATATCTTCAGAATCCACATCTTGTTGGTTGTTTAAATCTAATAAAATTACGTATTCACCTTTAATTGTCTCTTTTTCATTTAATTCTGATATAATATTACTTATTTTTTCTCTTATAAATTCTTCATGAATTTTAGTAATCTCTTTTGCAATTACACAATCTATATCTCCAATATGTTTTAAAATATCATTTAAAGTTTTTATTAATTTATGCGGAGCTTCATATAAAATGACCGTTTTATTTTCTTTTTTTATTTTGCTAAAAACATTTTCCCTGTTTTTTTTATTTAATGGTAAAAAACCATAAAAAGAAAATTCCTTTGTGTTTAAACCTGAAGCAATTAAACTATTAATTAAAGCACATGCTCCTGGTATTGGAATTATTTCTATTTTATTTTTTATTGCTTCTTTAACAATTTCTTCTCCAGGATCCGATATTCCGGGTGTCCCAGCATCTGAAACAATCGCAATATTTTTTCCATCAAGTAATTTATCTATTAATATCTCTGATTTTATTTCTTCATTATGCCTATGATAGCTAATTAATGGTTTATTTATTTCATAATAATTTAATAATTTTAATGTATGCCTTGTATCTTCTGCTGCTATAATGTCAACTTCTTTTAATACATTAATTGCTCTAAAAGTAATGTCCTCTAAGTTTCCTATTGGTGTTGCTACTAAATATAGTTTTCCTGACATAATATTCTCCAATCTAAAATTTCATTTTTTAATTTATTATCTATTTTACATACTTGTTTTTTTATTTATTTTTATCATATATTTTATAAATTTCTTCTGTGTAATTTCCATTTTGATTATAAATTATTAGTGGCTTTTCTATTTTTAAAAATGGTTTTGCATTTTTTATCCCTTTAATTAATACCAATGTAGGTGCTTTATCTATATATGAATATACAAATCTTATTTTCTTTGGTTCTAATTTATATTTTCTTAATAAATCTATAATATCTACTAATCTATCAGGTCTATGTACCATATATATAGTGCCTTTATCTTTTAATAAATATTTCGATGTTTTTATAAAATCTTCTAAATTTGCAGTAACTTCATGTCTAGAAATATATTTATACTCACTTTCATTCACTTTTCCTGTATTTATTTTTTTATATGGTGGATTAGAAATTACAAAATCAAAGCTTTCTCTTTTTAAAGAGCTATAATTTCCATCAATTATATTTTTTATATTAATATTTATTATTTCAATCTTTTGTTGCAAATCATTTAATTTTACGCTTCTTTTTGCCATATTTGCAACATCTTTTTGTATTTCTACTCCAATTATTTTATTTAATTTAGTTTTAGAAGCAAGTAAAATACTAATAATTCCTGTACCTGTTCCCAAATCAACTCCATAAGATTCTGTTTTTATATCTCTTGCAAAGTCTGAAATTAATACACTATCTATTCCAAAACAAAATCCATTTTTATTCTGAATTATTTTTAAATTATTATATTCTAAATCATCTATTTTCTCATTTTCTTTTAAATCCATCACTTTATACCTCTACCTTACATATTATATATTAATTTTATTACTAAATCAAGATTAACATAAAGTAAAGGTTCTTTTAACACTTATTTACTATTTTAATATTCTTTCGAAGGGATTGAGTAAAATGGAAAATAAATCATCAGATAAAAAAAAAATTGATTTTAAATGCAAAAAAGAAAATGCTATTAACTCCTTATTTGAAGTTGAACATTTTCTTTGTAATTTGAAAAAGATTTGCAATGCTTTTGATTTATATAAAATATTAAAATAATTAATAATATCTAATTTAGATATCAAAAAATTTATTAATAAAGTATATTTTAATTTTCAATTTCATTTGCTATTACGTTTGTTCCTACTAAGTCATCTGCTTTCATTACCACAAAAGGATCATCAAATTTTATTTTATTATCTTTAAATGCTTTATTTTCTTCTCCATCAATTAATATTTTAACACTATTTACTTCTGTAAGATTTGTCATTGTATTTACAATAGAATAAATTGTAGCACTTTCTTGTTCTTCACCACCACTATGATTATCTATAAACTCTGCTGATAAATCTATATAAAGAGTGTCTTCTTTTAATTCTATTTTATTTATTCTTGTTCCATCTGGTATAGTTTTAGATAAACTTGCATTTTGTGGACCCTCTATTAATAATTCCATTAATTTTCTATATGGATCTTCCACTAATTCTTTTACATCGATTAGTCTTCCTTCCGGAACTAAACTCTTTGTATCTGTATTATAAAAATAAAGAGATACTATAGTTTGTCGCATTTGTTCTTCTGATATTTCCTCTTCTGGTATTATTTCATTTATCTGCTCTTCATTATCTTTAGTTAGAAAATACCATACTCCAATTCCAATTAAAATTATTAAAATAATAATTGAAAAAATCACTTTCTTTTTCATAAATATTCTCCTCCTTTTTTTGTTATTTCATAATTATTATAGACAAGTATTTTTTAGAACTTTTTTTGTCCAATTTTTAAACTATAAATTTCCTACAAATTTCGACAAATTAAGAAATATTTTTAATTTCAATTTTGTCCGCTTTCTTCTAAGTAAAAGCCACATTTTTCACATATTTTCCATTTGACAAATAGCCTATTTCCGTATACAATAAAGAATGTATTATTAGACTTATGCATATATTAAGGTAGACAACTTATAATGCATATCGAAAGGATGAATTTAAATGAGTAATTTGTTACATGTAGGATTAGACGTAGGTTCTACAACTGTAAAAATAGTTGTAATGGACGACAAATTAAATACAATATATAGAGATTATCAAAGACATTATTCAGACACAAAAAATACTGTATGTAATGTTTTAGAAGGATTAGCAGAAAAGTATCCAGATTCAGAATTTACAATAGCTTTAACAGGTTCTGGTGCTATGTCTGCTGCTAAATTTTTGGACTTACCCTTCATTCAAGAAGTTGTGTCTTGTAAAAGAGCTGTAGAAAAATACATACCAAAAACAGACGTAGTTATAGAACTTGGTGGAGAAGATGCTAAAATAATATATTTTGATAAATCAATAGAACAACGTATGAATGGTTCTTGTGCAGGTGGTACAGGTGCATTTATAGACCAAATGGCATCACTACTAAACACAGATCCAACTGGGTTAAATGAACTTGCAAAAAATTATCAAACTATCTACCCTATTGCATCTCGTTGTGGTGTTTTTGCAAAAACAGACATTCAACCACTATTAAATGAAGGTGCAGCAAAAGAAGATATTGCAGTGTCTATTTTCCAAGCAGTTGTAAATCAAACAATATCGGGCCTTGCTTGTGGTAGACCAATTAGAGGAAATGTTGCATTTTTAGGAGGTCCACTTAACTATTTATCAGAATTAAGAAAAAGATTTATAGAAACTTTACAGCTAACACCTGATGAAGTAATCGTTCCAGAAGAAGCACATCTACTTGTTGCAAAAGGTGCTGCTTTAGATTCAATAGAAGAAGCAAAACCAATTACAGTAGAAAAATTAAGAAGCAAAATTGGAGTTTTAAGAGTATCTCATGATGATACCTCTAACCCACTTTCACCTTTATTCTCAATTGAAGCAGATTATGAAGAATTTAAAGCAAGACATGATAAAGATAAAGTAGAAAGAGCAGATTTAAAAACATTTGAAGGAGACTGCTTTGTAGGTATTGATGCAGGTTCTACAACAACAAAATTAACATTAATTGATAATGAAGGAAGACTTCTATATTCACTTTATGGAAGTAATGAAGGAAATCCACTACAAAGTGTTATAAAAATGTTAAAACAATTATATGCAGAGCTTCCAGAAAAAGCTGTAATTAGATATAGTGGTGTTACTGGATATGGTGAAAAATTAATTCAAACTGCATTAAATGTAGATTTAAATGAAATAGAAACCATTGCACATTATACAGCTGCTAAAAAGTTTATGCCAAATGTTACAAGTATAGTTGACATTGGTGGTCAAGATATGAAATACATAAAAATGAAAAATGGTGCAATAGATAACATTATGCTTAACGAAGCTTGTTCTTCTGGTTGTGGTTCATTTATTGAAACCTTTGCTAAAAGCTTAAATTTATCAATCGAAGAATTTGTAAAGGCTGCATTAGAAGCAAGAAGACCAGTTGACTTAGGTTCAAGATGTACTGTATTTATGAACTCAAAAATTAAACAAGCTCAAAAAGAAGGTTATTCTGTAGGAGATATCTCAGCAGGACTTTCATATTCAGTAATTAAGAACGCAATTCAAAAAGTTATGAAAGTAAGAGATGTTAAAAAGCTTGGTGCACACATAGTTGTACAAGGAGGAACTTTCTATAATGATGCTGTTTTAAGAGCATTTGAGTTAATAGTAGGTAGAGATGTTGTAAGACCTGATATAGCAGGACTTATGGGTGCTTATGGTGTTGCATTACTTGCTAAAGAACAATATGAAGCAAATTTAGATATGGAATATAGAAGTCATTTAACTAAATTAGAAGATTTAGATAAATTACAAATAGAAACATCACACGTACGTTGCAATGGTTGCGAAAACCACTGCTTACTTACAATAAATAAATTTAGCAATGGCGCAAGACATATTTCAGGTAACCGTTGTGAAAAAGGTGCTGGAATTGTAGGAGAAAAAACAGAATTACCTAATTTGGTAAAATATAAATATGGAAGAATCTTTGGATATACTCCACTAGAAGAAAAAGATGCTCCACGAGGAACAATAGGAATACCAAGAGTTCTTAATATGTATGAAGATTATCCTTTCTGGTTTACATTTTTAACTAATTTAGGATTTAGAGTAATACTATCTGAAAAGAGTAACAGAAAAACATACGAAAAAGGTATGGAATCAATGCCATCAGAGTCTGTATGTTTCCCTGCTAAATTATCACATGGACATATTATAGGGCTAATAAATCATGGAATAAAAACAATATTCTACCCATGTATGCCATATTCAAGAAAAGAATATGAAAAAGCTGATAACCACTATAACTGCCCTATCGTGATTTCATATTCAGAAGTATTAAAAAATAATGTTGAAGAAATAAAAGAAAAGAATATAAAATTCTTAAACCCATTCTTACCATTCGACGCTAAGAATTTGGCAAAAACAATATTAGAATTACCTGAATTTAAAGAATATAACTTTACTAAGAAAGAATTGATTGAAGCTGCAGAAAAGGCTGAAGCTGAATATCAAAAATGTAAAGCAGATATTCAGAAAAAAGGTGAAGAAACAGTAGAATACATAGAAAAGAATAACTTAAAAGGAATTGTTCTAGCTGGACGTCCATACCATGTAGACCCAGAAGTTAACCATGGTATAGACACACTAATTACAAGTTTAGGTTTATGCGTACTTACTGAAGATAGTATTTCAAACCAAACAGAAGTAAAAAGACCAATTAGAGTTGTTGACCAATGGGTATTCCATGCAAGACTTTATGCAGCAGCAGACTATGTTGGAAAACATGATAATTTAGAATTAGTACAATTAAATTCATTTGGTTGTGGTGTAGACGCAGTTACAACAGACCAAGTAGAAGAAATATTAACAAGTTATGGAAAAATGTATACACTAATAAAAATAGACGAAATAAATAACTTAGGTGCTGTACGTATTCGTATTCGTTCTCTACTTGCTAGTATGAATAAACGTTTAGCAAATAAAGAAGAATTAAAAGGTGATGGAAATTACGAAGTAAATAAAAAGATATTTACAAAAGATATGAAGGATGATTATACAATATTAATCCCTCAAATGGCACCAATTCATTTTGAATTACTAGAGGCAGCAGTTCGTCAATCTGGATATAAAGTAGAATTATTACGTGATTGTACAGACCATACAGTAGAAACAGGACTAAAATATGTAAATAATGATGCTTGCTACCCATCAATATTAGTTACAGGACAAATGATTGAAGCATTGCAATCAGGGAAATATGATTTAAATAAAACAGCTTTAATTATGTCTCAAACAGGTGGTGGATGTAGAGCAACAAACTACATAGGATTTATTCGTAAAGCATTAAAAGATGCAGGCTTTGAGAATATACCAGTAATTTCATTTAATGTTGTTGGAATGGAAAAAATGCCAGGATTTAAAATTACTTTACCTTTAATTGAAAGACTATTAAAAATGGTAGTGTATGCAGATTTATTACAAAAAATGCTTACAAAAAATAGAGCTTATGAAGTAAATAAAGGCGAAACACAAAAACTATTTGATGAATGGATGGAAAAATGTAAGAAACTACTTGAAAAATCTACAATGAAAGAATTTAAACAAAGCATTTATGATATGGTAGACGACTTTGAAAAAATTGAACTTGATACATCTGTAGAAAAACCAAAAGTAGGTATCGTTGGTGAAGTATTAATTAAATACCACCCATTTGGAAATAACTTTATTGCAAATAAATTAGAAGAAGAAGGCGCTGAAGTAGTACTACCAGACTTTATGGGATTTATTAAATTTATTGCAACACATAAAATTACATTTAATCAATTAATAAAAACAGATAAAATTAAAGCAAAATTGTTTAAAACTGCAATAAAACTAATAGACATATTAGAAAAAGATTCTAAAATAGCACTAGAAAATTCTAAAAAAGGATACTTACCACCAGCAGATATTTGGGAATTAGAAGATAAAGTAAAAGATATTTTATCAATAGGAAATCAAACAGGTGAAGGATGGTTCCTAACAGCTGAAATGATAGAGTACATAGAAAACGGAATACCAAATATAGCTTGTGTACAACCATTTGCATGTTTACCAAACCATGTTGTTGGAAAGGGTGTTATTAAAACAATAAGAAGCAAATTCCCTGAAGCAAATATATCTGCAATAGATTATGATCCAGGTGCTAGTGAAGCAAATCAAACAAATAGAATAAAATTACTTATGACTGTTGCTAAAGATAACTTAAAGAAACGTGAGCAAGAAAGAAAAGCAGTAGAAAAAGAAAATGCAGATAAAAAGTCTAACCAAGAAATAAAGGAAAAAATAAATAATTAATTTATATAAAAGAGTACTAATAAAATTAATTTTAGTACTCTTTTATATTTGACATATTTATTATTTAATAATATTAATTTTTTATTTTTTTTAATATTTATAAAAATTTTTTATTTATTAATTTATTTTTTTATAATAAAATTATATCTCATTATTAACTAAAATTTTTTTATTATTAATTAATTTATTTTCTTAATAATTTAATTTTTTATTTATTTATTAATTTATTTTATTAAATTATTTATTAATTATTTTATTTATAATTTTTTAATTTTCAATTTATTAAATAATTATATTTTCCAATTTTACTTTTTTATGTTATTTCACCATTTTAATCTAAAACTTATTCTAATCTTCTTTTATTTCTGTCTTTTAGACAATCATCATATTTTTACCTCTTTATACAAGTCTAATCGTTAACCAATAGCAAAAAAATTTGGATTCGTTTTTTGCGTTATGTTTACTTTTTTTGCTAAAATATAATAATAATATACGAAATCACAAATCTCGCTAGTCCGTTATGATTTTATCTTGAGTTTTTTAATTTTACTTAAAAACTTTTAGTGTTAAAAGAATTGTTTAGTTTACTCTTAATTATTCTCTTTTTCCTTTTTACATTTATATAATTACACTAAATATTTTTTGTTGTCTTTTTAACAAAATATTTTAAGTTTATTTTTTATTTTTTACTTTTATCATTTAATTTTTACTTTAATTTTTTACTGTCAATTTTTTGACACAATTTACATTTTAATTAAATAATAAATTTTTTGTTTATGAAAAAATTCATTATTTTTTATTGTAGTATAAATTTTTTCAATATGTTTTTTGTTTTATTTTTTTATCTTATTTTAAAAAATAATTTTATTTATCATATATTTTTTTATAATAAATTATTTTTTTATTTATTTTTATTTTTTTTTATTTTTTTTCTTATAAAAATCTTTTTAATAATTTTCTATTTATTTTTTAATTATAATTTATTTTATATACTAATAATTTATTTTTTATATTTTATATTTTATATCAATTGTTTATTATATACATTTTTTATTTTTTATAATTATTTTGACTTTTCTTCTTAATGTTTATTTTTGTCTAATGGACAAATTGATATTTTTACTTTAATTTTGTATTTTTGCAATTTCTAGATTAAACATTGATATTAAATATCAATGTTTAGTTTTTTTAGATTTATGTTTACCATCTTTGCCTAATCCGCTTGTTCTTTTATATACTTCTAAAATTCACTGTTCCGATGTCTTTAGCATTTTCATATTAAAGATTCTAACTCATTTTTTGTTGATTTTAAAATCAAATTTAGTTTACACTAAATTATTTAGTATTTTTTTATCTTACTCTTTATTACTATAAAAAAATATTTCACATATTTTTTTATAGTCTTTTTGACAATTTTGCAGTTAGATTTTTTATTCTTATACTAATCTTTTTCTCATTTATTTTATCTGTATTTTTTATATTTTTTTAATGATAAAACCATATCTTATTATTAACTAAATTATTATTTTTTATTATTAATTAATTTATTTTTTTATTTGATTATTAATTTATTTTAATAATTTTAATTTATTAATTTTTATTTATTAATTTTTATTTTTTTCTGATTTATTTTATTAAATTGTTTTTTTATTAATTTTAGATTATTTTTTTACTACATTTATTTTTTTTTCTTTATTTTCTACTTTAAGCAGTTTTTTTATCAATATTATTTTATATAAAATAATTTATTTTTTTTAAGAATTTTTTTGTTTGATAATATCCTTGTCTATATAAGTAATTTATCTCTGTAGAATCTAATAAAGAAACTTCTTTAGTTTTTATTTTTAATACATAGTCTGTTCCGACTAGCTCATAATTTGATAATTCTCTACCCATTAAATTAATTGCTCCAGAAATAGCATCTATGATATTTTTATCTTTTTTATCTTTTTTTTCTTCTTCAAATGTTATACACATAACTTTATCAATTCCCATATTTTTAATTTCTTTCCATGGAATATTCTCTCTTACTCCTCCATCAATTAACATATCATCTCCTATTTTACATGGACAAAATACCCCAGGGAAGCTACAACTAGCTCTTACAGCTTTTCCTATTTCGATATTTTTAATATGTATCATATCATCTGAATATCTATAATCATTTTTTATTGATTCAAAAAAATAGACTTTTCCAGTATTTAATGAAACACTCGCAATTAATATGTTTTTTTCTATATCATTTATATTTATAATATTTTTTTGTTTACAATATTTATTAATTATTTTTTCTATTATTTCTCCTGTATTAAATCCCTCTATTATAAATTTATGCTTTATAAATATATTTTTTATAATATTCAATATATTTTTTAAATCTATATATTTAATTTTTTTTGCATTTTCTTCAAATATTTCTTTTATTTCATCACTAGAATATCCAGCAGCATACAATGTAGCTACTATGCTACCCGATGATGTTCCAGAAATACAATCTACTTTTATCTTCTCTTCTTCTAAAGCCTTTATTGCACCAATATGTGCAGCACCTTTTACTCCTCCACCAGCCAAACATAATCCGAATTTCATACTATCACCTATATTATTTTATTTTTATTATTAATATATATTCTTAGAAAACTTGTATTTTTTTTATTTTCACGATATAATAAGCATTACAAATTATATAAGGAGGTTTTTTATGCTACTTGCATTAGCAGGAGTTACTGGAGTAGGAAAATCATACTTTAAAGATAGAATAGTTGAAAAATTAAATTTTGAAAAAATTAAAATAATTACTACTCGAGAAATACGAATTGGAGAAAAAAATAATGAAGATAAAATTTTTGTAACTCAAGAAGAATTACAAAAATTGAAAGATTCGAATACCATTGCTTATGATTTTAATTTACTTGGAAATAACTATGCTTATTCAAAGGAAGCTCTTTTTTCAGATAGAAACACTGTATTTGAATTGCATTACAGTACAATATCAGATTTAAAAAAAATATGCCCAAATATGATTGCAATCTATATTCTTCCAACCAATATTGAAATGGCTAAAGAACAAACAAAAAGAAGGCATCTAGATAAAGAAGTTGAAAAAAATCGCCTTCTAGAAATAGATGAACACTATAGAAATATACTTTCGAATGATAATCTAAGGAAGAAATTTGATTACATTATATATAATAACTATGATAAAGAATCTGAAAACAGAATTATCGAATTAGTAAAAAATTTATTAAATAAATAGGAGAATAAAAATATATGATAAAAGATTATTTTTCATTAGATGAAAATTTTTCAGAAATTATAAAAAGATCGTTACCAAATAAAAAAATTATAAATATAAAACCAATCTCTACAGGATGGACAAATATTGTTTTTGAAGTAAACACAGATTGTCGGAAATTATTTTTTTAGATTTCCTAGAGATAATTTTTGGATTAGAACAATTGTAAAAGATTATGAATTTTCTAAATTTATTGATGGAAAAACCGACTTTCAAACAGTAAAACTAAATCTTCTGTATGATAATGGTAGACCTTTTAGTGTTCATAAAAAAATCGAAGGTACTGTATTAGCAGATAAAATGAATGATTTATCTACAGAGGAAATTAAAACTATTGCTACTGAAATATCCAAATTTATGTATCAGTTACATCACATTAATTTTCAAAATGAACAGATTTTTCAAACAAAAAATATCGGTTTGAATTTAACTGACTTTTTAAATGAATTACTTAATGTACACGTAAAAGAAGAAAATAAAGTTTTTTGGAAATATGATGAATTTAGGAAAAAGGATCATAATACTCTTGTTCATGGAGATTTAAATTCAAGTAATATATTACTTGATGAAAATAATCATATTGCTGCTATTATTGATTTCGGATTTGGAGGTTTTGGAAATCCATATTTTGATATAGCTCGTATAATAGGAAGATGTCCTAATACATTTAAAGATGAAATAATTTCAAGTTATGAAAATTTTTCTCATATAAAATTAGATAATAATATCATTGATGGTGAAATACAAATATGGAAAGACATAGACAATTCTTACATAGATTATATGAAAGATATAGGAATTTATTAATTATCATTTTGTTTAAAGAGGGTGTCCTGAAATAGGAACCCAAGAAACAAAAAATCCAGCTCGATAAGAGTT
>CAMMDS010000013.1 GCA_946495655.1 uncultured Clostridium sp.
AAAAGACTTTCTGTACCAAGTTTGCCAACGCCAGAATAAAAATAACTCAAAAATAAGAGTGAAACAAGGGGACCCACGTTTTGTTTCATTTTTGGAACAAATCGTGCGTCCCCTTGTTTCAGATAAGATATAATGCTAGTAAATGAAGAGGATAAAAAATATATAATAAATATTTTATTTTTGGACCTTGCTTTCCATTATAAGCATTAATAAATATAATCGGTAAAAAAGTAAATAATGCTAGTAATATATATAGTATATTGAAATTACTTTGTATGAAAGGTGATAGATATTTAATTATGCAAAGTATAAAAAATGCAACAGTAGTTAATAGCTTTTTGCCTTTGAATGCATAAAACATAAATACTACTATAACTCCCCAAAATCCGTAATCAGTATTGAGGGCTTCTGACATAGATGCTAATAGAATAACTATAACTATACCTATGAATTTGTTTAGATATGGGATGAAAAGTAATAATTTTTCGTTTTGAATACTTTCACTTTTTCTTTTAAAAAACTTTATTGTGTAATCATAAAAATATATTCCAGTAAGACCAATAAATAATGTTAAAAATACATTTATAGATAAAGTGGTTGTATTAAAAAATTTTTGACAAAATAAATAAAATGGTATTTGAGCTATTATAGTAAATACTGCTAATCTATAAAGATATTTTTTTAGATTCTTGGTATGAATATATCCTTCACTTATTTGAAATGCAAATATAGGGAAGGCAAATCGACCTATTAAATTAAAAATGCTAAAGTGTCCTAAAAATGCATCACCAAAGTGATCACAAAACATAGTGATTAATGCTATTATCTTTAATGCGAAACTAGTCATTTTATATTTTCCTCCACTTTTTTAAAGAATTAAAATAAATTAATAATTGTTAATATATTTTTAACATAGATATTGAAAGATGTAAAGATAAAATTATGTTTTAAGTTAAGTGAAAAGCTAATAAAATATGTTTTTATAAAAAAATATTTACAATACCTTGAATTTTACATAACTTTATGGTAATATATTAAATATTGAATTTGATAAAAACTATAATAAAGGACAAGATAAATATGAAAACTGTCTTACAGAGAGCCAAGCAAAGCTGAAAATTGGCAGATAAGATTATATTTATTATCACCTTTTAGTTGCTTAATAGAACAAGTTATGTATTCTATAATTTTATAGGAACATATAACTTAAGTAAATTAAGACGTACACTTGCGTTAAAAGTAATTAAGTGAAAAGAATAATACATTCTTGTATTTAAATGATAAAGTAGAAGTTTAAGTACATAAATGCTTCAATAAATTCTTTTAAAATAGGTGGTACCGCGGAAACTAAAAGCTATTTCGTCCTAATAACGAAGTAGCTTTTTAACGTATATTAAATGAGAAATTGGGGTCTGTCCCCAATTTCTCACAAGGAGGAACAATTTATGAGTGAAGAGAAAAAAGATTATGGAAAAACATTAAATTTACCAACAACAGATTTTCCAATGAGAGCAAGTTTGCCAGAAAGAGAGCCACAAATCCAAAAAGATATTTTTGAGAATGGGCTATATGAAAAAATATTAAAGAAAAATGAAGGACATGATACATTTATACTACATGATGGTCCTCCATATGCTAATGGGGAAATTCATGCAGGACATGCTTTAAATAAAATATTAAAAGATACTATAGTAAGATATAAATCATTAAAAGGATATTATGCACCATATATTCCTGGATATGATACACATGGAATGCCTACTGAGAAGAAAGCAATAGAAAAATTAGGATTAGATAGAAACAAAATACCAGTTACAAAATTTAGAGATACATGTAAAGAATTTACAAGCACATATAAAGAAATGCAAACAGAAGGATTTAAAAGACTTGGTGTTTTAGGGGATTGGGAACATCCATATGTAACATATGATCCAAAAATGGAAGCTAGACAAATTGGTGTATTTGGAGACATGTATAAAAAAGGATATATATATAAAGGATTAAAACCTGTATATTGGTGTACAGACTGTGAAACAGCTTTAGCTGAAGCAGAAATTGAATATAAAGATGTTACAGGTTCATCTATATATGTTAAATTTCCAGTAGTAGATTCAAAAGGAAAATTTGATTTAGAAAATACATTTATAGTAATTTGGACAACTACTCCTTGGACATTACCAGGTAACCTTGCAATTACTATAGGAGAAGATTTTGATTATAGTATTGTTGATTGCGGAAAAGAAAAATATATAATTGCTTCTGAACTTGTATCAAAAGTAATGGAAATAGCAGAGATTAAAGAGTACAAAGAAGTACAAAAATTAAAAGGAAAAGAATTAGAAGGAGTACTTTGCAAGCATCCATTCTTAGATAGAAATTCAGTAGTAATAATGGGTAGTGAAGATACAGTAGATGTTGAACTAACAGAAGGTACAGGTGCTGTTCATACAGCTCCAGGATATGGTAAAGAAGATTATTTGGCTGGAATAAAAAATGGATTAGATATAGTAGTTACTGTTGATGAAAAAGGTCATCAAACAGAAGGAGCTGGTCCATTTGCTGGAATGTTCTATGCTAAATCTAATAAAGAAATAACAAAATGGCTTGATGAAAATGGTTTCCTTTTAAAAGAAACAAATATTTCTCACTCATATCCACATTGTTGGAGATGTAAAAA
The DNA here is from genome assembly GCA_946495655.1 of uncultured Clostridium sp. Classification (GTDB taxonomy): domain Bacteria; phylum Bacillota; class Clostridia; order TANB77; family CAG-508; genus CALXVA01. Next base: position 2,678 of record CAMMDS010000013.1, read on the forward strand.
GCCAGTAATATATAGAGCGACAGACCAATGGTTTGCATCAGTAGATGGCTTTAGAGAAGCAGCTTTAAAAGCAATAGAAGGAGTAAAATGGATACCTGCTTGGGGAGAAGAAAGAATTGCAAGCATGGTTAGAGATAGAAATGATTGGTGTATTTCTAGACAGCGTACATGGGGAGTTCCACTTCCGATTTTCTATTGCGAAAAATGTAAAGAGCCATATGTTACAGAAGAATCAATAAAGAAAATACAAGATATATTTAGAGAAAAAGGCTCAAATGCTTGGTATGATATGTCTGAAGAAGAATTAATGCCTGAAAATGCAAAATGTAGTAAATGTGGACATACTCATTTCAAGAAAGAAACAGATATTATGGATGTATGGTTTGATTCTGGTTCAACACATCAAAGTGTTTTGGTTGAACGTGGACTTCCATATCCAGCAGATTTATATTTAGAAGGAAATGACCAATATAGAGGATGGTTCCAATCATCACTTTTAACAAGTGTTGCAATAAATGGAATAGCACCATATAAGCAAGTTCTAACACATGGATTTGTTACAGATGGACAGGGAAGAAAAATGTCAAAAAGTCTTGGAAATGGTGTGGCACCTAGTGATGTAGCTAATAAATATGGAGCAGATATTCTAAGATTATGGGCACTTTCATCAGATTATACAACAGAAGTAAGTTTATCAGATGATATACTAAAACAAATATCAGAAGTGTATAGAAAAATTAGAAATACAGCAAGATATATACTAGGAAATACTTTTGATTTTGACCCAGAGAATAAAGTTGAGTATGATAAATTACAAGAAATAGATAAATGGGCTTTAACTAGATTAAATAAATTAGTAAAAGATGCAACAGAGAACTATAATAATTATAGTTTTAGTAACTGCTATCATGACATAAATCAATTCTGCGTAATTGATATGAGTAATTTCTATTTAGATATAATTAAAGATAGGTTATATACATCAAAGAAAGATTCAGTAGAAAGAAGAGCAGCTCAAACAACAATGTACATCATATTGGATGCGTTAGTAAAAATCTTAGCACCAATGATTCCTTTTACAGCAGAAGAAATATGGAAAGCTATGAAACATACAAAACTAGAAGAAGTTGAAAGCGTAATGCTTACAGATTTTCCTGAGATAAATGAAAAATATGATAATAAAGAAATTTCAGAAAAATGGGATAGAATTATAAAACTTAAAGATATAGTGGCAAAAGAGTTAGAAAATGCAAGAACTGCTAAAACAATAGGTCATTCTTTAAATGCAAAAGTTACTATTTATGCAGAAGAAAACCAATATGAATTTATAAAAGAAAATTTAGATCTTTTACAAACAGTATTTATTGTTTCAAAATTAGAAGTAAAAGAAAATGAAAGAAAAGATGAAGTAAGACTTGGAGTAAAAGTAGAACAAGCACCAGGTGAAAAATGTGAAAGATGTTGGATGTATTCTGAAACAGTTGGAGAAGATAAAGAAAACCCAACAATATGCCATAGATGCTCAGAAAATATCAAAGAGTAACAACAAATTCATATATAAATGACTACTATGAAGATGCTAATTAATAAAATTTTAAGGGGAATTTATGAATAATAGAGGAAAAATTAGTTTAAAGACTATTATATATATTATTGTAATTATAATCTTAATTTTAATTGCAAGATATATCTATTGTAAATATAATTTCTATGATTATGAAAAAGGAGTACGTGAAGGAAATAAAACTTCCTTCACAAGAGACTCAAATGTAGTATGTTCTGATATGGATAGCTATAAGATTGAAAACAAAGAGTATAACGATGCAATGTTCTATAAAAACATTCAAGTTTTACCAAATACTGCATACAAAGTAAGTTGTATGGTAAAAACGGATAAAGTAACTAATTTAGAAAATAAATATACAGGTGGTGCTCAAATTTCTATTAATAACACAACAGAATGTTCTAAAGCAATTACTGGAACTAGTGATTGGACTGAAATTACACTTATGTTTAATTCTAATAGTAGAACAAATGTTGAAATAGGATTTAGACTTGGAGGCTATAATGAATATAGTAAAGGAACAGCCTGGTTTTCTGATTTTAAGATAGAAGAGGGAACTATAGATACTGATGAAAACTGGCATATGGCTTGCTTTATAATAGAAAATATAGATGCTAATATAGAAGAAAACGGAATAACAAAAAACGTGAATTTAGAGATGTCATATGATGATATTTCTACAATAAAGAACAATATGAAAAGGCTACAAGATACTATTACTGAAATAAGCGGAAATAATATAACTATAACTTATGATATCATTGAAATAAAAGAGCCTCTTAAAACATTGACATATGATGAAAAAAATGAATACTATGTAGCGCCTGGAGATGTGAATCCTCTGATAGGTAAATATTTGGATAAAGAAGAATATGATTATATATATGTGGCTGTTAGATTAGGGGATTTGAATAAAAGCAAAGATGTTCTAGTACATGATTGGATAGGCCTTCGGCTCAATGGAATATAATCAAATTGGATATTCAAATATAAGAATGCCTGATGATAGAAATAGTGGAATATATGATTATTCAACTTATAATACTTTCCCACAAGAAGTGTTTTTACATGAATTTTTGCATACATTAGAAAGAAATGAAATGGATAACGGAAATGATATAGCTGCTCTTCATGATTATGCAAAATATGGATATTCAGAAGATAGAGTAAATGGATTAAAAAAATGGTATGAAGATTATATGCAAAACACTATTGATGGTGGAGAAAATAAAGGACTAACTCAATTTGCATATTCATCTAAACCAATACATGATAGTAATTTTAAAAATCCGTTAGAGTTAACTTATTTAGAAGAACCGGATACTATTATTGAAGAAATTAATAGTATTATAAATAGAATAGAAAAATTATTTGTAAGAGATTAAAATTGTAATAATTAGATTATTTTGAATATTGAAAGGAATACGACTAAAAATGCAAGTATCAGAATTTAATTATGATTTACCAGAAGAGCTAATAGCTCAGGTACCTATAGAAAAAAGAGATGAATCCAGATTAATGGTTTTAAACAGGAAAAATCAAACTATAGAGCATAAAACATTTAAAGATATTATTGATTATTTGAATCCGGGAGATTGTTTAGTCAGAAATAACACGAAAGTTATTCCTGCAAGGATATATGGAAAAAAAGAAACAGGAGCAAATGTTGAATTTCTATTATTAAATAATATAGAAGGAGATGTTTGGGAAACTATTGTAAGACCTGGAAATAAACTTCATGTTGGTACAAAAGTTATATTTGGTGATGGGCTTCTTATAGCAGAAATTCTAGATACTTTACCTGGAGGAACAAGAAAAGTATTATTTAAGTATGATGGTATATTTAATGAAATATTAGATAAAATTGGACTTATGCCACTTCCACCATATATTCATGAAGAATTAAAAGAAAAAGATAGATACCAAACAGTTTATGCAAAATATGAAGGCTCAGCAGCAGCGCCAACAGCTGGTTTGCATTTTACTCCAGAACTATTAAAGAAAATAGAAGAAAAAGGAGTAAAAATAGCAAATGTAACTTTACATGTTGGAATAGGAACTTTCAGACCTGTAAAAGAAGAAAAAGTAGAAGATCATGATATGCACTCGGAACATTTTTACATAAAACAAGAAGATGTAGACAAAATAAATGAAACAAAAAGAGAAGGGAAAAGAGTAATTGCAGTAGGAACAACATCTTGTAGAGTTTTAGAAACTATAGCTGATGAAAATGGAATGGTAAAAGAAACAGAAGGAGATACAAAAATATTCATTTATCCTGGTTACAAATTTAAATGCCTAGATGGTTTAATTACTAATTTTCATTTGCCACAATCTACATTATTAATGTTAGTATCTGCTTTAGCAGGTAAAGAATATATTTTAAAAGCATACAATGAAGCGGTAAAAGAAAAATACAGATTCTTTAGCTTTGGAGATGCAATGTTTATCCAGTAAGCTTGAACAAAAAGGAGTGTCCAAAAAATTCAAAAGGAGGAAAAATGAAACCAGCAGTAACATATGAATTATTACATGTAGATAAAAACTCAGGTGCAAGGAGAGGAATTGTGCATACACCACATGGCGATATACAAACCCCTGTATTTATGCCGGTTGGAACTCAGGCAACTGTAAAATCAATGACTCCAGAGGAGTTGAAAGAAATAGGAGCACAGATAATATTATCAAATACATATCATTTATATTTAAGACCTGGACAAGATATAGTAAAAGAAGCAGGAGGACTTCATAAATTTATGAATTGGGATAGACCAATTCTTACTGATAGCGGCGGATTTCAAGTGTTTAGTTTAGGGCCTCTTAGAACTATTACCGAAGAAGGAGTAGACTTTAAATCTCATTTAGATGGTAGTAGACATTTCTTCTCGCCAGAGAGCGTAATGAAGACAGAAGAGGATTTAGGTGCAGATATAATAATGGCATTTGATGAATGTGTTGAATATCCAGCAAGTTATGAGTATACAAAACAATCTATGGAAAGAACGACTAGATGGGCTAAACGTTGTAAAGATGCTCATACTACTGAAAATCAAGCTCTTTTCGGGATTATCCAAGGTGGATTTTATGAAGATTTAAGAAAACAAAGTGCAAAGGATTTAATTGATTTAGATCTTCCCGGATATGCTATAGGTGGAATAAGTGTTGGAGAACCAAAAGAGGAGTTCCTTAAAATGCTTTATTACACAGCTCCACTAATGCCAGAGAACAAACCAAGATACCTTATGGGAGTAGGAACACCGGATTATCTTATAGAGTCAGCTTTGGCAGGAATTGATATGTGCGATTGTGTATTACCTACAAGAATTGCAAGAAATGGAACTGCTATGACATGGAATGGAAAAGTAGTGGTAAGGAATGCAACATATGAAAGAGATTGGCGGACCTCTTGATCCAGAGTGCGATTGTTATACATGTAGAAATTATACTAGAGCATATATAAGACATCTAATTAAGACAAATGAAATCTTAGGTGTAAGATTATTATCAATTCATAATATAAACTTCTTGACTAAATTGATGGAAAAGGTTAGAATAGAAATAGAGAATGATAATTTATTAGAGTTTAGAAAAGAATTTTACAACAAATATGGTTATACAAAAGAATAAAGGAGGATTTTTTATGAATTTGATTGAAGATGAGGATGTAAGTAAAAAGAATAAAAATACTAAGACTATAATGATAATTATAGGAGTGCTAATAGTTTTTTTAATAATTATTTGTGGAGTATTACTATATTTGATAAGTGTTACAGAAAGTAGCACATTAAAATTGAATATAGATGGCAAATCTACAACTTTTTCTAATGATATGTTTATTATAGAAAATGGTAAATTATATATTGCAATAAAAGATTTTGGACAATTGTTGGGATATACTCCATATAATGGTGATTATAAAAATAGAAGATATTCAGAAAATACAAGTGATTGTTATATAAGTACTACTGATGAAATAGCTTCTTATTCATTAAACTCATCTACAATGTATAAAAAAGTAGCTAGCAATGAAGATTATGAATATTTCGATATAGAAGAACCAGTTAGAACTCAAAATGGTAAATTGTATGTAACAGCTGACGGTATGGAAATTGGAACTAATAGTGTTATAGATTATAATCAAGCAAATAATCAAATAACAGTATATACATTGGATTATTTAGTTCAACTTTATTCAGCTCAATTTCCTAATGCAGCAATCTTAGATAATGATGCAGATTTTAATAATAAAAAAGCATTGAGATATGGTTTAGTAGTTGTAATGAATGAAGAAGAGTACTATGGTGTATATACAGTGAATGGAACAGAGGTTATAGGTCCAAAATATACAGACATACAATTTAAAGAAGATAGCCAAGAGTTTACTGTTGCAACTGAAGAAGGAAAAATGGGAATATTATCTACAGATGGCACAACTAAAATAGAACCAAATTATACAGAAATAAAGCAAATAAGTAAAGATTTAGATTATTATTTAGTAAGCAATAATGATAGATATGGTGTTATTAATCATAACGGAAATATTATAATACATTTAGAGTATACTCAAATTGGAGTAGATGGAAGTAGATTTAACTCAAATGGACTTGATAATCCATATATATTATTTGACAACTGTATACCTGTAATGCAAAATAATAAATGGGGAATGTTTGATATTAATGGAAATCAAATATTACCATTAGAATATGATGAAATGGGTTGCTTACTTGGAACGCAAACTAATCAAGTTGGAAATAATGTTTTAGTTATCCCTCAATATGAAGCAATAGTAGTTGGAAAAGGAGATAAGTACGGTATTATAAGTTCGCTAGGAAAAGAGTATGTTCAAATGGCACTGGATTCAGTTTATTCACAAACTGTTAATGGAGAAGAAAAATACTATATGACATTTACTAGACAAGTAGAAGAAAATGGAGAAATAGTAGATAAGCAGGAAACTTATGATGTAGACCAATACTTTGAACTATATGTTGATGTAACAATACAAACTCCTCAAATAGATCAAAATACTTTAAATACAGGAAATACTGTGGATACAAATACTCAAGTAACCGATGATATAAATAATGAACAAAATAATATGATTTCAAATGCAGCATAAGAATAGATTTCAGCAGATATATGTAAAAAAAGTAGCTAAAGAGCTACTTTTTTTGTCTAATAGGGGATTTTTTTAGAGAAAGATAAGAAATATATAAGTGAATTTCTTTAAGTTATAATTTAAGATATATACGAATATATATTACTAAATAATAATTTAAAGGAGAAAATATTATGGCTATTAGCAATGTAAGTTCTGAGAAAAAAATTCAAGATATTACAAAAGAAGGAAATAAAAATATGATCAGAATAATAAAAGGTTCTATTATATCGATTTTAATAACATTAATATTATTGACTATATATGCAGCATTACTTTCATTTACAAATGTATCAGAGAATACAATGGTACCAGTAGTATTAATCATCACAGGAATAAGTATACTTATTGGTAGTTCTATGAGTAGTATAAATATAAAAAAGCAGGGAATGCTAAATGGAGGATTAGTTGGATTAATATATGTGTTATTAATATATGTTTTATCAAGTATTTTCTTTGTTGGGTTTGAAATTAATTTTAATTCTATTTTAATGATTATAGTTGGAATAGTAACAGGGATGATTGGCGGAATAATAGGAGTTAATATGAAATGAAAATTTGCAGTAAATGATATTGTTTGAAAACCTAGAAGAAGATTCTTCTAGGTAATTTTATTTAAGATAGTAATCAAAATTTTATAAAATTTCCTGAAAATTATTGATATTTTTATATTTTTAATATACAATCATATGGTATTTAAATTAGACATGGAGGGAATATGATAACTTTTGAAGATGTCAAAAATAATATTGAAGTAAAAGCTTTAGTAGAAGGATCACAGAAACAATTAAATGCTTTAGGATATACAGAACATTCTGTAAGGCATGTTACTATGGTTGCGAATCGAGCAGCAGAAGTATTAGAAACTTTAGGATATCCAGAAGAAAGAATTGAACTTGCAAAAATTGCTGGCTATATGCATGATATAGGAAATTGTGTAAATAGAGTGGATCATGCACATACAGGAGCAATACTTGCATATCAAATTTTAAAGGGTATGGGAATGGACTCTACTAAAAGAACTGAAATAATGATGGCAATAGGAAATCACGATGAACAAACAGGAACAGCTGTTAGTGATATATCAGCAGCACTTATATTGGCAGACAAATCAGATGTTCATAGGTCAAGAGTAGTTAATAAGAATATTTCTACATTTGACAAACATGACAAAGTAAATTATGCTGTTACCAATTCAGAGTTCAAAATAAGTAAAGAAGAAAGAAAAGTGGCATTGAATTTGACTATAGATACAAAAATCTCACCAGTTTTAGATTATTTCGAAATATTTATGGATAGGACAATGATGAGTAAACATGCAGCTAAATACTTAGGAATATGGTTTGAGCTGATTATAAATGATACAAAATTATTATAAAATCTGACATTTTAATAAAATATAAGAGAGGAAGAGAAAAATGGATAGAAGACTAAAAATAGCATTTATAACATTATTAATTATATTATTATCAATAATATCTTTTGTAGGACTATTTGTTCAAGATACAAAATTTATGAAAAATTTAATTCCAGAATATCAGTTAGGGATGGATTTAGAAGGATATAGGGCAATTACTTTAGAAGTAAGTAATGAAACTGAAACAATATACTATGATAAAGATGGAAATGTGGTAAGTGAAGAAGCTGAAGATGGAACAACTGAAGAAGTTCCTGTAAATAGTGAGGATATATTAACAGAAGACAATTATTCACAAACTAAAAAAATAGTTGAACAGAGATTAAGTGATTTAGGAATATCAGAATATTTAATAAGATTAGATGAAAATGATGGTAGTCTTACTGTTCAGTTACCAGAAGATTCTATGACGGATATAGCTTCACAATTCTTATATAGTAGAGGAGAATTTGCTATAGAAGATGAAAATGGACAAGTACTTTTAGATAACTCAGATATAAAAAGAGTAAGAGTAGGATACAGTACATTAACAACTGGTACAGCAATATATTTGAATATAGAATTTAATGATGATTCTGTGGAAAAATTTAAAGAGATAACTAATACTTACGTTGAATCAACTGATGAAGAAGGAAATGATACATCAAAGAAGGTTACAATAACAATTGACGGAAGTACTTTATTACAAACAAGTTTCGATGAAGAAATATCAAATGGAGTTTTACCATTAACCTTAGGAACAAGTTCAGATAATGAAACTATTAATCAGTATTTAAATCAAGCTTCAAATATAGCTATTTTATTAAATAGTGGAGCAATGCCAATTGAATATACAGTAGAACAAAATAGATTTATAACATCTGATATAACATTGGATAACATGTTTATACCAGCAATTGTAATAGGAGTAATTTTAATTATAGGATTTTTAGTATTAATTATTAAATACAAAAAACTAGGATTGTTTGCAGTAATATCTTATTTAGGATATATGGCAGTTCTTTTACTAATAATAAGATATACGAACTTAATTATTACTATTGAAGGAATTTGTGGTATAGTAATTTTAGCAATGCTAAACTATATACTTCTAATGTACTTGCTACATAATTTGAAAAATACTGAAAAAAGTATAATAGAGTATAAAGTTAAATTTGATAAATCTATAATATCTGCATTGATGGTTTTAATACCAACTTTGATAATAGGAATAGTTTTATGTTTTGCTACCTGGCTTCCAGCAATTAGTTTTGGTACTATAATATTCTGGGGAGTATTTATAATGGCAATATATAATGCTACTGTTACAAGAGTATTATTCTCAAATAGTATTAAAGAATAAGGCAAAGAAAGGAAGGATACTTAGAAATGAAGAAAGTAATATATGCAATCTTAATATGTATCATAATTGCAGGAATCATAGTTATAGCAACAGTGGGTTTAAATGTAGATATAATATATAGTAGAAATGTTGAATTAGATATATATTTAGGTAAAACATTCGAAAGAGCTGATATGCAAAGTTTAGTAAATGAGGTATTTCCAAATGAGAGAGTAATAATTCAGGAAATAGAGTTGTTTGGAGATATGTGTTCTATAACTTTAAAAGATAATAGGTCTGAAGAAGAGTTAAATAATAAAATAACAGAATTAACTACAAAAATAAATGAAAAATATGAATTAGAACTAGATACTGAAGATGTGGATGTAATTCATAATCCAAAAATAAGAATATCTAGCATAGTTATTCCATATGCTGTTACTTTAGGAATAAGTTTAGTAATCATTCTTGCTTTTGTAGGAATAAGATATAAAAAATTGGGAGTAGTTAAAACTATTGTTTCATATATATTAAGTATAGCTGGTGCTGAACTTTTATTATTGAGTATTATAGCTATAACTAGAATACCCGTAAATAGAATGATTATCCCTCTAGGACTTTTGTTACTTGTAATAGTAATCACTATACTTGGATTGAAAAATGAAAAAAATTTATCAGATAAAAAACTAGCTGAAAAAACAAAATAAGAGGATATTAACATATAACCAAATAAAGGCATTATTAATATTATATATTAGTAATGTCTTTTTATTTAATAGAAAATGTTTTATTCCCTATTAAATAAAGAATATTACAATTACCATTAAATTTAATATTATAATACTAGAGTAAATGGTAACTATATATACACTTTGTCAAGGAAGTGAAAAAATGATTAAGACTATAAGAAAAATATTATACAGGAGTATTGATAATAAAGAAATTTCATATGAGAATTTAAATGATTTTATGAAAAATAAAAAAGTTTTTCTAATAGATGTAAGAAGTAATCAAGAGTATGAAGAGGGACATTTAAATGGTGCTATAAATATTTCTTTATACAATATAGAAAAAGAAATTGAAAATATTGTAAAAGATAAAGATGAATTAATTATTCTATATTGTTCTAGTGGAAGTAGAAGTAAAGAGGCAAAGAAAATTTTAGAAGAATTAGGATATCATGAGGTGTATAATTTAAAAGGTGGAATTGATAGAGTATGGATTCAATAATTCTATCACATTTATAAAAAAATAGAATAAAATATGTATATCTAATAAGGATTTAGTAGATAATATACAAATAAGAAAGGAGAAATCCTAAATGAAATCATATTGCATAAAAACAGATAATGAAAAAATAATAGAATATCTACTAAATAAAATTTCAAACTTAGATTTTCCTGATATATATTATTGTAATAAATCATTTAGAATATACGAAAATGTAATTCTTCATTATAAAGAAAAAAATATAGATAAATTCCAAAATATTGTTTCAGAATTAATTACAGATGTAATTTTAAAATTTTATCAAGAAAAAATTCTAAAAAGAATAATTAATGTAAATTATTTTTATTTTGATGATTTTGAAAGAAATATTATATTTGAAGACTGTTTTGAATTCTTACAGCAAGACGAATCAGAAATAAGAGAAACAGTTTTTATGCAAGTAAAAAATTATTTGCTAGAGAATAAAAATATAATATTAGAAGGAGTAATTAATTTTAGATTAAATGAATATATAAAAATATTAGATAATATTGTAGATATGGCAGTTAATAAATATATTATAGAGAAAGAATATAAAGAATTTATAAATCTTTTAAAAATATATGTAAATTCTACAGAACCTAAAACAGGTGTAATGCATCTAATATATATTAACGGAGAATCTATATTACTAGATGAAGAAAAAAATATAATTCAGATGGATTATAGTATAAATAATGTAAAATATTTATCAGATATAACGTTTTCATCAAATGATATGGCTTTAAATACTCTCCTTAGCTTATTACCAAAAAAAATTGAAGTTCATATAATAAATAAAGAAGATGAATTTATAAATACTTTAAAGTTAATATTTGAAAATAAAATTAGAATATGTTCAGAATGTAATATTTGTAAAATATATAGGATGATTAAGAGTAATAGTTCATAAAAATCAATTTATATACTGTTTAAAAAATGTTTACTATTTCTTCTGTTTGTGATAATATATAAATGCTTGATATATAAGCAAAATATATTAATGAAGGGATAGTAATTTTTATGGAAGAAAAAAAGTTAGTAACAATATTAGTACCAGCATATAATGAACAGGAAGTTTTATATATGTTATATGATAGACTAAAAAAGCTAATGGACGAAAATACAAAATATAATTTTGAAATATTATTAGTAAATGATGGAAGTAAAGATGATACTTTTAAAATAATGCAAGAATTAAGAGAAAAGGATAAAAGAGTTTGCTATTTGAATTTATCAAGAAACTTTGGGAAAGAAACTGCTATGATAGCTGGACTTGATTATTGTAAAGGTGATGCAGTTGTTATAATAGATGCAGATCTTCAAGATCCGCCAGAATTAATACCAGAGATGCTAAAATACTGGGAAGAGGGATATGATGATGTATATGCAAGAAGACGTTCTAGAAAAGGAGAAAGCTGGCTTAAAAAATTTACTTCTACAATGTATTATAAAGTACTTCAAGCGTTTACAAAGATACAAATTCAAAAAGATACTGGAGATTTTAGATTATTAGATAGAAGATGTGTAGAGGCTTTAAAATCAATTAGAGAGTCCCAGAGATATACAAAAGGATTATTTAGTTGGATAGGGTATAATAAAAAAGAAATATTATATGATAGAGATCCAAGAGCAGCAGGAAAAACAAAATGGAACTATAAAAAATTAGTTGATTTATCGATAGATGGTATAACTTCTTTTACAACATCTCCACTTAGATGGTCTGCAATTATTGGAGTTATAGTTTCAATAGTAGGATTCATATATATGCTATATATTATTATTAAAACTATAGTTTCTGGTGTAGAAGTACCAGGTTATGCTTCAACTATGGTAGTAATATTATTCTTAGGAGGAATACAATTAATATTCTTGGGTGTAATAGGTGAATACTTAGGAAGAGCTTTTTACGAGACAAAAGGAAGACCATTATATTTTATTGAAAGATATAATGAGACTAAAGAAACAAATAAAGACTTGAATCAACCTAGGAATTTATTGTAATTAAGATTGTTAATATTTAATGCGATTAGAATTAAAAAGCATGAAATATATATAAATGTATATTTCTCGAAAAAAATTTGACTTAGGGTAGAAATTTTGAAAAATATGTGATATAATAGAAAAGCTTGATAAAAAAATAAGAAAGGAAGATTTGAAATGCCAAGAAAAACAAAAATTATTTGTACATTAGGACCAGCAGTAGATGAACAAAAAATGATGGAAGGTTTAATTAAAGCAGGTATGAATGTTGCAAGATTTAACTTTTCACATGGAGATTATGAAGAACAAGGCTCAAGAATAGAAACATTTAAAAAGGCAAGAGAGGCTGTGGGATTGCCAGTAGCTATGCTTCTTGATACAAAAGGACCAGAAATAAGAATAGGAAAATTTGCTACAGGAGAAGCTTATCTTAATGAAGGAGATACTTTTACTCTTTTAAATGAGGATATAGATGGTGATAACACAAAAGTATCTGTTACATATAAAAACTTATATAATGAAGTAACACCAGGAACTAGAATTCTTATAAACGACGGATTAATAGAAGTTATAGTAGAAAAAATAGATGGAAAAAATGTTGTATGTAAAGTACAAAATGGTGGTAGACTATCAAATAAGAAGAGCATAAACATTCCAAATTCAAAAATACAATTACCTAGTATGACAGAAAAAGATAAATCTGATATATTATTTGGAATAAAAAATGGATTTGACTATATTGCTGCATCATTTATAAGAAGAGCAGAAGATGTAGTAAATATTAAAAAAGTTCTAAAAGAAAATGGTGGAGAATATATTAAAGTTATTTCAAAAATAGAAAATAGAGAAGGTATAGATAACTTTGATGAAATACTAGAAGTTTCTGATGGTATAATGGTAGCTAGAGGAGACTTAGGTGTTGAAATACCAATGGAAGAAGTTCCAATTAGACAAAAGGAATTTATAAAAAAATGTAATAGAGCAGGAAAAATAGTTGTAACAGCAACACAAATGCTTGAGTCAATGGTAAATAATCCAAGACCAACAAGAGCAGAAGTAAGCGATGTAGCTAATGCTATTTATGATCAAACAAGTGCAATTATGCTTTCAGCTGAATCAGCAGCAGGTAAATATCCAATAGAATGTGTTAAAACAATGAATAAAATAGCAAGAGCTGTAGAAGATTCTATTAAATATTGGAAAAGATTTAAAAATAGAGATTTTAAAATAATTGAAAGAGATTATGAGAATAACTTAAATTATTCAACATGCATGACTGCAATGAATTTAGATACAAAAGCAATATTTGCATATACAAATACTGGTAGAACAGCAAGAAATATAGCTGGTTTTATGCCAAAATGTCCTATTTATGCAATTACTTCTAATGAAGAAGTTAGTAAACAATTAGCATTAGTATGTAATGTAAATCCTATCTTAGTAGAAGAAAATGAGGATATTGATGCTATGATAGAAGCAGGTGTTGAGAAAGCAAAAAAAGTAGGAATATTGGAAAAAGGAGATATCATTGCTATCGCTGGTGGTGCCTCAATACTTGATGGTCAACATTCAGAAATGAATAAAACTATAGGTGGTATTCTAAGAGTAGAATAAGAAAGAATTTAATATTTATTATAAAAGTAGATATAACTATAAAGAGAGTTATATCTCTTTTTTTGACATTAGATATATGACTATATAAAATATAGAGAACTTTTATAAATATTTCAGTATAATTCTATAACACAGTATCAATTTACATAAAACAAACATATTATGTAGTATACAATAAAATAGAAGAAAAAGTCTTCTATTGGATGAAAGGAAGGAAAGTTTATGTATAATAGATGCAGAAGATGCAATTTTCAGCCATATAACAGTAATCAAGTATTAGAAGATGTTTGTGATGGAATTTCAAATAATGATAATAATACATGCTGCAATATGAATGACTGTTGCATGAATGATTATGATTGTGGCTGCGGATTTGATGAAGAAACAAATGTATTTCCATATAATCCAATGCTTGCTCAAAGTTATGTACCAATTCAAACATTAGATAAAACATTTACACCCTGTTGTGGATTAAAAAATGGAACAATATTTCCAGAATTAGTTAGTCCATATGAACCATGCCAAAGTATAGAATTTATAAATTATTTAAAAAGAAGAAATGAAATTGGAGAGGGGTGTAATGGATAATGGAAAGCAATGAAGGAAATAGAAACTATATGTATAATAATAATGATTGTCAATATACTCCACAAGGTATAAATGCAGCATTTGGATATAATACTGCAGAAGCTCTAAGTGATGATATGAATTGTTGCAATAGTTGCAATCCAGAGCAATGTATGGAAAACAGAAATAGAGTAAGAACAGAAATGATGAAACAAATTAAATGTTTAAGTTTTGCAGTAGTAGACATTTCAGAATATCTTGATACACATCCAGATGATAGAAAAGCGATATGTCTACACAGAGAATATTGTAATCAATTAGAGGGATTAAAGGATAAATATCAAAGAATATTTGGACCACTAACAATTTATTATCCATGTAATAAATGGAGATGGTTAGAAGAGCCATGGCCTTGGGAAAGGAGTGATTTTAATGTGGACTTATAATAAAGTATTACAATATCCTATTAATATAAAATGTCCTAATCCAAAACTTGCAAAATTTATAATATCTCAATATGGTGGACCAGATGGAGAACTAGCTGCTTCTCTTAGATATTTATCACAAAGATTTGGAATGCCAGATCAAAAATCAAAAGCAGTTTTGAATGATATAGGTACGGAAGAATTAGCACCATAGGTAATCGTTTGAGGGGGGAATTTGTTAATTTTATCGACAAACGACCTCCTAAGGAGCATATTCGTATGCTCCAAAAGGAGTGCGTTATAAGATAGAGTGGTTTTACTTAAGAATAAGGTAAAGCTACTCTATTTTCAACTTTAAGTGGCTTAAAATCGATTTTCGTGCGAGAAGATTTAGAGGAAAAAATTAATAAAAAGTAGACAATTTTAGTAGACTGATAGTCTACTCTATTTTTTAAGAGTACACTCGCTAAAAACTACGCTTTTAGGCAGTTAGGGAGTTTGAGTAGACTCACTGATCCTGCAAAATTGCTTAAGCAATTTTGATTTACAAGAAGCAGAAACAAGGAGGGAATATGAAAAATAAGGAAGAAAGTGAAAAATTAGTTAGAGTAACAATAAACATTCCTAAATATAAAAAAGAAATGATTACAAAGGTTGTAGAAAAAAGTTCATATAATAATGTATCAGAACTTGTTAGAGCAGGTATAGATAAGGAATTAAATATTCAAATGTATAAAGATAGTTTGGATTCTATAATAAAAGAATTAGATTGTATGTTAGATGAAAAATTAAAGCCATTTATAGCAAGTCAAAGAAAAATAAATGCAAAATATCTAAGAACAACAGCTATAAATACTTATCTTAATGGAGAAATAATGTCTAAACTATTTGGAGATGATATGCACAAAGAATTTATTCAAATGTTAAATGATGCTCGTAAAAAAGCAAACTATTATATTTCTCGTGATACAGAAGAAATGACAAAGAAAGACTTATTTGATTTTTATACAATAGGAGAGCCATATAGAAATGAATAATCTTATTTTTATATTTGAAACTTTTAATTATAACAAAAGAATGACTTTTTTCAGGGGCATTATATATCTACAAGAAATTTGATAACTAGAACAGAAAGATAAAGAGGCTAAAAAATTTATAAAAGCAGTAAAGAAAATAGAAAAAAATTTGAATAAGTTGAAGAATTCTAGTTGTTTTTATACTAGAGTTTTTTATTGTAAAAATTAAATAGAATAAACGAGAGATGCCATAAACTCGTTTAAAAATAAAAAAGTGACAGGTGTTATGAGCCGATGCTATAAAGTTCATTCGTATTCGTGTAAACGGTCTATTTACACAAAGTGCGTAAGTGAGATTTTGTAACATATACTCACTATAAAAAAAGAGTTTCAGGGGGCAAAACTTGTATGAGGATATGTAGGTGTAAAAAGTGTGGGCAAGGATGCACAATATTTGAAAAAATAGCACCTGCAGTAGATTTTATAAATCTACATACTAGACTATCATAATTGAAAGCGACGAAATGAGGGGTTTCTTTTAATGGTGTATTATTTTTTAACATAAGGGGATAATACACCATTGTTTCTGCTCAAAAATTTCAGGGTTTCAAATTTTTTTTTATGATAATTAAGGAATCTGATGATAAGATGAGTAAACATAGTTTATATTGTTAGATGAGTATATAGAAAAATAGTAGAAAAAATTAATAGATAATAGGAAATTTATTCATATACACAAAAAGAGAAAAGATAATTTTTCTCTTTTTATGAATGGGTAAGATTTTTTAAAACATTAAAATCAATATCTAAAATTTTACATATAATAATTAATTCAAAATCTTTTAATATAACTTTACCATTAATAATTTTATATAAATGCCATCTATCTATATTGATTCCAGATAGTTGTAATTTTCTACATAGTTCTTCCTTTGTCATATTTTTTTCACGAAGAGTTTTCTCTATAAATTCTCCAGATACATTTGATTTACCTTCATATTTTCTCATTATAAAAATCTCCCAAAATTTGTAAAATATATACATTATTATTATTGATTTTATTACAAATTTTATGTTATAATGTGGTCAAGTCAACCAAAAATATTTTCAACATTATAAAAGAAAAATATACATATGATATAAGATATTGATAGTAGAATTTTATAAATTGGTTGATCAAATTATTAAAATGAAAAGAGGTAAAATAATGACTTTGCAATTATTGGAACATTTGAGTCAATTATCAGAACAAGAAAGAGTACAAGAGTTGTGTATTTTGTTTCTAGTAATGTTGATTCTTATAGCAATTGCTATATTTTTAGATTATATAAAGATAAAATATGAAAATAAGGTAAAAAAATCAAATAATAAAATTATAAAATTTATTTTAAAACACATTTTATAAATAAAAAATTGTAAAAGGGAGGAGTAAGAAAGTATAGTAAAGGGAAATTAAACGAATATGGATATTAAATAAATTGTTATAAAGCACGGATATTAATAGAAAATTATAGTATAGAAATGTTAAAAGTGAAAACAAAATATTAAATGAACTCAATGCAAAAAAGTTTTGAATTAGAAAAATTTTTAAAATTAATAAAAAAATTGGAAAAATATAACAAAAAAAGTTTTTTTATGTTATAATATATAAAAAATGAAAGGATTGAATATATGAGTTATAAAGAAGGAAATGAAATTACTGTTAGAGTGCAATGTTCTAAAGAAGATTTAATTAAAAGGATACAAGAGGATAATTTTGTACTTAAAAGTGAATATCGCTCAAAAGACATTTTTATGATTCCAAAAGATATTGATATAATGAAAACAAACACTAGAGAAATATTGAGTAAAGCAATTCTTTTAAGGGAATTCCAAGGAATATCAAGTAATAAGCATAAAATGAAGATTACATTTAAGCATAAAGATATAAATGAGAAAGGAGAAATTTTATCACAAAATTCTACAAATTGTGAAGTTACTAATATACATGATGCACAGAGATTATTTGAAAATATAGGATATAAAGAACTTATGAGTATAAAGGAAAAGCATTTTGCATATTGTAGAAATGGTTTTGAAATTATAATTAAGATACTTTCTGATGATAATATTTTAATCGAAGCAGAATTAAATAAAGAATATAAAACGATCGATGAATTAAAAAATGCTATAAATAAAACAAAAATACCATTTGATAAATCTAATTATTTTGTAAAAAAGGCTGAAGAAGAATTAGACAAAATAAAAAATGGGAGATAATAATGGAAGAATATTGGAATGTATATGACAAATATAGAAATAAAATGGACAAAATTATAAAAAGAGATAGTGATGAAAGATTAAAAGATGGAGAATATCATATCGTAATAACAGGAATAATTCAAAATTCAAAAAATCAAATTTTAATTACAAGAAGAAATAAAAATAAGATAGTATATCCTGGATTATGGGAATGTACAGGAGGTTCAGTAAAAGCCGAAGAAAGTTCTATTGAAGCAGTAATAAGAGAAATAAAGGAAGAAATAGGAGTTGAATTTAAACCAACAGAAGGAAGACTGCTAGGGACAGTGAAAGGAAACAATTTTTTCAGAGATGTATGGAATTTTAGAAAAGATATTTTAAAAAAAGATATTAATTATAATGATGGAGAAGTTATTGATTCTAGATGGGTTTCCTTGGAAGAATATGCAAATTTATATAATATAGGAGAAGTAGTTCCATCTGGTGAATTTGTTATTAAAATGTTGAAAATAAAAGAATTGGAGGAAGAAAGATAATGGGGATTCAAAATTCTAATTTAAACGAAGATACTATAAAAAGAATATTAGAAGACAATTATAACATAGAGACTTCTAAAGTAACAAAGATAGACAGAGGGACGGCTAATATTTTTGAAGTGCAATCAAAAGAGAAAAAATACATTTTAAAGGAATTTAGTGAAGGAAGATCAGAAGATTCGGTAATAAAAGAAACGAATATAATTAATTTTTTGAAAGATAGAAATATTAAAGTTCCTGTTTATATAAAATCAACACAAGGTAATTTTTATATTAAATTTGAAAATAGAATAATAATTGTACAAGAATATGTGGATGGTTATACTATGGAAAATAATACAGGAGATTACAATAAAACAATTGAAAGTGCGACAATACTAGGAAAGATGACAAAAGAATTGAAAGATTATACAGGATTAGAAGAAGATGGAATTATAGAAAAATGGTTTTCTAAAGAAAGTTTAGAAAATGGAATAACAAAAATGTTGGATTTAAAGAGTAAATTAAATGCAGATAATCCATATAAATCAATATTTGAAAAAGATTTAGAAGATAAAATAAATATGTCAAAAGATTTAATTGAAAATTTTAAATTTGATATTATACAGAAATTAACTATAATGAATAGTCATGGAGATTATAGTGTACAACAATTGATTTATAATGACAAAGAGGAAACTACTGTAATTGATTTTGAAACAGCAAAGAAATTACCAATAATTTGGGAAGTTATGAGATCATATAGTTATATTGATAAAGAAGCAAAAAATGGCAATTTAAATTTAAATACATTAGTAGATTATGTTAAAGAATTTTCAAAATATGTTAAATTAAATGAGTATGACTTAAAATATGTAGCAAAAATATATTTAATTCAAATAGTAAGTAGTCCATTTGGTTACAAACAGTATAATGACAACTACGAGAAAACAGGATTATTAGAGTTTGCACTTTTCAGGACTAACTTATGTAGGTATTTATATAAAAATTCAGATGAAATAAGTTTAAGATTACAAAAAGAAATTAGTAATTAAACAAAAGTATAATAAAATAAGTAGACAAAAGATACAAATAAAATAGAATAAAATGTTTTGTTTGTATCTTTTTTCAGAAAGAAGAATTAAATGAAAAAATATGATTTACACATACATTCTAAATTTTCTGATGGGGAGTATTCTGTAGAAGAAATTGTAGAAAAATTAAAAATATGTGGAATAGACATATTTTCAATTACAGATCATGACAATATACAGAGTATAAAAGCAATGGAAGATGTAGATAAAAAAGGATTAATTTATATACCTGGGGTTGAAATATCTTGCGAAAAAGGTAAATATAAAATGCATATCTTAGGTTATAACATAGATGCAGATAATAAAGAATTAATAAAGTTGTTGCAAGATATGAAATTAAGAAAGAATTTAAGAAATTTAGAAATAATACAACAACTAAAAGAAAAATTTGGGATTATCATAACTAGAGAGGAAACAGAGAGACTTTTACGAGCTAAAAATTTTGTTGGACAAACTACTATTGCAAGATTATTAACAAAGAGAGGAGAAATTCCAAATACTCAATATGCTTTTGATAATTATTTTAAATATTTAGATTTGAAGACACCAGCAACAGCACAATTAGAACAAGCGATAAGAATTATCCATCAGGCTGGTGGATATGCAGTTTTAGCACATCCTATTTCATTAGAAAAAACATATGGGGTGAATATAGAAGAGATATTTGGAATATTTAGAGATGCAGACATAGATGGTATAGAGATTTTTAATTCTAAACATACTTTGAGTGATATAAAAAGATATTTAAAACTTGCTAAAAGAGAAAATTTACTTATTAGCGGAGGCTCTGATTTTCATGGAGAAATAATGAAACCTAATGTTAAATTAGGAAAAATATCAAAAGATAATTCCGAAAAGGAACATCATTATAAAATGACAATAATTTCTAAATGTATAGATAAAAGCAAATTAAAAGATATTTACGAGGGGGATGAGTTAGAGTTATGAGAACAATAGAATGCAATTTACCAGACATTAATTTTTATATAAATGTAGATGAAAAAAACTATGATGTTGTCAAAAAAAAGATAGATGAATCAATAATACCATATGATAAAAATACATTTGAGAAAATAGAAATAGAGTACATAGTAGATGAAAAGAAATTCGTGACAATCTTAAATTTAATAAAAAATGAAGAGGGAATTATATATGACAGTTTTAAGAAACAAAAACATAAAGAAGTAAAAATAGATAATGAATATTATTATTTAGTCGATACACAGGAATATATAGGAAACAAAATTGATGATAAACATTATAGAATTATTGTACGAAATAATAATGAAAATTCAGCAAACTGGATTGTTAGAATAATAAGAGAATTATATTTAAGAGAAAAGGAAGATAAGGGTTATTTCTTTATGCATGGTACATCATTAGAAATAGATAATAAAGGTATAATGCTACTAGGTACAAGTGGTAGTGGAAAAACTACTTTGGCAGTTAAATTATTAGAATTAAATAGAATGAAAAAATTTCTCTCAAATGACAGAATATTTATTGATAATGATTTAAAGATGGATTATTTTCCACAAGCGGTTACATATGCAATGGGTACGGTAAAAAATAATCAAAAATTAGATACATATTTTAAAGAAAATAGAATTTTAGAAAAGAGGAAAAATTTAATTTATGAAGATGCAAAAAATGATATTGATTGCAATACCCCTTTAAATGATGTAAAAAAAATATTTAATTTAACAGAAATGGTAGCAAGAACAAAATTAAATTATATTATATACCCAAGGCTTGATATGGAATTTAATGGAATTAAAGTTTTAGAAATGCCTACTTTGGAAAAGAAAGAACTATTAGAGATAACTAATTTTACACCAAATGATACTGAATCGTTGAGAAAACTATGGATAAGGAAAAGACAAATAGGAGAAAACGAAATTTTGATAAATAAAAGAAAATTGATAAATAAAATAATGAAAGAGGTGAAAATAAAAAAAATAAAATATGGAGTAAATACTAAAGCAGAAGAAATTTTAAAATGTTTAGAGGAGGAATAAAAATGAAATTAGCAGTAGTTGGAGATGAGATAGGAACATCTATTCAAGAACAAATCGAAAGTTTAAAAAAAGCAAATATTTCAAATATCGAATTAAGAAAAGTAGATGACAAATACTTGTGGGAGTTTTCAAAAGAAGAACTAAAAAGTATAAAAAAAATTTTAGATAATGAAAAGATTAAAGTTATAACATTAGATAGCCCAGTTGGAAAGAAACCTATACCGTATGAAAGAAAGATTGAACTATTTGATATATATCTAGATATTAGTGAGATATTTGAAAATGAATACATAAGAATATTTTCAAATTTAGGAAGAAACATAGATGAAAAAGAAATAAAAGAAAATTTGAAAGTGTTGTGTAAAAAAGCAAAAGTAAGAAATATAAAATTATTGATGGAAAATGAAAGAAAAACTTATGCAGAAAGTCCAGTTGATTGCTTGAAATTAATAAAAGAAGAAGAAAATATAAATATAATATTTGATCTTTCAAATGCATTTCTTGAGGGATATGATGTATTTGATGCTTATGAAAAATCTAAAGAAAGAATAAATTATATACACATAAGAGACTTTGATATTAAAACAAATAAATATGCACATCTAGGACAAGGAGATATAAAGATAGAAAAATTTATGGAAGTTTTAAAAAGAGACAATTTTAATGGTGTTATTTCAATTGAAACACATTTGCCTATGAATGAAAGTGGTGAAACAAAACAAGAATTATTTTTAAAATCTATAGATATGTTTTATGACATATTGAAAAAATTGAAAATAGAAGTTAAATAGGGGGAAAAGATAATATGAAAAATATTTATTATGATGTAGTAGATGATTTTGTTAATAATTTACAAAAAAAACTGGAGAAAAATATAGAAATAGATAAAAAAGAAAAAATAATGAAAATAGAAAATGAAGTAATAAGATATGAAGAAAAAGATATTGGCTTTAGAAGTTTTTCAGTTCCATATTTTGTTGAAAATCAAACAGTTATTGAATATAAGGGAAACAATAAGATTTTAATAGATGCAATAATTCAAGTTTGTACTACTTATACAGATAAAGAAATTAATGCAATTGTAGAGGCAATGCCAATTTTAAAGAAATATTCAGAAGAAAGAAGAGAAAATTTAAAGAATGTAGCAATTATTTGGAGAGACCATTTTTTAGAGGAAAATGTTGGTCTATTAACTTCATTTGTAAGGATGGGTGTAGACCCTAAAGATATACTTGCTATAGATAAAGGTGATAGCACGAAACATAGAAAAGAGATAACAGAGACTTTTAAAAAACTAGGTTTTCAAGTAGATGTGCTAGATAATACAGCAGTTGCAGATGATATTTTGATAGAAGACGGAAGAAAATTAGTAAAAGACTTTATTGAAAAAAGAAGAGATAAAAAAATTGTAATTTTAGATGATGGAGCAATAGTATCAAGAATTTTAACTTTACATAGTTATGATAATGTTGAGGCTTTTGTTGAGTTAACTGTAACAGGGTTAAAAAGAATAAAAGAGTTAGATGAAAAACAATTACCATATCCAGTATTAAATGTTGCAAAATCAAAATTAAAAAGATTTATTACATATAAAGAAATAGCAAATACTATTTTCACAAGAAGTATTGAATTATTAGGTGGCGAAAAGTTAGTAGGTAGGACAGTAATACAATTAGGATATGGAGATTTAGGAGAAATATTAGCAGAAAGATACAGACAATATGGCTCTAAGGTTATAGTTATTGAGCCTGATGTAATGAAATGTATTGAGGCAGCAGAGAAAGGTTTTATTACTTTTAGAACATTAGAAGAGGCAATAAAATATGAAAAATCATTTCTGATTGTAGGTGCTAGTGGATATAAAAGTATTAGTAAAGAGGTTATAGAAGAATTAGACGATGGAACTTTTATAACATCTGGAGCAACTGCCGATCTAAATATATTCAAAGAGTACGAACAAAATGGTTGCGAATATAAAGCGATACCTAAATACGGAACACAATATAGAATTAATGGTAAAAAGATAACAGTATTAGGAAATGGAAGATCTGTAAATTTATTTGATTCAGAAGCCATACCAAATAAATCAAATGATATATTTAAGGCAAGTCAGTTGGTTGTCACAGACAAAATAATTAATGAAAAACATAATTTAAAAAATCAAGTTGAACTGGACATAGTTGATAGATGGATTGATGAATCGAATATACTTGAAGAATATTATGATCTTTATTTTAGAAAAAGGTAGGTAGTAAATAATGGAAGATATGCATATTCATCTGAAATCAGGTGTAACAGAAATATCAATTATGAAAAAATATATTGAAAAATGTCGAGAATTAGGCATAAATAAAGTTCTATTTTTAGATCATGGAAATAGAATTTCTCCAAAACATACACCAGTTTTAAACAATTCAAAGGTTATTGATAAATTTTTTGAAAATATAAATATTATAAAGAAAGAAAACCCTGATATAGAAATTAATGCAGGTATTGAAAGTGATTTTTCATATGATGAAGAATTTAAAGAAAAAGAAATTAAAATTATTAAGAACTATCCTTTTGATTATGTTATAGGATCAGTGCATGGAATGGATAAAGCAGATTACATTGACTATTTACAGGCTAATTTAGATATGTTAGAAACATATCCATTGGATATTTTAGGACATTTGAAGTTAAGAAAAGAATATGAAAAATATAAAGAGATAATAGAAAAAATTGTTCAAATTGCAACTGAAAAAAATGTGAAATTTGATATAAATACAAGTGATCGTTCTAGATGGAATATACAACAATTAGAATATATGTTAAATTTATTTAAAAAATATGGAACAAAATATACTATAGGTAGTGATGCTCATTGTATCGATGAAATAGGTTATCATATTAAAGAAGAGTATATAAAAATTGATAAAATCATAAATAAGAGTAAAAGAGATATTGAATATACAGTTGTTTCAAGAGGAACTGAAAAATATGGGAGTCAAGGATATATTGGAATAACTAAACCTGTTTGTGATAAGAGATTACTTGTATTATCAAAACATTTTGATAAGTACATTGATACATACAAAGATTCTTTTAAAATTCCTGCGAAATATACAATTGAAAATATTGCGATTTCAAGGTTTGAACTAATGGGAGCGCTAGCATTAAAGCCAATATTAAACTTAATATATGATAATATTTTAATTATAGGACTTGGAAATATAGGATTTACGGCATTGCTATACTTATTGGAAAATAAATATAAAAATATTTCAATAATTACGAATGGTGTTACAGACTTTCATACAAGTGCTATAAACGAATTAAATAAGGAATATAATGCTAGGATAAGATTTACTAACGAATATGATTCTAATTACAATACCTATATAGAAGCAACAGGAAATAGTAAAGTTATCGAAAATATTATAGAAACAGCAGGAAATTTATCTAATATTGTTCTTTTAGGAGTTCCAAGAGAAGAAAAATATTTAATAAATCCACTAGATATAAATAGAAAAAACTTAAGGATTATAGGGGGACACGAATTAAATGGACACTCTATAGAGGAAAGAGATAATTTATTTAAAGAATTGCTAGAAATTAATAATAAAAAAAATTTGAAGAATTTTGTGAATATATATAATGAAGTTGAAGGGATAAGAGAAAAAATATTGAATCATAAAGAGAATTTCATAGAGGTAATAAAATATGATTTATAAAATAAAAAATGAATTATTAGAAGTTATTAACAGATGCAGAGAATATGACGAATATATTTTTAAAAGATTTGGACAATTTGAAACTGTTACAGGAAAATCTACAAATAATTATCTAAAATTTAATATTAATTCTGTTGAGATAAATTTAATGGGAAATAAAAAAATTTTAAATAACAGAATAATAAAGACAGATATATATCCAATTATTAACAATGTAATTGCTTATTTAATAAATGATGAAAATAATATGTTAATGCATTCTATTGTTGTTAGTAAACTAGATAAAGGAATACTAATTGTTGGAGAATTCGGACAAGGAAAATCGACACTTGCTAAAGAATTTGAAAATAATGGGTATGAAATAAATTCGACAGATCAAACATGGCTTGAATGTAAAAACGGAATGATATTTCAGAAATTAGGATCTAGTTTTGATATAGATGAAGGAAAAATAAAAATTTTGAAGCAAGGTAAAAATTTCAAGAATATAAAAATAGAAAGAATAATTAGAATAATTGGATTATGTGACAATGGTAATACAAAAATAAATATAAATAACAATCAATATTATATAATAAAGAATTTAGCACCATTTTGCTATTGGAATTATATGATGCCAATATTTACAGATGATATTGAACTATATAATACTAATATTTTTACAAAAAAATTTCTTAATAAAATTATTGAATCAAAAATAATTAACATTGATGTTAGAGGAGATAAAAAAGAAATTTTAAAAGAATTAGGAGAAATTTGAAAATGATAGAAGAAACAACTTTTTCTAATATAGAAATAAAAAAGGAACTTTATAAAAAATATGGATTAAAAGTAGATAATATAGAAACTGTTAATAAAGGTACTGCTAATATATATAAAATTAGAGCAAATAATAAGGATTTCATATTAAAAGAATTTCAATCTAAATATTCACAAAATGATGTATTAAAAGAAATAAATGCAATAAAATATTTAAAAGAAAATTCTAAAGTACCATTACCAACATATTTAAAAAATAACAATAATGAATTTTTCTTTGAACATAAAGGCAGAGTAGTAGTTATTCAAGATTTCATCGAAGGAAAAGTTTTTGAAAAAAACACAGGAAGTTTTGAGCAATTATTAGAATCTGGATATTATTTGGGGCAAATAATAAAAGGTTTCGAAGGATACAAAATAGATGACGAAGTTAATATTATGGATTGGTATTCAGAAAAAGAATTTAATAAAGCGAATAAAAAATATGATGAAATATTGAAGAATTTGGACGATTCAGAAATATCAACTAAAATAAAAGACGATATAGTTTTTAAGAAACAATTATTAAAAGAATTAGGTAAAAATAAAAAACTAAAAGGATTAAGTAATATTACACACAAAGTATCACATGGTGATTATAGTAGTTTACAATTTATTTATAATGATGAAAATAAAATAAAGGCAATTATAGATTTTATAAAAGTAAAAAAATTACCTATTATATGGGAGATAGCAAGATCTTATAGTTATATAGATAAAGAGGCTAGAAATGGAATTATAAATATTAATAACATTGTAGAATATACAAAAGAAGTATGTAAAATTACAAATTTAAATGAATATGATTTAAAATATTTACCATATGTATATTTAATACAATTAGCAAGAAGCACATTTGGATATAGTGAATATTTTAAAGAAAATGTCAAAAACAAAGAAGAACTTATAAATTTTGCATTTTATAGAACTAATATTTGCAGAGAACTATATAAAAAAACAAATGAAATATCAAATAAATTATTAGAATTAAAAGGGAGTATAAAAAGATGAAGGATGTAATTATTGTAGGAACAGGAAAAGCAGGATTTTTGCATTACTATTCATATCAAAAATTTAAAAATATGGGAAAAATTTACTTTGTTGATATAGATGGAAAAATGAAAAATGAAAATATAAAGGAATCAAAAGTATATTTGAGTTTAAAAGATGCAATAAAAGAAGAAAAATTAGATGTAAAAAATACTATTGTTGATATATGTACACCAAAGAGTGTATTTATTGACATTATTATGCAATGCAAGAAACTAAACTTGAAAGACATATTAGTTGAGAAACCTTTTATTGTGAATGATGAATTTTTTTCTGAAAATAAAGATTTAAATATAGTAATGGTACATAACTATGTATATTCTAAAATAGTAAAGAAAATGAAATATATATTAGAGCAAAAAAAATTAACTCCAGTTATTATATATACCAATTTTTCTAAAAATAGAACTGAAGAAAGTTTTAATGGAAGAGGTATGTATAAAAAAACAACAAGGAATGTAGAACATGATATTCCACATCAAGTATATATTTCACAATTTTTATTAAATAATCCTAAAGATACACAGTTATTATTAGAAGAAGAAAAATCAATGGTAAGAGGAAATGAGATATTAGAAAAACATGGATATAGTAAGATTATTACAAAGAAAAATAATGTATATGTAATCCATGAAAGTGATTTTTCAACGAATACAAAAATTAGAGAAGTTATAGTTATATGTGATAATGACATAGTAGTTAAAGGTGAATTTTTATTTTATGATAAAGATTTAAATAAATTGCAAGATGGAAATGTTTCAATTATTAAAAATAATAAAGTAATATATATAGAAAATATAGATTATGATGATAATATGTATGAATGTTTATTAGATAGTTACCAATACTTTAATACAAATTTGATATCGCAAAAATACAGAGAAGAAATAAAAGATTTTTCACAAGAAATGAATTTATATATGTGAAAATTGGAGGAATTTAAATAATATGAAAAATGTTTTAATTATAGGAGTAGCACGAGCAGGGAAAACAACATTAGGAAATATGATAAAGGATGAATTTAATCAATATAATATAATTCATGCAGATTCTATTATATGGGGAATAATAAGAGGAACAGGAAGAGAAGAATATTATACACAAAATGTAAAAGCAAGAAAAGAATTAGTTCATAGTGATAAATTTCAAAGAATTATATTAGAAATTTATAAATCTTCTATACATCAAGATACAAAAAATTATGGAACAATTCTTGAAAGTGGTCAGTTAGAGCCTAAATATGCAAGAGAATTACTTGATATGGGAAATTTAATTTGTGTTTGTTTAGGACATGGAGATCTTGATAAACAAGGAATTATGAAATTATGTAGAGAGCATGATACAGAAAAAGATTGGACATACAGAATATCAGAAGAGAATTTGTCCGCAAATGCTGATAAATGGGACGAAAAAAATAGGATGCTAAAAGTAGAATGCCCTAGATATGGAATAGAATATATAGATACATCAAAAGATAGAGAAAAAACATTGCAGAAAATATTATCAAGGATAGGTGAAAAAGTAGAAATAAGAGAAGAGGATGAAAATGAAAGATAGAATGGATGTGTATTTAATCACAGGAGTAGCAGGTTTTATTGGGGCAAACCTAACTAATAAATTATTAGAAGAGAAAAAAGTAAAGATAATAGGAATAGATAATTTAAATGAATATTATGATATAAAATTAAAAGAATATAGATTGAATAAATTAAAAAAATTTCAGAATTTTGAATTTATTAAATGTGATATTTCTAATAAAGAAATAATTGAAGAAATTTTTAAAAAATACAATCCTAATATTGTAGTAAATCTTGCGGCACAAGCAGGAGTTAGATATAGTATAATTAATCCAGATGCTTATATAAATTCTAATATTATTGGTTTTTATAACATTTTAGAATGCTGTAGAAAATATACAGTAGAGCATCTAGTTTATGCTTCTAGTTCTTCAGTTTATGGTAATAATAAAAAAATACCATATTCTACAGATGATAAAACTGATATGCCAGTTTCACTTTATGCAGCCACCAAAAAGTCTAACGAATTGTTAGCATATAGTTATTCAAAATTATATAATATTGCATCGACTGGATTAAGATTTTTTACAGTTTACGGACCTGCAGGAAGACCAGATATGGCATATTTTAAATTTACAAATAAATTATTAAAAGGGGAAAAAATCCAAATATATAATTATGGAAAATGTGAGAGAGATTTCACATATATAGATGATATAGCTGAAGCAATAATAAAAATAATACCTAAAATACCATGTAAAGGGAATGGAGAAGATGGGTTATCTACACCGCCATATAAATTATATAACATAGGTAAAGGAAGTCCAGAAAATTTATTAGATTTTGTTCAAATATTGCAGGAAGAGTTAATAGAGGCTAAAGTATTACCAAAAAGTTATGATTTTGAATCACATAAGGAGTTAGTAGCAATGCAACCAGGAGATGTACCTATAACTTATGCAGATACTAAAAAATTAGAAGAAGAAATTAATTTTAAACCAAATACATCATTAAGAGAAGGACTAAAAAAATTTGCAAAATGGTATAAAGAATATTATATGTAACTGGAGTGAAAAATTATGAAAATTGCAGTTGTTGGAATAGGTTATGTAGGTTTATCGTTAGCGGTATTATTAAGTCAATACAATGAAGTTAGTGCATTAGACATTATAAAAGAAAAAGTAGATATGATAAATAAAAGAATTAGCCCTATTGAAGATGAATATATAAAGGAATACTTAAAAACAAAAAAATTAAATTTAAATGCGACTTTGGATTATAAAGAGGCATTTAAAGAAGCCAATTATATAATTATTTGTATGCCTACTAATTATGATGAAAATAAGAACTTTTTTGATACATCATTAGTAGAGGAAACAATACAGAAAATACATAATATGAATTTAGATACAACAATAATAATAAAGTCTACAGTTCCAGTAGGATTTACAAAAAAAATAAAAGAAAAATATAAAATGAAAAATATTATATTTTCACCAGAATTTTTACGAGAAGGTAGAGCTTTATATGATAATTTATATCCATCTAGAATTATAGTAGGTGATAATACTAAAAATGCAGTACAATTTGCAACAATGTTAAAAAAAGCAGCATTAAAAAATGATGTACCAATTAAATTTATGAATTCTACGGAAGCGGAAGCAGTAAAACTATTTTCTAATACATATCTAGCATTGAGAATAGCATATTTTAATGAATTAGATACTTATGCAGAAATGAAAGGCATAAATGCAAAAAATATAATAGAAGGAGTATGCTTGGACTCAAGAATTGGAAATTATTATAATAATCCTTCATTCGGATATGGTGGATATTGTTTACCTAAAGATACTAAACAATTAAAAGCAAATTATAAAGATATACCTGAAAATCTAATTACTGCTATTGTAAATAGTAATTTAACTAGAAAAAAACACATAGTAAAAGAAATATTAGATAAAAAGCCTAAAATTATAGGCATATATAAATTATGTATGAAAAAAGATTCAGATAATTTTAGGTTAAGTGCAATATTAGATATAATAGATATGCTTATAAGAAAGAATAAACAAATAATAATATACGAGCCACAAATAAAGGATAAAATTTATAATAATTGTAAGGTAGTAAATGATCTTGAAAAATTTAAAGAAATGAGTTCAATTATAGTTGCAAATAGACTAGAGAATAATCTAAAAGATGTTATGGGAAAAGTATACACAAGAGATATTTTTTCTAGAGATTAATATAAAATTTATATGTAATAATTGGAGAGAAATATATGGATACAATAGTTTATTTAATTAGGCATTCTGAAAAATTAGACACAAAGTATATTGATAAGTATCATAGTGATGAATTTTATCAAATAACAAGGGAAAAAAGAATACTTAGTTCAGAAGGAGAGAGGAAAGCAAAAATATTAAGTGAGAATGAAGAATTTGATAAATTAGATATAATATATTCAAGTAATTATGTTAGAACTATTCAAACAGCAAAATATTTTGCAGAAAGATTGAATATAAAGATTAATATAAATAAAGATTTCAATGAGCGAAAATATGGGAATCCATTAGAGAGTAAAGAAATTGGAATAGAACAATATTATGATGAAAATATTAAAAATAATGAAGGAGAAAGTAGAAAAGAAGTAACAGAAAGAATGTATAATGCATTTAATAAAATTGTAAAAGAAAATAAAGGTAAAAATATTGCAATTTTTTCTCATGGTGCAGCTATAACTTTTTTGCTTATGAAGTGGTGTGATTTATTAAGTATTACGAATGATAAAAAGAAATGTTTAAAATTCAAAAATAACATCATTACAAATAAAATATTTGAAGCACCAGAAGTATTTAAGATAATAATTAATGAAAATGATTCAATAAAGAGTATAAGAAATTTAGAGTTTAAATATTAGAATTAAAATGTAAAAGAAAGCAAAAACAATAATGTAAATCATGAAGATATAAATAAAAAATCTGAAAATATGGTATAATTAAATTAATAAAAATATTTTACCACATTGCTGGTGGTACTACTTATAACGAAAGTTCTAAGGTTTGATTTAAGAATAGGAGAAATCCTATTCTTTTTGTATTATTGCTTTTTTTAGTTATATAAACTTTTAACTTATGTCTAAGTAACTTTTTTCAATAGACTAATATTGGGAATGGTTATATAATTTATATAACTTTAACAAAAAAATGAAAAAAATTTTAAAAAATGCAACATCGGTATTTTAAATTAAAACTCCTATTATTAGAAGGAGGTAAAAATGGATGATAAAAAACAAATCAAACCAGTTATTAAAGTAAAAGAAATAAAGGAAACAAAAGATTCTAAATTTTAAAAAGCAATGAAAGATTTAGAGATAAAGTAGAGTTTTATATAGATTCTATTAATTCTTTCATGCAAAAAATTTGTTAGCAAAAAATCTACCAAACAGGAGTATGTATGAAAAAACAAGAGAGGATAAAAGAATTATATTTTGATGAAAAATACAGGCAAAAAGAAATAGCAAGTATGTTAAATCTTTCATGTCAATATGTTAGTAAAGTTCTGTTACAGGATAGTAGATATAAAGAAGAAAAGGAAAGAAGAAAAAAGGCATCAAAACAAAAACATACACAAAAAACAGTCAATTATATAAAAAAGAAAAGACAAGCTAATACAGATATAGGATATGAACAATTAAAACAAATGCATATACAGGCAAGTCAGGAATTATCTAGTCCTAGACGAATGAATAATCGTACATTTAGAAATTGGAATTCTTCTATTTATAAATACAATACTAAAACTAAATCATATTATCTAAAAAAAGGTATTGTAACAGGAAATGATGTGCCTAAGAAAATAAACTGGAAAAGTTATTAAAAATGTAATTCAATTTTTATTATCTCGTGCATACATATTAAAAAGAGGTGTATGTATGATAATTGATGAATATAAAAGTGACTCTACAATAATTAGAATTGAGGATAGAGATATTGGTACAAAAGAAGAAAGCAAAGAGATAATAGATATATTGTTAAGTCTAACTATTAAAAAAATTTCAGAATACTCTGGAAATGATTTGTAATTTTATTCAACCTATGTTAGACTCACAACGGTTGATAAAATTGACAAAAGGAAGGAGGAATTTTGGAAGAAATATATAATGGTTATTCTAACGAAAAAGTGTTAGATGT
Organism: uncultured Clostridium sp.; assembly: GCA_946495655.1. GTDB lineage: Bacteria > Bacillota > Clostridia > TANB77 > CAG-508 > CALXVA01. The sequence goes on from CAMMDS010000013.1 coordinate 36,133, forward strand.
GATTCGGAGATTATGCAATTTATTTAAGAAAATCAAGAGCAGATATAGAGGCAGAGGCAAAAGGTGAAGGCGAAACTCTTGCAAGACATGAACATATATTATTAGAATTAGCAAATAAAAAAGGATTAAGTATAGGAAAAATATACAGAGAAATAGTAAGTGGAGAAACTATTGAAGCAAGACCAGAAATGCAAAAACTACTATCAGATGTTAGACAAGGAAAATGGAAAGGTGTACTTGTTGTTGAAGTAGAAAGATTGGCTCGTGGTGAGACAATGGATCAAGGTATTGTTGCAAAAGCATTTAAGATTTCTAACACAAAAATAGTAACACCTATGAAAACCTATGATCCAAATAATGAATTTGATGAAGAGTATTTTGAATTTGGATTGTTCATGTCAAGAAGAGAATATAAAATAATTAATAGAAGATTACAAAGAGGCAGAATCATGTCAGTAAAAGAAGGAAAATATGTTGGAAGTGTAGCACCATTTGGATATGATATAGTAAAAATAAAAGGTGATAAAGGTTATACATTAAGAAAAAATGCAGAGGCGAATACTGTAAAAATAATGTTTGACCTATATGCTTATGATGATTTATCATTACATGAAGTAACTAGAAAACTAAATGAAATGGGACTAAAACCAAGAAAAAAAGATGAATGGTCTGTGGCAACTGTTAAAGATATATTGGCAAATCCCGTATATATAGGAAAAATAAAATGGAATGGTAGAAAAGTAGTAAAAGTATATAAACATGATAAACTGATATCTACAAGACCAAGAAATGAAGATTATATATTAGTAGATGGATTACATAAGCCAATTGTTGATGAAAAAACTTGGAAAATAGTATCAGCTAAAAGAAGTTTGAATTCTGCACCTGTAAAGCACAATAATACAGTTCAAAATCCTTTATGTGGTTTAGTTATATGTGCTAAATGTGGTAAGAAAATGAAGAGAAGGTCTTACTCAAAATTTAGTAAAGAACCAACTTTATATTGTGATAATCCTAAATGTGATAATATAGGCTCAAAGTTTTGTTATGTAGAAGATAAGGTATTGGATGGATTAAAAAAATGGCTAGAACAATACAAATTTGATTATCAAGAGCATTTAGATAAAATCAATCATAATAAAATAGAATCAATAGAAGAAACAATTGCATCATTAGAGCAAGAGGCGAAAAAAGAAAATGATAAGTTACTTAGCATATTTAATTTTTTAGAAGATGGTACATATACGAAAGAAATGTTTAAAGCAAGAAGTGAGGCTGTATCACAAAATTTAGCAAGAATAAATAATTCGATTCAAAACTACAAAACAAAATTATCACAAGAAAAAATTGTTGATAGGGAGAAAGAAGTATTAGTACCTAAGATCGAAAATGTATTAGATGTATATAATTTATTACAAACAGCAGAAGAAAAAAATGATTTACTAAAAACAGTAATTACTCAAGTTACATATCTAAAAACAGAAAAAGCAATAAGAAAAGATTCAGATCCAACAAATTTTATTATAAATTTATATCCTAAAATTAATAGGGTAATATAGAAACAATTTTTAAATTAACATTTAAAAACTGGAATATGAAGTAATTTGAAGCTTAAAAATTTCAGTCATATTATTTTAAAAAGGGAAATTTTTTTTAGGCTTCAAACGACTACTTCTTGGTGCGAACGAATTAGCTCACTTAGAAATGGTTGGAACTATAGTACATCAATTAACTGATGGAGCATCTTTAGAAGAAATAGAAAAAGCAGGACTTGGAGCATATTACACAGATCATGGGGTGGGTTTGGAATCTATCCAAAAAGAATTTAAATAAATAATTGATTAAAAAAATCAAATAGTTCTTTTTCATGAACTTTAAAAAATAAATTAGAATTTTGCCTTCCGCAAAATATGTATCGTATAAAAATTGTATTATCTTTTTCAGAAATATAATAAATAATTCTATATTTTTCACAGATACGTTCTCGAAACTGCTTGTCCGAAAGTTCGGGGACATATCTACCAATATAAGGCGAATCTTGTAAATCATAAATTGCGTCATATATTTGATTAACTATTCTACTTGCATAATTAGAAGAAATATTATATGAGTAGTCATATATATCTGTAATTGCAGACTTTGCATCATCCGATATTATTATTTGCATATTTCGCCTCCAATTCATTAATGTGTTGTCTTAATTCTTCTAATGTACAAACTTTACCATTTTTAATATCATCTTCACTTTCTTGAAGTTTGGCAAAGAAAAATAAATCATAAATAATATCATATAGAGTATTTTCTTGTACATTTACTTGATTTAAAGTTCTTTTCATAAAATCCATTAATATAACCTCCTTTTAATTTGGATTTTTATCTTCAAGCATTTCTTTTAGAGTTTCATAATTAAAATGCTTATCAGTACCAGGAATAATAGTTGTTTCATCTTCGCCATACCTTTTAATATATTCCATCATAAGTTTAAAAACCATTTCTGTTGGTTTTAATCCATCGAAATAATCATCAGGTACTGAATTAACAATATCTATCATTCTTTGTTTTACATCTGGCATATTTGTCAACTCCTTTCTTAAGATTTATAAATAGTATATCATAAAATTAAATTAATTACTACGATTTTAATGTGAAGAATTGGTAAAACTTATACAATATACTAGAAATTCCAATGAATAACAACATCTTGAGTATTTTTTTGCTTGTCTTTTTCTCCAATTTCAATATAATCTATGAAACTATTTACAATATCATAATTAAGTTCTTTAAAATCTTTAAAGTGATTAATTATTTTTTCTTTTTGTTCTTTTATAAATTTACTGTTTAATTCTTTTTCTTTTAAACTAGATAAATCGTTTTGGACTTTTTCTAATTCTTTTTGCTTTGCCGATTTATCAGATAGGAAAGAAGAGTTTAAATCATCAAATACATCTTCTGGAACTTTGCCACTTACTTTGTTTAAATACAATTCTTTTATTGCTTTATTTATATCTTCCATTTCTTTAGAAAGCATATCTACTTTCTTTTGCAATAACTTAGTCTTATTTAAGTTATCATTTGAAATAAATAAATCATCAGATATTTTATCAAAATTATAAAATGCTAATATTTTTTCTCTAATTTTTTCAGTTACTAAATTTTTTAGATTTTCGTAACCAATAGAATGGGTTGTACAAGTACCGTATAGTTTCTTAGAGCCTTTACAAGAAAAGTAAATGTAGCCCCTATCATTTTGGCATTTATAAAGTTTTGTACCACAATCTAGGCATACTAGCTTGTTTGCAAATAGATGTACTTCGCCATTTTTACATCTTCTAGTTTTGCTTTTGAAAATCTCTTGAACTTTGTAAAATTGTTCTTTTGTAATAATAGGCTCGTGAGTATTTTCTACAATAATCCATTCTGATTTAGGCTGATTCTTCATTTTTTTAGATTTGTAGCTAACCTTTCTATTATAGCCTTGTACCAAATTACCAATATAAACTTCGTTTTTTAATATTTTGCTAACTGTAGATTCACACCAATAATCAATATTTTTGCCTTGATTTTTAAAATTTATTCCTTGTGATTGTTTATATTTAGTAGGTGTTAAAATTCCTTTATCATTTAATATTTGAGCAATTTTGGTAACACCATTTCCTTGTTCGTAAAGATTAAAAATTAATTTAATAACATTAGCTACTTCTGTATCAACAACAAGTTTATTTTTATTCTCTGGACTTCTTTTATAGCCATAACAGACAAAAGAGCCAATATGTAATCCTTGTTTTCTTTTACTATCAAATGTCTTTCTGATATTTTCTGATAAATCCTCTAGATACCATTCATTAACTAAACCATTAATTTGTCTGGATTTCTTATTTCCTTTGTCTAAAGTATCAACATGATCTACAGGACTTACAAACCTTATATTCCACTCAATAAATTTATTGTGCAAGTATTTTTCTACGATTTCCATATCACGAGTAAATCTGCTTTGTGTCTTACAAAGTACAATGTCAAATTTATGGTTTTTAGCATCTTCTAATAACTTATTAAATTCAGGTCTTTCGCTGTCGATTCCAGAATAGTCCTCATCACAGTAAATATTATAAATGTCCCAACTCCTTTCTATTGCATAATTAATTAGCATAGATTTTTGATTTTGGATACTTTCGCTTTCATCATTTTCATGAAGTTTGTCATCATCTTCACGAGAAAGCCTACAATAAATTGCCACTTTCATAAGTTTACCCTCCAATCGGTAAACTACTTATCTTGTACAACCACATTATACAGAAATAAGTAGTTTTAATCAATGCTATTCGCAAATTCTTTTACAATTAATTTATTAACAATTGCTTGTATATATTTTGTAATATCATCTACATTGTCATATTTATTTTTCTCAATAACATTAAAATTAACTTTTTCACACATAGCAAGTTCCTCCTTTTAGGCAGGAGTCCTAATACTCCTGCTATATTAATTCATATTCAAAAGGGCTTGTATTTGTGCAAAAAAGCAAAAAAATAAGAAAAGTTTCAGTTGTCTTATGCTTCGCATAGACCTTTAATGCTAACTTTTCTTGTTACTGCAAAAAAATTACATTTTTTCTTCGTAATAAAGCCCTTTTTAGTTTTAAAATAATTAACATTTAATTTTCCTCATTTCTTACATAGAAATTTCATTATTTACTAAAACAATAAAAGTTTTTATTGCGAAAGCAACAAGGTTCTGGGCACCCGACTTGCAATTTTTAATTGCTTAGTCGGGTCAGGTTCTTATACTTTTGAGTTGTAATAGGTATATTCATATTGATAATCTTTGGAACATCAT
>CAMMDS010000014.1 GCA_946495655.1 uncultured Clostridium sp.
AAAAATGAACCCTCCTTGTTAAACTTTTTTGTCTAACAATTTGGGTTCACTTCATATTTACATATTCCTTTTTTTAAAACGTATATCATCACCGAAAAAATAACAAATATCATAATTTCCAACGATTCTTGATACAATACGCTCATCATAAGTTTTAAATAAATTATTAATACTTAAATTCGTTGAAATAATAGTTTTTGTAACATTATTTTGATTTAAAAGTCTAGTATTAATAATATTAAATAATTCTGTAAATTTTAAATTATTAATACATTCGGTGCCTAAATCATCAATTATCAATAAGTCTGTATCAAGAATATTATCCAATACTTTAGAATCATTGGTTTTTCCAAATCTATAATCGATTATAGAATCTAACATAACTGGAGCAGTTTGATAAAGTACAGTTTTCCCTTTTTTTATCATTGCATTTGCAATACAGCTAGAAAGAAATGTTTTACCAAGACCAGTATTTCCAGTAAATAACAGATTTTTCTGATTTTTATCATCAAAATTTGAAATAAAATTCAAGCAAATATTTTTAATTAAATTAATATTCTCTTTTGGCGATATTTGTGTATGATATTTTTCTTCGTCTATAGTGTCTGAATAAAATCTGTCAGAAAAATTATCAAAGTTTTGAGTATCTAAATTAGACATATTTGATTTATTATATTGTTCATTATATAATTTTTGTTTTAAGCAGTTGCACATTGAAACAGTATAATCATTATTAGTTATATATCCAGTATCTTTGCATAAATCACATTCATAATGAGGTTCAAGATAATCAATTGGAATATTTAAATTTTTAAATAAATTATTTTTTTCTTGCTTTAAAACACCTATTTTATTATTTAAATCTTTTAACAAAGTTTTATTATTATTATTATTAATTAAAGTTTTGGTAGTAGATATAGCTAATTTTGTTAATTGATCATCAATATTTTGAAACTTAGGATATTTTTTATACAAATCTTCTTTTCTTTTTCGTGCAGCTATTTCTGCTTTAATTTTCTTTTGATTATATTGAGATAATGTTTCTTTTAAAATAGAGTCCACAAGTAATACCTCCATATTTATTTTTTAATATTAGTATATAAATTATCTAAATTATCATAAGTCCTTTGTTCATATTTATTATATCCTGTTTCTTTTTCTAATTTTTTTATATTTTTATTTTTTTCTTTTGTTTTTATTAAAAAGGTTTGAATTTCATCTACTGTTTTAAAACCTCTATCATGCCAATCAGTTAATAATTTATCCAAATAATCAAAATTAGGATTTACTTTGGCAGTAGTCTTTTTTAATGCAATCTCAATTATATCTAAACTATAGCCATAATCAATATTCCATTTTTCAATATAGGCATACTCATATTGAGTTAGACCTCTAGAAAATCCTAGTTTTTTAGTTATTGCTTTTGCTATAATCTTCAACTTTTCTTGCTTTTCATAATATACATCTAAATCATTAAATGTTTTAATATTGTTTTTATTCCAAGCTTCTGCAACTGCTTGTACATAATTCTTGTGAAGAGCAGACATATCAAAACAATATCCAAATAATGCAATCATTACTTCTTCATCAAAATCATATTTTTTAAACCATAATTCAATTTCTGGGTACCAAGTAGTAGGCATAAGTCCAGAAAAATATTTGTTGTTTATGAAATCTATAGCTTTTGCACGTTTTTGATTTTCAGTAGATTTTTGAATTTGTTCTGCAGATAAAGCGGTTTTTGGTTTATAAAGTTTATGTAATTCAATTTCTTGTATACTATTAACTATATATCCAGTATTTTTTTTAGTAATTAAACATTGATCTTCCCAATATTTAACAGCGTCTTGAATGGTTTTTACAGGAAGAACCAATTTTTTAGATAAATCATTTATTTTTATATCTTTATCATATTTTGATAAAAATAACATATATAAATATACTTTTATGAAGTCACCACTAGCCTCAGATAAATACTCCGAAAAAAATATATCTGGTATTGAAGTATTTGAAAACAATGATGATAAATCTGCTTTTTCTAATTTCATATAGATTTCCCCCTTATAAAAGTATGATAAGAATTATATCATTTTGTACTTAAAAATACAATTAGAAAAAGATAAAAATAGAGTAGAAAAATGTAGGAAATGAAAGAAAAATCTTATAAAATGAGTATAATTAGAATTTAAAATTTTTTGTATAAATATATTTTAGGAGAAGTTATATACAAGTATAGATATTTTAAGATATATAATATTTTTTCATGATTAAAACCGATTATACTTAATAATGCAAACGGTAGGAATAAAATAATAAATATACTAATTTTTATTGTAATATTTGGGATACAAAAATACACAAAAAGAAAGATTAATAAGCCCCATATAATATTTAATATTAATGTTGTATAATCAATAAATCCTAATAGTTTGCTATTAAAATTATAATTTTGTGGAAAAATAAATTTCATAGATAATATATCGAATTATAAAAAATTATTTAATTCGTCCTTTCATCAATTTAAAATTTTGAGAAATATTAGTAGAAATTCCACCAATAAAATGTTGTACATATGAATTTGCTCTAATTAATGCATAAATTGATCCAATACACAGTATTTTAGTGGCAATATTTGAACTAGAGAAATCAAGAGAAAATATAATTAACAAAATTATAGATATAAATGGTTGAACAAAAAGCAATGATAGAAATATTTTTAACCAGGATTTAAAAAACCAAGAAGAAGAATTATTTATTAACGTAAGGAAAGCAAATGGAGTTAGAAGCATGAGAGCTTTTATCATAATATATCTTAAAGAATAAGAAAATAAAAGATTAATAAAACTTACAGAAACAAGACTTCTTAATAAACCATCAAAAGAGAAAACATTAAAATTTGTAGAATCAACAGTTATTACAGAATTTAAGTTTTCTATTAAACTTGAAAAACATATCTCTTCTCCAATAAGACTTTTACCCACATCTCGTATAGCTTCTGAAATTAAAGAATTAAAATATATAAAAAATTCACAAACAAAATAAGAGCAATTAATGAAAATTCCAAAAATTAATAATTTAAAAACAAATTGATATGGCCTTTCTATTGAGATACCTGAGAAATACGAATATATTAACTTAAAGCAATAATATAAACACACTGCTAATAATAATGAATTTGCAATTATTAATAATCCATTATTCGAATTATATCCAAATACTTTTGTAAAAAAAGAATCAGTAAAAATTCTAACATCTATAAAAGCTAAATTATCTAATGTATCATATACACTATTATCAATTGAAGAAAATAATGTACTTAAAATATTGTTAATTGTATCAATTATAATTTGAGAAATGTTAGCTGCATTTGTAATAGTTTCTTCCAAAATACACCTCCTTTCCATTAAAATAATATATTAATCTATTAAAGATTTTATTGCTGACAAGATTAAATTAATTGCTAATATAAATCCATAAGAAAATAAAGAGCCTCTAATTAATTTTTTAGCAATCCTAATTCTTTCTTCATCACCAAAACTGAATTTTTTCATAAAAACTCCAACACCAACAGCAACAGCTGCAGCAGGAGTGGCAAGTGTTAATAGCCAACCTTCAATATCTTCTAAAGCAGTATTAAGTTTATTAACTAATTCAGGAGTGTTATCAAATAGACCGGCATAACTAGGTGAAGAAAAAAGTAATATAAAAAGAAATAATAAAAACAAATTATAAAAAATTATAAATTTTAATTTATTGTTTTTCATAAAGTACCTCCTTTAAAATAAAATTTTATTTTTCAAAATAAGGTTTTAACTTAATCTTTTGAGGTTCCATAATTTTATTGCCATCGGATAAAAAAGAAAGAGCACAAAAATTTTCTAATTCTTGAGAAAAAAATTTAGTATCATAGACAAACTCATATGATAATTGTGTACTAATACTTTCCGAAATACTAGAATCCATAGAATTTAAACTATTAGTAATATAACTATAATTAGTTTCTTTAGCATTTTCAGAAATACTTCTGATTTGTTTTTCTTTATCTTCTTTGCCAATCTGTTTTTGAGCACATTCAATTGTAAAAATATCATCTGTTCTAAACCATAGTTTATTTACTAAATTTTGAATAATAACTTCTACAGAGTATTTATTATTTAATGAATTTAATAATGAAGTATAACTTTGAGTAGAAACGATGTTAATACATTTGGCTTCTCTACTTTGCGCATAAAATTCACTATCAGATGATGTACAGTATTCTTGGTATTCATCAGAAATAAATGCTACAGTTCTATTTGATATTTGAAAATTATTTGAAAGCCTTGTTAAAACTTCAGTCTGAAAATCTAATTTCAAATATGTGGCAATAATTTTGGATAAATTTTTATACTCTGATATATTCATATTCAAAACAACTATTTTTCCGTTTTTTATTAAATCTTCAAATCCGAAAAAATTAAGATCTTCTATTTTAGGATTAAAAGTTTTATAGATTTCATAATCAGATACAAATAAATTAGTTATTCGGGTAATTTCTGATTTTAAAATTGATAAAGTTCTTTGATCTAACATTAAAAATTCTTTTTGAAAAAAGTTAAGACTAGAAATTAAGTTATATATATCTTCATTAGAAAATTCATTATTAACAAATTTTTTTCTTAAGACGATTATTTTCTCTAAATAATAATTATCAATTGAAATCAATTTATGGATTTCTTCAAATGTAACATAATCATTATTGTATAATCTGCATAATTTAATACACTCTGTTAATACTTGTTCAACTTTATCAAGCCAATAACTTTCTGAATTATTAGGAGAAAATAAAAGTAAAATTGTTTTTAATCGATTTGCCAAAATTGAGGGTTTTAAATTGGGCTTATGTAAAGGATTATATTTAAATGATCCATTTAAACTAATTACAATTAAGTCATCTTCTCTATCACATTTTTTAACAAATTCCATAACTTTGATGTAATAATTTCCCTTTACATCAAGAATTAACATACCAATTTTATTAAGAGGATCTCTACAGGAATATTCAATTAATTGTTTGGTAAAAGGATACATTGCACTACTAGTTTTTCCAGTTCCAATAGTACCTGTTATTAAAATATTTTGATACAAACTTTTTTCAGAAAAATAAACTGGAGATTTAGAAGAAAAATTAACACCAACAAATATTTTTAATTCTTTTTTTATTACAGAATTATTTTTATCATTATAATTGGATTTATTAAATTCATGAAAAGAAATTATTTTATTTTTATTATAATTTTCTAATGCATTAGTATTAAAGAAAAATTTATTTGACTTTTGAGATTTTCTAAATCTTATTATACTTTTTAATTTATAAAATAAATTTTTTAGTAAATCAAAAAAATTTTTAAATATATTTGAATATAAATAATTAAATATATATTTTATTTTATTAATAATTATAAAAAATATATGATAAAATGCATTAGAAATAATAAAAGAAGAAAAAATATATGTTAAAAAGAAAATAATTTTAATATATCTCCATAACTCTGGATTTTCTGTACATATATTAAAAGGATTAATTCCATAAGTAATAATAACATTATTAGAGTAAAAGATATCAGAAAATAAAGTATATCCAATGAAACAATAAATAATAGAAAAAATAATAAGAAAGAGAAAATGTTTTATGAAGTACACCTCCTAATTAAAAAATAAGTTGAAATAAAATAATTTTTAAATATAAAATTATTGATTAGATGATTTAGATTTAAGAATTAATTTAGAACCTTGCGAATTATGAAAAATTTTATTATTGAAAAATAAATAAATTGAATAAAGAGTAATAAAAAGATGAATAATAAAGAATATAAAAAACAAATCAATTTTATCGAAATCAAACACCACCTTTCCAATTTCTACCAATAATACAACAAATTTTAAAATTTGTCTATACTTTTTAGAAAATTTGTGATAAAATTTTTAATATAAAATTATTATCACAGATTTTTAAATAAAATAAACAGTAAAGGAGTAAAAAAATGAAAATTAATAAAGATACAAAAATAGGTGAATTATTAGAGATAGCACCAGAGAAAGCAGAAATTCTAATGGAAGCAGGCATGCATTGTTTAGGATGTCCAGCATCTCAAGCAGAAACACTAGAAGAAGCTTGTGAAGTTCATGGAATAGATGTAGAAGAATTATTAGATAAAATAAATCAATAAAAAGTGAAAATAGTGAATTAATTCACACAAATTTCACAAATTGTATTGACAAATGTAAAAAAATAGTTTAAAATAGTACTTGCGTTTACGAAATAAGCGCAAGCAATTCATTTGGGTCATTAGCTCAGGTGGTAGAGCACTTGACTTTTAATCAAGTTGTCCGCGGTTCGAGTCCGCGATGGCTCACCAAAATTGCTGGAAATAAAATTCCAGCAAAGGTTCTGGCCCCGTGGTCAAGCGGTTAAGACATCGCCCTTTCACGGCGGAGACATGGGTTCGATTCCCGTCGGGGTCACCAAATGCCACTTTAGCTCAGTTGGTAGAGCAACTGACTTGTGGGATAGATAAAACTAAAGTTTTATTTTGAACTATCTTGCACCTATATGTGGAAACATGTATAGTGGACACCGCTAATTCGGGGAAGGCTAAGTTATAAATATGCTAATCCCGAGCTAGGAGATGAATAATCTTCAAGTGTAGAGACTTTATACGGTGTACCTAAGGCATAAGCTATGGTAAAGAGAAAGTCCAGACTACAAACACTATTAAGTGGTAATGAAAATTATAGTAGTATGAATCAGTAGGTCGTCCGTTCAAGTCGGACAAGTGGCTCCAAACCAAAAGAAGAACTGGAATTTTCTAGTTCTTCTTTTTTAATCATCAACATATAAAGGAGCGAATTTAAATCATGGTAGAAAATCAAGAAAAAAATATAGTAAATAAAATAATCGTGGTAACAGGAGGATCTAGAGGGATTGGTGCTGAAATCGTAAAAGTTTTAGCGAAATCTGGAAATAATGTTATACTAAATTATAATAAATCAGAGATTTGTGCTAAAAATGTGGAAAACGATTTGCGAAAAGAAGGAATTAATGTAGATATTTTTAAAGCAGATGTCTCTAAAAAAGATGAAGCAAATAATCTTATTAATTTTGCTATTAGTAAATATGGTAGAATTGATGTATTAATTAACAATGCAGGAATTTCACAAAGTAAATTGTTTACTGAGATAACAGATGACGAGTGGAAAAATATGATGAATAACAACTTAGATTCAGCATTTTATTGTACAAGAGAAGCAGTAAAAAATATGATACATAATAAGCAAGGATTAATTATAAACATTTCATCTATTTGGGGAATTACTGGAGCTAGTATGGAGGTTCATTATTCTACTGCAAAAGCTGGTTTAATAGGATTTACAAAGGCTTTAGCTAAAGAGTTAGGACCTTCTAACATAAGAGTAAACGCAATTGCTCCAGGAATTATTGATACTGATATGAATAAAGAATATTCTAATGATGAAATAGAAGATATAAGAGAAGAAATACCTTTACAAAAAATAGGAAAAACTACAAGCATAGCAAATTGTATCAAATGGCTTATTGAAGATGATTATACTACAGGTGAAGTTATATCAATTAATGGTGGATGGTATATGTAATAGAAATAAAAAACGATTTATACATTATTGTATAAATCGTTTTTTAGAAATACTAAAATATTAAAATATATAAGTTATTATAGAATCCATTATTAATCTTGATTATTAACTTTTCTCTTATAATTTCCTGAGATTATCTTAGGTAAATATGTTATTAGTTTATATACAGCTAATCTTATTTTTTTACTCCATAGATATGTTTTTCTAAGTTTTCTAGGAGCTAGTTCATTAGAATCATCTTTAACTACTAATGATAATTCTGCTTTTTCAATAGGGAATATATAATTTTGAGAATCATTATTATCCCATTCATTATTTGAGTTTCTAAAACACAAATTTAGACTATCGCTAGATTTTAAATCTATTTCAGCTTGAAAACCAAGTTCAGTTTTTTCCATTTTTATTTCGTTTAAATTATCCCAATTATTTCCAAAACCATAATGAATAAAGACTTCTTCAGATCCATCCTGAAATAGTTTTCCTGTATAAGAAATCTTAACTATATTATTTTCTATTAATTTATCTGTATTGAAAAAAATGTTTTTTACTAATTCCATTTTAAACTCCTTTTATCTCTTGTTAATTATAAATATAATAAATTATATTATTAAAAAACAAAATATTCAATAGTTTTTATAAAAATTTTGTAAAATTTTATATTTTTATAGAAATAATTAAAATATTAAGCCTGTATTTGTTCCTACAACCTTTCCAATAATGTTATATTTATCATTATCAGAAATAACTATATCTGAATAGTTTTTATTATCTGCACGTAAAACTAAAGAACCTTTTCTGATTACATAGCGTCTAATTAAGATTTTACCATTAAATTCAAAAACACCAATATCTTTATTTTCTAAAGGAGAATTAAATTCAATAAAAGCATAAACTCCTTCTTCTAATCTTGGAGACATTGAATCATCAGAAATTTTTAAAGCTATAGATGCATTAGGAAAATCAATGGGACAAGATATAAATGAATCTAATGAACTTACTGCAGGAACTTTGTCATATGCAATATGTTCTGGCATCTTATTATCTATTTGCTCTTCAGTAAAAACTTTGTCATACATATACATTAAAGGCTGATAAGGAATCTCTAAAGCTCTACAAATTGATTTTAGTGCTCTATGACTAGGATTTCTTTCTTCCTTTTCGATGTGAGAAATATGTCCTATGTTAATATTCGTACGTCTTGCAAGTTCTGATTTTGCAACATTTTTTTCATTGCGTACCCTAGATATCATATCTCCTAACATTCTATATCAACCTCTTCCTTAAAATTTATTTTATTGTATAAAAAAATCGCCAGATTTTTTATACAACAAGGTTAAGTTTCCTTGGGCTGTGCATATTTGCGAAGCAAAATGCACATATGGCGAAGTAACTTTTCTTATTATACATAAAAACAAAAAAAATGTCTAGAGAAAAAGAAAGTTTTTTGTAAAATTATGAAGAAAAATGTGTTGTAAAAATAAAGTGAATATGGTAATATAAATTTATTAAAATGTATAAAATAAAGAAAAAGGAGTAATTTATTTTATGGGCGAAAATAAAGAAAAAGGAGAAAATATAAAAACTAACATAATAGATAAAAAAGATAATTCAAATAAAGCAGAACAAAAAGAAATAAAAGAAAATAAAAAAGTGGACAAAATTGAGGAAAAAAATAAAGAAAATATAGAACATAAGAGAAAGAAGAGCACTGTATTGGTGATAGTAACTTTCTTAATTATTATTCTTTTGTTAATCTTTTCTGTTATTTTTGCTTTGATCAATATAAATAATGAAAAAATAATGAATAAAGTATCCATTATGGGAATAGATGTAGGAGGTATGACTGTTGAACAAGCAACCAAATCAATAAATGAAGTCATAAATTCAAAGCTAAAAGAAGAATTAATATTAAAAAAAGATGATTATGAAACTAGTTTAAATGCAAATCAAATAAATGCTGTATTTGATGTAGAAGCAGCCATAAACGAAGCATATAACATAGGAAGAGATGGAAATATAGTTACAAATAATTATGGTATTTTAAGTACTATATTATTTGGAAGAAACATTGAGTGTAATTTGAATTATAATGAAGAATCATTAACAAATAAAATTAATGATATCTCCTCAAAATTACCAGGATCAGTAGTACAAAATAGTTATTATATTGAAGATGATGAATTAATAATAGTTAAAGGCTCAAAAGGACTTACAATAAAAAAAGATGAACTAAAACAAGAGATAATAAATCAAATACAAGAAGTAAATAAATTGTACGATATAATAACAATTCCTACAGAAGAAGTAGAACCAGAAGAGATTGATATTGAAAAAATTAGAAATGAAATCTATAAAGAACCACAGGATGCTTATGTATCTAAAAATCCAACTACTGTTCATACACATGTAAACGGGGTAGATTTTGCTATATCAATTGAAGAAGCAAAAAAAATAATATCAGAAGATAAAGATGAATATATTATACCGCTAAAAATCACTCCAGCAGAAAAAACAATAGAAGATTTAGGAGAAGAAGCATTTCCAGATGAACTAAGTGAATATACAACAATTTATGATTCAAGTAATAAAAATAGAAGTAATAATCTAGCAATTTCTGCAGAAAAGATAGATGGAACAATTATAATGCCAGGAGAAACTTTTTCATATAACCAAACAGTAGGAGAAAGAACAATAGCTGCAGGATATAAAGAAGCTGGTGCATATGCTGGTGGCAGAGTGGTTCAAGATGTTGGAGGAGGTATTTGCCAAACATCATCTACATTATATAATGCAGCATTATTAGCTAATTTAGAAATTGTAGATAGAAGTAATCATCAATTCCTTACTTCATATGTGTCAGCAAGTAGAGATGCTACAGTAGCATGGGGATCAATTGATTTTCAATTTAAAAATACTAGAACATACCCTATAAAGATAGAAGCAAGTGCTAAAAATGGTGTTTGCAAAATGGATATTTATGGAATTAAAGAAGAAACAGAATATGAAGTTGTAATACAATCTGTTGTAAATTCATATTTACCATATACTACTAAATATGAAGATGATCCAACATTAGAAGAAGGCAAAGAAGTAGTAGAGCAATCTGGATATACAGGTTGTACAAGCGAAGCGTATAAAATCTTAAAACTAAATGGTGAAGTTGTATCAAAAACTTTACTTTCTAAAGACACATATGATCCAATGACAAGAATTATACGTAGAGGGACAAAATCTGAAACAAATGATACAGATAGTAAGAATGAAACAAAAGAAAATGAGAAGAACGAACAAGAAGAAAATAAAATCAACGATGCTAATCTAGTAGAGTAAATAATATGTTTGTATGGTAAATATTATATAACAGTATAAATTCGATAAAAAAATAATAACCACGCATAAAGCGTGGTTTATTTAAAAAATATAATTTCTAAAGATAATTATTAGCTAAATTTGATACAACTCCAAAGTAAATTAACAAACCAATAATAATTGCAATAATACAAATTAATAAAAAAGAATAACGAAATAAGCTAAAAAATTTATTAAAAATTCTAGAAAAGCGTTCTATTCCTTGAAAATTGTCTTTATTAAATTCTTTATATTTTTGCATTTCGTCCCATTTTTTTTCATTCATTTTTTCATCCCATTTTTTATGAAACATATGTTACTCCAACTATTTTAATATATATGAATACTAACATATATATTTTTTATTTTCAACCTCAAATTACTATTTTAAGAAATTAATATATAAAAAAATAGTCACATTTGAAGTAACTATTTTCTGGTGCGCCATAGAGGATTCGAACCTCCGACCATTTGATTAAGAGTCAACTGCTCTACCAACTGAGCTAATGGCGCATATTTAATAGAAATAAATAACATAAATATTATAATTCCTGAAATATGTTTTGTCAATATTTTTTCCAATATAAGTTGTAATTATTAATAAATTATGTTAATATATTGTCTTAAGGGGTGATTACTATGTTTAAAATGTATAATACTAATTTAGAAACAAATATAACAGAAGAAACAAAAGAATTTATAAGAGGAAATTGGATAAACATGGTTGCACCGAGTGAAGAAGAAATCAAAATAGTATGTGAAAATGTAAACATCCAAGATGATTTTATAAGGTATGCATTAGACTCAGAAGAGAAAGCCAGAATCGACATAGAAGAAGATGATAATACTATTTTGTTTATTATTGACACACCAATAATTGAAATAGAATCAGGTGCAAAAATATACAGTACAACTCCAATAGGAGTGATATTCGTAAGAGATGATTATATAATTACAGTATCTTTGAACAAGAATCCTATTTTAGAAGATTTAGTAAAAAGAAAAATGAAGAACATTATTACATATAAAAAGAGTAGAATGCTTTTACAATTATTTTATTCTAACTCTGAAATGTTTTTGACATTGTTAAGAAAATTAAATAAAGAAACGGAAATAGCAGAAAATGTTTTGAAAAATTCCATGAAAAATAAAGAATTATTGAAACTTCTAAGTTTAGAAAAAGGTTTAGTATATTTTACAACGTCATTAAAATCAAATGAGGTAGTAATGGAAAAAACAATGAGAGGTAACTTAATAAAACTTTATGATGAAGATGAAGATATACTGGAAGATGCTATTATTGAAAACAAGCAAGCAATAGAAATGGCAAAAATATATAGAGATATTTTAACTGGAACAATGGATGCTTATGCATCAATTATATCAAATAATTTAAATGGAGTAATGAAGTATTTAACATCAATAACAATTATCTTAGCAATACCAACTATGATAGCAAGTTATTGGGGAATGAACGTGGAATTGCCATTTGAAAACTCTACTTTAGGATTTGTGATAATTGTTGTTCTTTCATTATTAATTGGAATCATAGCATCAATTTGGTTAAAAAGAAAAGGAACGTTAGATTAAAAGGAATGAAGAAATACTATTAAGATAGATATTTTAAAATTTAAATAAAATATATTTTTTGGATGTTTAGAGACCTGTCCCCAAAACGACAAGTATGTCGTTTTAAGGCCTGTCCCTAAAGCGACAAAAGGAGGAATTGGAATGTTAACTGCAACAGGAGTTACAATTAGATTTGGAAAAAGAACTTTATTTGAAGATGTAAATATTAAATTTAATAAAGGATGTTGTTATGGAATAATAGGAGCTAATGGTGCTGGTAAATCTACTTTTTTAAGAGTATTATCTGGGGAATTAGAACCAAGCAAGGGAGAGGTTTCTAAAGATAAGAATGAAAGATTATCAGTTTTAAAACAAGATCACTTCGCTTTTGAAGAATATACAGTTATGGATACTGTGATAATGGGAAATCAAGAATTATATAATATTATGAAAGAAAAAGAAGCAATTTATGCTAAACCAGATTTTTCTGAAGAAGATGGAATGAAAGCTGCTAAATTAGAAGAAAGATTTGCTGAACTTGATGGCTGGAACGCAGAAGCAGATGGTGCAGTTCTTTTAAATGATTTGGGTATAGAGCCAGAAAAACATTATAAATTAATGAGTGAAATAGAACCGAAAGAAAAAGTAAAAGTTCTTTTAGCTCAAGCTTTATTTGGAAATCCAGATATATTACTTTTAGATGAACCTACAAATGACTTGGATTTAAAAAGCATAAATTGGTTAGAAGAGTTTTTAATTAATTTTGAAAACACTGTAATAGTAGTATCACATGATAGATATTTTCTAAATAAAGTTTGTACGCATATTGCGGATGTTGATTTTGGAAAGATAAAAGTTTATCCAGGTAATTATGATTTCTGGTATGAATCAAGTCAATTAGCACTTAAGCAAATGAAAGAAGCAAATAAAAAGAAAGAAGAAAAAATAAAAGAACTCCAAGAATTTATAGCTAGATTTAGTGCGAATGCTTCAAAATCAAAACAAGCTACATCAAGAAAGAAATCATTAGAAAAAATAGAATTAGATGAAATCAAACCATCTAATAGAAAATATCCATATATAGATTTTAAACCAGATAGGGAACCAGGAAAAGAAATTCTAAAAGTAGAAAATCTTTCAAAAATAATTAATGGTGAGAAAATATTAGATAATATATCTTTTACAGTTAAGCCAAATGATAAAATTGCATTTTTAGCTGATAATGAAAATGCAAAAACGGTATTATTCCAAATATTAGCAGGTGAATTAGAACCTGATTCAGGAACAATAAGTTATGGAACAACTATAACAACTAATTATTTCCCAAAAGATAATAGTTATTTGTTTGATTGCGATTTATCAATTACAGATTGGTTAAGACAATATTCAAAAGATCCTGATGAAACTTATGTAAGAAGTTTCTTGGGAAGAATGCTTTTTTCTGGAGAAGAAGCCTTAAAGAAAGTAAATGTATTATCAGGTGGAGAAAAGGTAAGATGTGTACTTTCAAAAATGATGTTATCTGGAGCTAATTTATTAATATTTGATGAACCAACAAATCATTTAGATATGGAAAGTATCACGGCTCTAAATGAAGGAATGACTAAATACAAAGGAATAATTTTATTTACATCACATGATCACCAATTAACTCAAACAGTAGCAAATAGAATAATAGATTTAAAACAAGATAAACTTGTTGACAGAGAAGTAACATATAATGAGTATTTAGGAATAGAATAAATATTAAAAGAACACTCTAAAATATTAATTTTTTATTTAACATTTTAGAGTGTGTTTTTATTAGTTATCCATTTCAATTTCATATACTATTTTAGAATTATCGTAAGAAACATTATCAAACTCAATTTCTATATTATTTGAATCTTTAGGTATTTCGAAATATACTGAGCCTCTTGCTTTTTTTCCTGGTTCGATTGATTCATAAAAATATGAGTCTTCTACAGAAGAAAAATTATCACAAGAAAACTTATCAGCAAAACATTCAAAATCTGAATAAGAAACATATTCATTATAATCTCCTACATTTTCGAATTCAAAATTTGCTTTTAGAATAATACAGTCATCATCTATTATTGCATAATCATAATAATCCTTAAAATTTTTATCCACTGATACTAAAGTAACTTTAATATCATCCAAAGTAGCGGATTCTCCAACTTTTGCAGTTATAGTTGTTTCCTCAGTAGTAGAATCAATGTTATTAGTAATAGTATTTGATAGAGTATCAAAAATGAATACGGAAGCTATTGTAATTAATATACATACAGCCAAGGCTATAGTTGATAAAACTATTCCTGCTATAGATAAACCTTTGGGCTCTTTTCTCTTAGATTTAATAATTGTATCAACAATACCAAGAACTAAAGCAAGTATTGATGGTAATATTAAGAGAAAACTTAAAAACGGAGACAATACTAAACATATTAATCCAACTACAAATGAAGCAATTCCCATAAAAATTCCCCCTCTATAAGATTTTTATATAGTAATTATATATTATATTTCGACAAAAATCAATAAAATGGAATTTGCAAATAATTAATAGTTAATGATATAATATGCATGTTAATATAAAATATAATATTTCATGTGATATAAAGTTAAAAACTAAGTAAATTATTTGATTTTGGATTGAAATTTTGAATTAAAACATTATTAATAGATAGGCTTTAATCTCATGTCATTATTTATATAGAAATTCAAAAATTAAAAGAAAGAAGGAAATTAAATGAATATTAAAACAATAATCTCAGAAGAATTAAATATAAAAGAAAAACAAGTAGAAGCAGCAATAAAATTAATAGATGAGGGAAATACTATCCCATTTATTGCCCGTTATAGAAAAGAAGTAACGGGAGGATTGTCTGATGAAATATTAAGAGATTTAGGAGAAAGGCTTACATATTTAAGAAACTTAGAAAAAAGGAAAGAAGAAGTAACTAAATCTATTGAAGAGCAAGGAAAATTAACAGAAGAAATATCAAAATCTATAGAAGAAGCTAAAACTCTTGCAGAAGTTGAAGATATCTATAGACCATACAAGCCAAAAAAGAAAACAAGAGCAACAGTTGCAAAAGCAAAGGGATTAGAACCATTGGCAAATATTATTATGGAGCAAAAAGAAACAAAAACAATAGAAGAAATTGCAAAAGCATTTGTAAATGTAGATACTGTGGAAAAGGATGCTCCAAAAGACAAAATTGTTGCAAATGTAGAAGATGCAATTCAGGGAGCATTAGATATAATTGCAGAAAATATATCGGATAATCCAAAGTATAGAAAAAAGATAAAAGGAATTTGTTATAGAGAAGCAGCAATAAATGTTAAAGCTACAAAACCAGAGGAAAAATCAAGTTATGATATGTATTACGATTTTAATGAAAGTGTAAATAGACTTCCAAGCCACAGAATTTTAGCTATTAATAGAGGAGAAAAAGAAGAGTTTTTAAAAGTAAAAATAGATAAGCCTGAGGATAAAATTTTAGTATATATTGAGCATGATATAATAATTGGACATACACAGTTTGAGGAGTATCTTGTAAATACTATAGAGGATAGTTGGAAGAGATTAATAGAGCCATCGATAGACAGAGAAATACGTTCTGATTTGACAGAAAAATCAGAAGAAAAAGCTATAAAAGTATTTGGAAAGAATGCAAAACAATTACTTTTAGGAGCACCAATAAAAAATTTAACAGTAATTGGATTTGATCCAGCTTATAGAACAGGATGTAAAATAGCTGTTATTGATGAAACTGGAAAAGTATTGGATACAACAACCATTTATCCTACGGAACCACAAAATGATGTTGAGAATTCTAGCAAAACTTTGCTTGATTTAATAAAGAAATATGATGTAAATATGTTTGCAATAGGAAATGGTACAGCATCAAGAGAATCTGAAATATTTGTTGCAGATGTTATAAAAAGAGCAAAAGAAGAATTAGGAAAAGATGTGCATTATGCAATAGTATCAGAAGCAGGAGCATCTGTTTATTCTGCATCAAAACTTGCAACAGAAGAATATCCAGATATAAATGTTTCTTTAAGAGGAGCTATTTCAATTGCAAGGAGGTTACAAGATCCATTAGCTGAGCTTGTAAAAATAGATCCTAAATCAATTGGAGTAGGGCAATACCAACATGATGTCGACCAAAAGAAACTTTCAGAAAGTTTAACTGGAGTGGTTGAAGATGCAGTAAATAAAGTTGGAGTGGATGTAAATACAGCAACACCATCACTTTTACAATATATTTCTGGAATAAATAAAACAATTGCAAACAATATTGTAAAATATAGAGATGAGAATGGAAAAATTAAAGAAAGAAAAGAATTATTAAAAGTACCTAAACTAGGAAAAGCTGCATTTGAACAATGTGCTGGATTTATACGTGTGTTTGATGGAAAAAATCCATTAGAAGTTACAGCAGTTCACCCAGAAAGTTATGAGATTGCAGAAAAATTATTAAATAAAATAGGATATAGTAAAAATGAGTTGACAAATAAAGAAAAACTAAAAGAAATAAAAACGAAGTTAGCTGAAGTAAATATACAAAATACAGCAAAAGAACTTGAAGTAGGGGAAATGACATTAAAAGATATAATAGATGAACTTTCGAAACCTGGTAGAGACCCAAGAGACGAAATGCCAAAACCAGTATTAAGAGCTGATGTATTAAAATTTGAAGATTTAAGAGAAGGACAAATATTAACAGGAACAGTTAGAAATGTTACAGATTTTGGTGCTTTTGTTGATATAGGAGTAAAGCACGATGGATTAGTACATATATCTGAACTAAGTAATAGCTATGTAAAAAATCCATCAGATATAGTATCTGTGGGAGATATAGTTAAAGTTAAGGTCATTGGAATTGATATAGAAAGACAGAAAGTTAAATTAAGTATGAAAAACTAAAAAACGAGCAATTGGGGAGTGTCCACAATTGCTCATTTTTAAGTTTATTAAGCAGGATAATTTTCTTTTATTTTTTCTATTTTATCATATTCATTATCCAATATATCCAAAAATGTTTTACCTATTTCAGGATCAAATTGTGTTCCTAAGTTTTTCTCTATTTCTGAGCGAACTATATCAATAGGTAGTGAATCTCTATATGTCCTTTTTGATGTCATTGCATCAAAAGCATCTGCTACAGCAGCAATCCTAGCAAAATAAGGAATATTTTCACCTTTTAACTGGCCAGGATAACCTCGCCCATCATATCTTTCGTGATGATGCTTTACAATTGGTATAATATCTTTGAATACTTCTGCATTACATAATATATGTGCACCTATAGATGGGTGATTCTTTATTTCAGAGTACTCATCATCTGTTAGCTTAGATTCCTTTAATAATATACTATCAGGTATTCCTATTTTTCCAATATCATGAAATAATCCGACCGATTCTTAATGTTTTTATATCATTTTCAGATAAACCAAGCTTTTCTCCAATTAACACAGAATACTCGGATACTCTGTCAGAATGTCCTCTAGTATATGGATCTTTTGCTTCAACAGTATATCTAAGAGTTTGAATACTTTCTAAATATGCTTTTTCAAGTTTCTCATATGTATTTGAAAGCTCTTCATTTATTCTTTTTATCTCATTCATTTGTTTAATAGATTTAATACCAGATTCTATTAAAAGTAGTAATTGGTCAAATTTATCACTTTTTTCACAATATCCCTGTATATCTAATCTTCTAATAGTTTCAAGTGGAGGTGCTAAATCTTTATGTCCTGTAAGCAAGAGAATATATAGTTCTTTATTAAATTTACGAATTTCCTCAACAACTTGATCGCCATGTATAGGTTCCATTATAAAGTCAAGAACCATTAAGTCAAAATGTTCATTTTTGACTTTTTCAATTGCTTCCATAGGATTTGTAACACCCGTAAATTCATATCCAGATCTTTTTAAAAATATTGAAAGTGAATCTACAATTCCTTCTTCATCATCCACAGCTATAATTTTGTAACCATTTGACTGTGCCATATGTTCATTTTTTCTCATAACATCACCTTCATTTATAAATTATTCTAATTATATTAGTACTTTAAGCAAAAATCAAGATACTTTTAATAAAAAAACGAAAATCGGTTAATGTTTACGCTAGCAGTTATTTGAATGGAATTATTATATTAAATGTAGTTCCTTTACCTTTTTCACTTTCAAAAGTGATTTCACCATTAAAATGAGCTTTTATAGTAGAGTATGACATAAATAATCCAAGACCTGTTCCGTTTTTACCTTTAGTAGTAATCATTTCTTTAAATAATTTTTTCTTTACGCCTTCTGGTAAACCACATCCATAATCTTTTACTGATATAACTATATTATTTCCTGTTTTATCAACAATTAAGTCTATATCCTTATTTGGCGTGCCATTATATGCTTGAATACTATTAGATATCATATTGTTTATAACTTGAACTAAGCTAGTTATATCACCATTAAGAGTAGTATTTTTATCAATATTAATTTTTATATTTAGTGTTAATAAAGCATTCTTAAGTTCATGTTTCATTAAAATATTAACTCTTTTTACAAGTTCATCAATATCAAAAGATGTAGACTGATTTTCTGATAGAGTTACAGCTTGTCCTTTAACAGCAGTAATTACATCAGACATATATTCTGTATATGATTTAATTTTACTTACCCAATCATACATATCTTTTGCAATAGCATGATGATCTTCATAAGTTACTTCAGGGTCTCCTATAGATTCATCATATTCGTTTATTAAATCTGTCAATCCCTCGGCAGCTCCAGAAATTGACATTATAGGTGTTTTTAAGTTATGAGCAATACCACCAATTAACTGTCCAAGTGATGCTAAACGTTCTCTTTCCATGAGCATATTTTGATTATTTTTAATTTGCTCTAAGTCCAATATATGTTGTGTAATATCTTTAAATAATACCAGGGTTCCGATAAAAAAGTCATCTGAAAAGATACTTGCAACTTCAACAGTATATACTTTGTGATTATTTGTAGATTGTATTTGCATACTATATGTTTCATATGTTGTTCTTGATTTAATAATATAATCCTTTAATATAGTTAAGTCTTTTTGGCTAATATATTTTGAACTTTTATTTGAAAAGAAATTACTATTTCTTAAAGTAGCAGAATCCATATTAGAAATATTTAAAAAAGTTTTATTATAGTCTGTGATTATGAATTCATCATTTATTACTACATATCCATCAGATATTCTATCAACAATTTTTTGAAGTGCAATTGGTGTAACTTTTAAAAACTTAAATTTAATAATTGCAAGTCCAGAAAAAATTGCAGTAATTGTAAATGCAATAGGAGTTATATATATTGTCATTGGAATACCAAGAACTCCTAATAAATTAATTATAATAGGAACTGAAACACCTAGTATTATTAAAATGGATTGCTTTGAAAAAAATCCAGCATTTCTAATACAATATTTTAATAAATAATATATTGCAACAAAAAATAGTGCAAAGCTATATATAGAATGAACATAAAAGTATGGGCCAAATGTTGTATATGCAGTGCTTGTATTGTAAACCACATAAAACAAATGGTGATAATCATTTGTCCATATTATTAAAAGTGTTAGTATTGGTATGATAAAAAATAATAAATATTTTTTCTTGAATTTAAAGTTTGATTTAGCAAAAATCATACTAAAAAATAAAAATGCAACAGGTAAAAAACATGTACCAATATAAACAAAATAATCATAATAAACAGGTTCAATATCCCATTTATCTGCAAAAACTAATGAAATTAGTTGGCCAACACAACAAATCATTAAGCACACAACAAATAAAGAAAAAGAAATGTTAAGTGCTTTTTTCCTTGAATTATTTAAGGTCGTAACTAGTAATATACCTAGTGATATTGTACAAATAGATAAAGCTATAATATAAATTTGATTTGTTTCCATAAAAACCACCCTTCTATTTTTAAATATATTAAAACCTCTAGAAATTGTGAAATTTATAGAGGTTTTTGCATCAATTTATGAAATATACCCTATATTTTTCAAATAATTTAAATATTTAAAGATATATTCTTTAGAAATCTCTGGCCACTCAAAACCAATATCGCGTAGTACTAAATTAGAAAAATGATTATCTAATTTAACATCTGATTCATACTGTAACTTTTTATCAGAATCAAAATCATTTATAATTCCTGATAAAATATTATTATTATTTTCAAGAGTATCATTAATAATATTTACAAATTCTTTATTATCCACAAAATGCATTTCTAAACCATATTCATTTAAAAAATCTACCATTTTAGTTAAATCTAAATGTTTGTTATTAAATAAATGCAATATAGTATATTTTAAATTATTTTGTATAATTTGTACTATAGCATTAGCACATACGTCAACAGGGGTAAACTCTAAATATCCAGTTTTCAAATAATCAGGAATACATTTTAATTTAATAAATGAAATTAATCTATTTAAAAATGCATTCTCAGAAATATTTATTTGGAATTTTCCATCTGAATATCTATTAGTTATATTTCCAAGCCTTATAATAATTGCAGATAATTCGTTATTAGCAACATTTTCCAAAATTAATCTTTCAGCAATAAATTTTGTATGTATATAAATATTTGATAAATCTTGATTTATATATAAATTATTTTCTCTAAATGTTGTCTTTTCTTTTACTTGTGATGCATTAAAGCTATCTTCTGCAAAAACATTACCTGATACGCTTAATGTCGAAATATGATACAATTTTACATCAAAATTTTTGCAAAAGTCAATAATATTTTGAACACCTTCTATATTTGTTTTATCAAATAAATCTTGACTTCCATAGTGTTTAACTATTGCAGCAGAATTTATTACACAAGAAATTTTATTTCCTAATTTGTCATATTTATTATCTAATAAGCCAAAATGAGGTTTTGCTATATCACCTTCGATTATTTTTATTCTATTTCCAATATAGCTATCATACTTATTTTCAAAATAGAAATGTAAAGTTTTTATAAGTCTACTAGTTATATCTATATTATTTTTCTTACGAATTAAGCAATAAACATTTGCTGTTGTGTTAGATAAAAGTTCATCTAATATATGTATTCCTACAAACCCAGTAACACCAACAAGTAATACATTCTCTAATTTTACAGTATTTACATCAGTATCAATAGGTTCAGAATTTTTTTCAATTAATTTATTTATATTACTATAATCATAATTTTCTATATCTAATTGTTTTACTACAGAAGATGTCTTATTCGCAAGTTCTTTTATTGTAGGGTGTGTAAATATATCTGAATAATTTATATTAATGCCAAGCTTAAATATTTCAATTTGAAGCTTAATTGCAATTAATGAATCTCCACCTAATTCAAAGAAATTATCATTTATTCCTATTTTGTCCACTTTCAAGAACTGTTTCCATAACTCTACTAATTTCTTTTCTAAATCAGTATGTGGTTCTTCATATTCTGAGCTTATACTTACAGATAAATTATTTAAATATTTAGTATCTATTTTTCCATTTACAGTCAATACAAATTTATCTAATTGAATTAATAAATTTGGAATACTGTAAAATGGCAATTTTGAGCTTAGAAAACTACGAAGATCATTTATTACAATTTTCTTACTTGCTGTAAAATATGCAACTAGATATTTATTATCATTTTCTTCTTTAACAATAACTTGACATTTTGTAATAGTAGGATATTTTAAAATTGTATTAGAAATTTCATTTAATTCTATCCTATGTCCTTTAATTTTTATTTGGTTGTCATTTCTACCAATAAATGATAAATTACCATCTTCATTTAATTTTACAACATCACCAGTTTTATACATTATTTGGTTATGATTATATTTACAAGGGATATATCTTTCCTTAGTCATTTTTTCATTATTTAAATAACCTTTTCCAACATTATCTCCACAGATATATAGTTCACCACTTACTCCAAAAGGTACAGGTTGCAAGTCTTTATCTAATACATATGCTTGTAAATTATGTAGTGGTTTTCCTATTGGTATAGTATCATAATGTATATTTTCATTTTTTCTAAATACAAAAGCTGTGCAACATATAGTAGTTTCTGTAGGACCATATCCATTTACAATTCTCATGTTAGGTGAAAGCGAAAAATATTTTTTCATTAATTCTACTTTGATTGGTTCAACACCAATTAAAATTTTATTTAAATTAACCTCATATCCTGATAATATAGAATATACTTCTTCTAAAATATTTGGTGGAAGATATGCCATTGTAATTTTTTTATCAACAATAGTTTTACAATAATCAAATATATCTTCTATATTTTCATGTGGATATAAATATAATGTTGCACCATTAAGTAGAGTAAAGAAAAATTCCCACATACTAACATCAAAAGAAATATTTGTAGTAGATAAGCAGATATCATCATTATTTACACTATTACCAAATAAGTTTTTAAAAGAATGTATAAAATTATTTAAATTCTTATTTGTTATTTTTACACCTTTAGGCGCCCCGGTAGAACCTGATGTATAAATAATATATAATATATCATCTGGAAGTATTTTTTCTTTTATATTAGTTTCTACATCATCAATATGAATTTCATCTATATTAATTTTAGTTATATTATCTATCACAAGATTTGGAGAAGAATTATCAACTACTACAGTTTTTGCATTACTATTAGATAAAATATAATTAATTCTATCTTGTGGTAATTCTGTAGAAATAGGTAAATATATTGCACCACATTTCATTGCACCAAGCATTGCAATTATTAGGTTAGAAGATCTTTTTAATAATGTAGCTACAATTTCTCCTTTTTTAATTCCTTGTGAAATTAAATAAGCAGAAAATTCATTTACTTTTTCATATAATTCCTCATAACTTATTTTTTGCTCATTATATATAATTGCTGTATTATTGTTATTTTTTGCAATTTCTTCAAATAGTTCAAAAATACTTTTATCACTTGGATAATCTAAACTATTTTGATTATATTTATTTAAAATTAAATCTTTTTCTTCATCTGAAAGCATATTAATTTCAGATATTTGTATATTAGGATTATCAAGTATTATATCCAATATATTAATATAATGTTTCAAAAATTTGTCCATAAAATTTTTATCAAATAATTTAGTACAATATTCTAAATTTAATTTTAAATCATTTCCTTCAGGTATAATTTCTAATGAAAAATCAAATTTAGAAGAATGATTATCAGGGATATAATACTCAGTATCTATGCCATCTAAATGTACATGTGGATTACCATTGTTTTGATAAGTAAACATAGTATCGAATAATGGATTTCTACTTGTATCTCTACTTATGTTTAAATCTTTTACAAGCTCATCAAATGGATATGTTTGATGTTCAAAAGCTGTAAATAGGTTTGCTGTATTTATTCTTAAATAATCTGCAAATTTAGAATTTGAATCTATATTAGTACGTAATGCTAAAGTATTTACAAACATTCCAATTATATTGTAAAATTCGCTTCTTTCCCTTCCAACAATAGGACTTCCTACTATTATATCTGTTTGGTTAGTATATTTATATAATAAAGTATAATAAACAGTTAATAATAAAGAATAAGGAGTACAATTATATTTTTTGCAAAATTCTTCCACCTTCTTATCTTGTGGTATAGTAGCATATACTTTACTTCCTTCAAAAGACTGAACCACAGGTCTTGAATAATTTGTAGGCATATTTAATACTGGAAGTTCGCCTTCAAATTGTCTTAACCAATATGACTTATTTTTCTTATATTCTTCTGAATTTAAGTTATTATTTTCCCATACAGAATAATCTATATAATCAATATCAGAAGAAGATGTTCTTAAGTCATTATATAAATTACACAATTCATTTACAAATAGTGAAATAGATTCTCCATCACAAATAATGTGATGTATATCTATAAATAATGCTGCTGAATTATCGCTAAACACATGTAATTCAGCTCTAATTAAAGGAGCTTTACTTAAATCAAAAGGTTTTAGAAATGAATTAAATATTTGCTCTAAATCTTTTTCCTTTTCATTTATAATATTAAGTTTAAAATCTATTTTTTCTATAAGTTTTTGTTTAACATCATCATCTTGATTAACTTCGAAATATGTTCTAAAAGCACAATGATTATTTAATACAGTATTTATAGCATTTTCTAATTTTGTAGCATCTGGGCATTTATCAAATAATAAAGCACCAGGAGTATTATATGTTATTGTATTTGGGTCCATATTAATAGTAAAATATATTCTTCTTTGAGCAGAACTTAATGGGTAAGAGTCCTGTATAGGAGCTTTAGCAATAGTCGTACTAGTCTGATTTTTCTTTTCTTGTAATGAATCTATATGTTTAGCTAAAGATTTTATTGTAGAATACTGAAAAATATCTTTTATATTAATTTTTACTCCAAATTCACTATATACTTCTGAAACTAGCTTTATAGAACATAATGAATCTCCACCTAAGTTAAAGAAGTTAGAATCAGTACTAATTTTTTCAATATCCAATATCTCATTCCATAATTTAGAAAGTTTAATTTCTGTGTTTGTTTTAGGAGCAATGTAACTATTCTCCTGTATTTGTATATCAGGTAGCTCTTTAGTATCTATTTTTCCATTTAAAGTTATTGGCAAAGAATCCATAAAAACAATGTGTGATGGTATCATGTAATATGGAAGGCTGTGCTTCAAATTATCTTGTATTTGTTCTTCTGTAATGTCAGAAGATTTAATAACATATGAACAAATACAGTCTATATTATTAACTTTTTTTATAACAGAAACAGCATTAATAATTCCATTTATTTTTGTAATTCTGTTTGTAATTTCGTCAAGTTCAATACGTAATCCACGAAGTTTTACTTGTGCATCACGTCTTCCAATGTAAATAATATTTCCATCTTTAGCATATTTGCCCATATCACCTGTTTTATACATTATGCTATCTGAATAAATATCTTTTACAAAAGATTTTTTCGTAATCTCTTCATTATTGATATATCCTTTTCCAACTCCATCACCACATATACATATTTCGCCTGTATATCCAATAGGAAGTATATTTAAATCATCATTCAATATGTAAATTCTTGTGTTTAGGAATGGAACACCTATAGTTATATCTTCACTATCTGTAATTTCTTTGTTTGAAGCACAAGCTGTACATTCAGAAGGGCCATATCCATTAAAAATTTTAGCGTTTGAACACTCTCTAAGACGTTTATATAAAGAGTCCTTAAAAACTTCTCCACCAAGTTGAATGACCTTTACATTTTTTAGAGAAGATTTTGTTTCGTCATTTAATAAAAGTAGCTCTATTTTAGATGGTGTACTTAAAATAAAATCTACATTATATTTCTTTATTAATTCGCTTGTATAAGCAGGAATTTTTTGTTCTTCTTCATTTGTAAGAATTACTGTCTTTCCAGAAAGAAGTGATACAAAATTCTCAACAATAAACATATCAAATGCTACAGTACTAGTACTTAAAAAGTTCTCACAGGTATCTGTATATAAAAACTTCTTATAACTATTAACCATGTTAATAACACCTATTCTTTTTAGTTCAACTCCCTTAGGTGTTCCTGTTGAGCCAGAGGTATAAATAACACAAAATGCATCTTCGTTATTTGTTTCTGCATTTGGATTATCAGCTTCTTTATTAAAATCAACTGTATCAATTAATAACTTATCTTCATATTCAATTTCCATAGAAGATGTAGTTATTAATGTTTTTGCCTTAGCATTAGATAACATATATTCTATTCTATCTTGTGGAAGTGCAGGGTCAATAAGCATATACCCAGCACCAGCCTTCAATGTACCAAAAACAGAAACTAGTGTTTCAAAAGACCTATTTAGCATGATACCAACAATATCATTTCTTTTTACACCTTTATTAATTAATATATCTGCAATTATATTTGCTTTATTATTTAGTTCTTCATAGCTCATTTTATTATTCTGAAAAACAATAGCTGTTTTTGATGGGTTTGTTTTCACATTTTCCTCAAATAACTGTATTAAAGGTAATTCTTTATCATATTCATAACCTGTGTAATTAAAATCATTTAAGAATTTATCTGCTTCAGCATGTGTTATAACAGGAATATCCTTTATTTCTACTTGTGGATTATCTAAGATAAATGAAATCATTTCTAAAATTCTATCATGTATATTATAAATATCTTTTTCATCTAATTTAGCAACTTGATAATCATAGTAAATATCAAATGTACCTGTATTATCCATATCGTAAAAATGAATTTCAAGTGTGTTAGAAATATATCCTGAAAAAATCCAGTGAGTAGAATAGCTAACATCTGAATTTTGTTTATTATCCTTAGCATTTTGGTATGATAATACTAAATCATATAAATTTTCACTAAAATTATATTTATCTTTAATTTCTTTTAAAAACATATCATATGGATATTTTTGATGTCTGAAAATACTAAGTTGTGCTAAAGCTACATCATTCAAATAATCAGCAAAAGATTCATCAGCTGTAAAAGTAGTTTTAAAAGGCACAGTACTAATAAACATACCACTTGTATGTTTTTCTTTAAAATTAGTTCTATTTAAAACTGGTGTACCAACAATAGGACTATGGTTATTATTTATTTTTGCAATATATAGTGAATAAATAGTCATAAAGAAAGTGTAGATAGAACAATTATTATTCTTACAAAATTCACTAATACGACTATAAATATTAGTATCTAAATTAAAAGTTATTCTTTTAGCTAATGTGTCTGCTGAAATATTTGAATTGGGTGAAATATGAGACACCACAGGTTCGGTGTCGAAAAGACTGTTCCAAAAATCATGATCTTTTTGGAAACGATTACTAGATTTATATTCATTTTCTGACTTGATATAATCAATATATGATGGGTAAAAATTAGAATCAATTTCTCTTTGGTTGGTAATAGAAGAATAATAGTCCATAACTTCACTTAAGAAAAGACTAATATTCCATGCATCAGATATTAAGTGATGAAATAATGTTGTAAATCCGCCAGAACCATCTGGTAATTTAAACATTACAAAGTTAAATAATTTAGAGTCGACTATATTAAAAGGAGTGTTTATTTCCTTTTGTGCGAGCTCTTTTGCTTCTTCAGTAGAATTAAGTGAAACTAAGTCAAATTGAATAGGTGAGTATTCTACTAAATATTGTTTTGGTATTCCTTTTTCAATACAAAATCTGAGTTTTGGTGCATCATTATATTTTATAAATAGATTAATTGCTTCATTTAGTGCATCGAAGTCAACTTTAGAGTCAATATATAGGTATCCTCCCATATTGTTTATACTTGTATTAGAGATATATTCTTCTGTTAGCCAGATAGAATCCTGAGAAGATGTTAAATCATATAGTTCCCTCTTCATAATCTAAAAACCCCCGTACAAAATTTAAGTATACTATAAGAATTATATAATCAAAACCAGGAAAAATCAATAATAACATTGAAATATTTGACAATTTTTGTAATATTTTATGATTACAGTGGTTTTTTGGAAGAATATATGATATACTTCCTATAACAAATGCAAGGAGAGAGTAAAATAATATTAATGTTGGGAGGAATTTATGAAAAAAAATTCATTTAAAACATATAAAGTTGAGAAAATATTTAATTTTAAAGAATTAGTAAAAAGATATGAGAAGTTTGATGAACATATAGCTTTTAAATATAAAAAAGATGGACAAATAAAAGAAATTACATATAGTAAATTTGCAAAAAATATAAAAGCTATATCAGAAGCTGTGTTAGATATGGATCTAAAAAGAGTAGTAGTAATAGGAAATAATAGATATGAATGGTGTATAACATATTTAGGAGTTACAACAGCAGGAAGAGTTATAGTTCCATTAGATAAAGCATTAACAGATGTGGAAATTGAGAAATTAATAAAAAGAAGTGAAGCCGATGCTATAGTCTATGAAGAAAAATACAATAAAGTAGTAGAAGATATTATAAAAAAAGGATGTAATATAAAATATAGAATATGCATGGATGATATAGAAAATGAAAACGTAATAAAAATAACAGATTTTCTAAATAAAGGTAGAAACATTATTGAATCAGGAAAATCAAAAGCGGGTAATGTTGAAATAGATGATAATAAAATGTATATTATGCTATTTACTTCTGGTACAACTAATGAACCCAAAGCAGTAATGCTCTCTCAAAGAAATATATGCGAAAATATAAATGCTATTTCAGCACAAGTAAAACTATATCAAACAGATACATTACTTTCATTTTTACCAATTCATCATACATTTGAATGCACTATCACATTTTTATATGGTACATATAATGGTGCGACAGTAGCTTTTTGTGAAGGACTAAGATATATTGCTGATAATTTAAAAGAATTTAAAGTAACAGTTTTTGTGGCGGTTCCTCTTGTTCTTGAAACAATGTATAAAAAAATACAAAAAGGAATTGCAGATAGCGGAAAAGCAGAATTAATAGATAAAATGAAGAAAATATCAAGAGCTTTGCTAAAATGTAAAATAGATGTTAGAAAAAAATTGTTTAAACCTGTGTTAAAACAATTTGATGAATATTTGAGAGTAGTTTTCTATGGTGCAGCACCTATGGATAAAGCAACAATAGATGGATACAACGATTTTGGAATATCACAAGTTCAAGGATATGGATTAACAGAAAGTTCACCAGTTTTAACAGCAGAAGCAGATCATAAAAAAAGACCTGGATCAATAGGTGTTCCATTAAATAATATAGAGCTAAAAATAGATAATCCAGATAAAGACGGAGTTGGAGAAATTATAGCAAAAGGACCAAGTATAATGCTTGGATATTATAAAAATGAAGAAGCAACCAAAAAAGCTTTACAAGATGGATGGCTTCATACAGGAGATTATGGATATATAGATGAAGATGGATTCGTATTTATTACAGGAAGAAAAAGCGACATAATAGTATTAAGAAATGGAAAAAATATATATCCACAAGAGTTAGAATTTTTGGTAAATAAACTTCCATATGTTGCTGAGAATATGGTATTTGCTAGAAACAAAACAAAAACAGATACTGTACTTTGTGCTAAAATTGTGTATAACAAAGAAAATTTAGAATTAAGTTTTGGACAAAAAACGCAAGAAGAATATAAAAAATTAATATGGAAAGATATTAAAAATATAAATAAAGATTTGCCGATGTATAAACATATAAAAGAAATTATTATAACAGATGAACCACTAGAGAAAACTACAACACAAAAAGTAAAGAGATTTGCAGAAATGAAAAAATTAGAAAAAGCAAAATGAGAAATTGGGGACAGACCCCAATTTCTCATAAAATCATTGTTTAAAATTATTTGACTCTGGTTAAAATATAAATAAATATAATTTTAACGGAGGAAAATAAATGAATGATTATATTAAGCAAGATAAAAGAAAAAAACTAAAAGGAGAGTTAACTAAAGTGTTAATAGTTCTTTTAGTTTTTTTGATTTTGATTTTGTCATACATATTATATCAAAAAATTCAGGTAACGGAGAGTAATTTAAGTCAGCAAAATATTACAGCAGAAAGAACAATGCAAACAATAGATGAAGTAAAAGAAAAAAATAAAACAGTAACAGAAATGATAGCAGACATAAATAATACAGTAGTTGGAATATCTAAAGTAAAAAATAACGGAAATAGCATTTTCTCTGATGAAAATATTAATAATTTGGGTTTAGGAACTGGATTAATTGTAGGAGAAAATGGATATATATTAACAAATGCACATGTAAGTGGAGAAAAATACAGTAAATGCTATATTACACTAGCAGATGGAAAAACTTATGATGGAAATGTGGTTTGGTCAAATAATGATATAGATATGTCTATAGTAAAAATAAATCAAAAAAATTTACAAGTAGCAACACTTGGAAGTTCAGATGACATAAAAGTAGGAGAAACTGTTTATGCAATAGGAAACCCAATAGGATTTGAATTCCAAAGAACAGTTACATCAGGCATAATAAGTGCAACAAACCGAACAATTAAATTTGAAGAAGATGAACAAGAAACATACATGGAAGATTTAATTCAAACAGATGCAACAATAAATCCGGGAAATAGCGGAGGACCATTAGTAAATGCAGATGGACAAGTAATTGGTATAAATGGAGTAAAAATAACTTCTGCAGAAGGAATTAGTTTTGCAATTCCAATAAATTCTGTAAAAGCAGTTATAGAGAGTTTTAATTTAAATGGAAAATTTGAAGAAGCAAGTTTAGGAGTATTTGCTTTTGATAAAAATGTGTTAGGATATATTGATGAAAATTTAAAATTTAATGAAGGAATTTATGTAGCTAAAGTAAATAGAAATTCTGCAGCAGAAAATGCAGGAATAAAAGAAAGAGATATTTTACTAAGTATTGATGGAAACAAATTAGAAAGAATGTGTGATTTAAGATGCTATATCTATACAAAAAAACCAGGAGACAAAGTAACGTTAAAAGTACAGAGGAATTATAGAGAATTAGAAATAGAAGCAACTTTAAAGAAAAAATGAGAAATTGGGGACAGACCCCGATTTCTCAAAATTACTATAAATCAAAAATAATTTACTGAAAAACAATAAAAAAGTATTGACAAATAATAAAATAGAATGTAAAATTATTGCATAATTAAAAAGAAAGGAATGGTTATTATATGAAAATAGCCGTAATTGGAAGCTTTTTGATAGCAATATTACATTCTATTTTATTTTATGGACAAAAATTGGGGGGTTCTGTGATTCTATTTTGTTTAGCTTTAGGATTTTTTTTAATATATATATTAGATAAAAATAATAAAATAAAAAATCAAAAAGCATTGCTATTATGTTTGCCTATACTACTTATATCTGCAACATATTTTATATTTAACAATTCATTTTTTTATATTGCAAATATAGTAACTATTATAATTTTATTTATATTAATGGTAATTTTAGCTGTGTTTGATAAAACCACAATAGGATTAATAATAAATAAAGTAGTGTATTTGGTTCTAGGACCAATTGAATTTCTAGAGGAAGCTATAGGAAGTATAATAGAGGTTATTTCAAATCTATTCAAGAAGAAAGAAGCATCAAAAGAAAAGAACGAGAAAATAAGAAAAATTATATTAGGCGTTTTAATAACAATACCAATATTGATAATTGTGCTAATATTGCTTTCAAGTGCAGATAGTATTTTTTCTAGTGAATTGAAAGAAGTAATAGATACAATATTTAGTCTTGATATTTTTGAAAGTGAAACATATGTAAATTTATTTTTCAGAATAATAATAATTTTAATAATAACAGTATATTTAATTGCTCTTTTATATAACATTCTAGAAGATAATTTCTGCGAAAAAGATACTTCAGAAAAAAGAAAATGGACACTAGATGCTACAATTGGTAATACAATATTAACAATATTAAATTTAGTTTATCTAGTTTTCTGTTATATTCAAATATCTGTATTATTTATGAAAACAGGAAATTTACAAAATTTTGATTATGCAAATTATGCTAGACAAGGTTTCTTTCAATTAATGGCAGTATCTATAATTAATTTAATAATAATATTAATTACTAGTAAAAAGAATGAAACCAATAAAAAAATAAGCTATACAAAAATAATGAATTTACTTTTAGCAGTATTTACTTTAATAATATTATTCTCATCATTTTATAGAATGCATTTGTATGAACAAGAATATGGATATACATTTTTAAGGTTAATGGTATATTTTGCATTAATAACAGAAGCGATTTTAATTATTCCAACGGTAATGTATATATTAGATATTAATATTAACTTAACAAAAACATATTTTGTAGTGATAATTATAATGTATATAGTAGTGAATTATATTAATATTGATAATATGATTGCTAAGAAAAATATCGATAGATATTTTGAAGATAATTCTGAAACATATGAACTAGACATGAATTACCTTCAAACACTTAGTATAGACGGGGCAAAACAAATTAAAAGATTAAAAGACACTACAGATGAAAATATAATGAATCAAGTTGAGTATTATTTAAATCATGTAAAATCAGAAACAGAAAATATTACTTGGCAAAGTTTTAATATAAATAAGATTATTGCCATGAATGAATTAAAAGGAGTAGAATAATGAAAGTAACAGGAAAAAATAGTTTATCAAACTTTATAGCGATATGTTTAAAAATAATATTTGTAGTTGGAATTATAATATATATTACATTACCATTTTTACTTAATATGTATGTTGAGTTATTTAATCCGGTATTAAAATATATACCAGCACTTATAATATTGTATGCATCAGGTATACCAGCATTAATAATAGTATATAAGTTTATAAAAATATTTAATACATTAAAACAAGATAATCCATTTATAATTGAGAATGTAAAACATTTAAAAGTAATTTCCATTTGTTCTTTAATTATATCCATAGAATATATAATTGGAATGTTCTTTATAGTATCTATTTTTGAAATAATCTTAATTGCAGTATTTATAATTGTTTGGCTTGGAGGATATATTTTATCTGAATTATTAAGAAAAGCAATTGATTATAAAGAAGAAAATGATTTAACAATATAAGGAGGTAGGAAGATGGCAATAGTTGTAAATTTAGATGTAATGATGGCAAAAAGAAAAATGTCTTCTTCTGAACTCGCAGAGAAGATAGGAATCACCAATGCTAATTTATCAATACTTAAAACAGGTAAAGGAAAAGCTATAAGATTTTCAACACTAGATGCAATATGTAAAGTATTAGAATGTCAGCCAGGAGATATTTTAGAATATAGAGAATGAAATAATGAAACAAGGGGACGGAAGAATTGTTTCCAAAATGGAAAAAAAAGTTGGTCCCCCCTTTTTATTTTTGTTTAAAAAAATAAAATAATAAAAAAAAGAAAGAGGGGGAGCCAGGATTTGTCCAAAATTTGGAACAAATTGTGCGTCCCCTTGTTTCATTTTGTTTAAAAAACTAAATATAGGTAATACTATAACTAGTTTTTATTTAGGAGTGTGATAATATGAAATCTTATTGGATAAAGAGTATTGAAGAAAAGGATAGAATAAAGTTTGAAAAACTGGAAGAAAATATTAAGACAGATGTATGTATAATAGGTGGTGGACTTACAGGTTTATCCACTGCATATAATTTAAGTAAATATAAAATAAGAACAGTATTAATAGAAAAAGATGAAATTTGCAAACAGACTAGTGGAAATAGTACTGCTAAAATAACAAGTCAACATGGATTGATTTATAAATATTTAATAGATTCAAAGGGTAGAGAATTTGCAAGAAAGTATTATGAAGCAAATGAAAAGGCAATAAATAATATAAAAAATATTATTGACAAAGAAAAGATAGATTGCGAGTTTGAATATCAACCATCTTATGTATTTACACAAAGTATACAAGAAGTAGAAAAAATAAAGGATGAAGTAGAAGCAATAAAAAGCTTTGGAGGAAAAGCAAAACTAATAGAAGCACCAGATATTCAAATAAATAAATTAAAATGTGAAGAACTTGTGGAAAAAAGCAACGAGAAATTAAAAATAGATGTAGATAATATTGAAAAAGAGAACCTAAATTTAGAAAGAAATCTTGTAAAAGAAAGAATGAAACAAATACTTCCAATTAAAGCAATTGCAGGTGTTGAATTTGAAAAGCAAGCACAATTTAATCCATATAAATATGGAATAGGATTGGCAAAAATATGTAGTGATTCTGGTGTGAAAATATATGAACATACTAAAGCAATAGATGTAGATACAGAAGATGAGGATGAGTATTATGTGATAACTCTAGAGAATGGATGTAAAATAAAAACTAAATATTTAGTAATTGCAACAAAATACCCAATAGTAAATATTCCAGGCTTCTATTTTATAAAAATGTATCAATCTACAAGCTATGCAATTGCAATGAAAACAAAGCAAAGACTGTTTGATGGAATGTATATTAATTCAGAAGAACCAACTATATCTTTAAGAACAACTAAATATGGAGACGAATACCTACTTATAGTTGTAGGATCAGACCATAAAACCGGAGCAGAAATAGATTTAAGTAACTCTTATCGCTATTTGGAAGAAATTGCAAGAAATTTATGCACAGAGGGAAAAATTAAATATTATTGGAATACAGAGGATTGTATTACATTGGATAAAATACCATATATTGGTCAATATTCGAAAATGTGGGATAATGCTTATGTTGCCACAGGATTTAATAAATGGGGCATTACGACTTCAAACATAGCAGCAGAAATCATAACTAATAAAATATTAGGCGAAGAAAGTGATTATGAAGAAATATTTAAATCTACAAGACTTGAACCAATAAAAAATATAAAAGAAGTAACTAATATAGTAAAAGAAAGTGTTAACTCTCTAGTTATAAAAAAATTAGAAATACCGCAAGAAGAAGCAAATCAAATACAAAATGATGAAGGGAAAATTGTAGAAGTTAATGGACAAAAAATAGGTATTTATAAAGATAAAGAAGGAGTAGTATACAAAGTAAATCCAGTTTGTAAACATTTAGGATGTGAGCTTTCATGGAATAATTTAGAAAAAACATGGGACTGCCCATGTCATGGATCAAGATATGATTATAAAGGAAATTTAATTTATGGCCCAAGTGTAAAGGGACTTGACTAAAAAACATAATAAGAAAGGCATTTCGCAGGGCTAGTCTCTGAAGCAACGGCGAAATACATGTCCTCGCTTTGCTCGGACGGCCCAAGGAAGCCTAACCTTGTTGTATAGGAAAAATCGCTAAAAGCACTAAAATATCAAAGAATAAGTCGATTTTTTCTATACAATAAAATAAGGACTTCTCGATAGAAGTCCTTTAATAATATTAGAAACCTATAACTATTATACTTATAGTAATTAACTTGTTTATATAACTTTACAAAAAATAGGAAAAATAAATATTTATTATATTGAAAAATAATTTTTGATATAGTATAATATGAATCGTATTTTAATTATAATAATTGATTTCATAAAAATTATTTTTAATTCAAAATTTTATTGTCTTATCTATAAAAAATCCATCACAAATTTAAAAATTAATTTAAAGGAGGAATTCTATGAGCTTAGAATTTTTTAATAATTTAAAACAAAATCTTGAAAAGAATGATACTCTGTCGAAATTGGTAGATGGAGTAACAGATTTTATAGGAGAACTATCTGAAGCATTGCAAAATGTAGATAATAAAAATGATATAGATATTGTTACACAAATAGCATCAGAAAACAAACTAAGTATTGCATCAGAGAATGAAATAAATAAAGTAAGGATAGAAGTATTAAATGAATTTGCTAATAATACTAAAGATGAGGAAAAACTTTATTTTGTATTTAATAAAGTTAATGGAGAAGAAAATTATAGAGTATGGGAAATGAAAGATAATAAACGCATACAGACAGAAGTAAATAAAAAGGATTTACCGTTAGATGCGAAAGTAAATAGTGTTATGAGAATGGAAGAAGGAAAATTGGTAGTTGATAAAGAAACTACAGGCAAGGTTTTAAATGAAATTACTGAAAGAGCAAAAGAAATAATAGATAAACAAAATAAAAAGATAGAAGATTATAAAAAAGATGGACATACATATCTTGTAACAGAAGACATAAAAGGAAGAGTTTTTTTATGGGACTCAACAGAAAAATCTAAATATGAAATCGAAGATGTTAATTTTCCAGAGGAATTAAAAGAAAAAGCAAAAGAAGGAAATAGCTTTTTATATCAAAATGGGAAATACACATATATTTCATAGATAAATTATAACTAAAAAACATGTAAAAAGCCGCATATTTTATGCAGCTACTTCACTATTACCTGTTTTATAATCTATTTCTATACCAGGCTGGACATTATAACAATAAATATTAAAGCAAATTCCTTTTCCATTATCCTCTATTGATTCTGCCTCAATTTGCACCCCACTAGCTACTAAGTTATCATTTTCATAAATAGGAGTAACTCTATATAAAACATGATTATTTGTTTCTTTAATATATTCAGCAACATCATTTTCAAAAGGAAGCATTCCCTCTGTATTCATATACCTTGTACCTGTGATAAGGTTCTTTTCGTTAGCATTTTCATTGCTTAATTGATATCCAATTAAATGACATCTATTATATAAATAACCACCGTCAACTGTTT
The DNA here is from genome assembly GCA_946495655.1 of uncultured Clostridium sp. Lineage (GTDB taxonomy): Bacteria > Bacillota > Clostridia > TANB77 > CAG-508 > CALXVA01. The sequence continues at coordinate 36,819 of CAMMDS010000014.1, forward strand.
CATATTTTTTATTTATCCATCCAGAAGGCTCTATGCTAGATATGCTTTCTCTTTCATCATCAGAAGATGGCATCGTATCAATACTTAGGCAAGCAAATGCCACACCACATCTTCCTAAAGAATCTAAATCACTATAGATTTCAAAAGATTCAGCTTTATAATCACTTTCTTCAAATTCAGGCATATTATTATTTAAAACTACATATGGATTATTTTGATAATCAGGAATACTGTTTAGATCAAAAGAACTAGAATAAGAGATGTTACTAGAACTTAAAGAAACAGTATTTTCACTAAGATTTAAAGTATTATCAATATATTCTTGGATGTTAGGATTTAAATATCCTATTATACCAATACATATAATAACAATCAAAGTAAATAATAAATTTCGAATATTTTTCTTACTTTTTTTTCTACTCATACAATCCCTCTTTTGTACAAAATATTATATATATTAAATAAAATATCATAAAATTTAATATAATTCAATATAATAAAAATTCAACTATTAAATAATAAAAATCGTTACTTTCTATAGTAACGATTATGAGTTTTGGTGCAACTGGAGGGATTCGAACCCCCGACCTTCCGGTTCGTAGCCGAACGCTCTATCCAACTAAGCTACAGTTGCAAAACTATATACTATTATACTTTTAAACAAAAAAAAATTCAATAGAAAATCAAAAAAAACTTGCAAAATAGAAAAAAATATGGTATTATATATAGCGTCAGTTAAAACGAGGTGTGGCTCAGTTGGTAGAGCGCGTGGTTTGGGACCATGAGGCCGCAGGTTCGATCCCTGTCACCTCGACCATACGATAGCAATTTTGAGGGAACTCAAGAAAATTGCAAAAGTCTGAAAGAGTATTAATCAATGGATTTTGGTTAATACTCTTTTTCTATGCAGTTCTCAAAAATTCTATAAAAAGTTCTAAAATAGTTCTAAAATTTATGTTTTAAAAAATTTTTAGGTATATAAAAAATGTTTTAAAAAGTTTTAAAAAACTTCATAGAACTTAAATTATGCTCTTTCATCAAAATCAAAGACAATAAAAGTCTTGGAAAGGATGAAAGATGAACGAAATAGATTTTTATAAAATAAATGAAACATTGAATAATAAATATTATCAAATACCACAAGAGTTATTTGTTAATAGATTATATAAAGAAAATTTAAATTCAGATAGTAAAATATTATATGCTTTTCTACTTGATAGATTATCTTTATCACAAAAAAATCATTGGTTTGATAAAGAAGGTAGAGTTTATTTAATATTCACAAGAGAAGAAGTACAAAACAAACTTTGCTTATGCGAAAAGACAGTTACAAAAGCATTTAAACAATTAGCAGAAGTAAATTTAATTGCAGAAAAAAGACAAGGGCTAGGAAAACCTAATTTAATTTATGTTGGTAAAATCCAGCACGAAAATATAAAGAATTTTGTAGATACGGAAAATCTACAAGTCTTGAACAGTAAAAATTACGGTTTTGCAGAAGTAGAAAATACAATTCTTGATATGGAAAAATTACCTACAATCAATCCTAATAATATCAAAACTAATATAATCAATACTGAATCTATCAATCCTCAAAGTAATGAAGAAAGTATTTCATTAAATGATGTAAAAGAAAAATGTAAATTAAATGAATTTGCAACAGAAGAAAAGTCAATATTAGAAGATGTTATAGATAGATTATATTATGCAGATAGCTTAAAAGTAGGAAATGTAATAATAACTAATTCAAAAATATTATCAAAAATTTCATTAATTAATAAAAATAACTTAATTCAATTATTAGATATTGCTAGAAATAATAATAGTATTAAAAATATAACAAATTATTTAGTGATTTGTTTATATAATAATTTGGGTAATTCTAATATAAATATAGCGACAAGTAATCTAGCAGATAATAAAACTACTATATATAATCGTGATTATGAAAGAAAATATCCAGATGGATTTTTCGATAGCCTATATGCTAACTTTGCTGGCGAAAGTGCAGTAGCACCTTCATAGAATTTTGCTCTGATATGAAGTTGCAAGAGATACTTTAAAATGCAACTTCACTATATTTTATAATGGCAATAGCCTTTATAAAATATAGCCTAAAAAATGCTTTAGCAGTTTTTAGGAAAACCCC
>CAMMDS010000015.1 GCA_946495655.1 uncultured Clostridium sp.
ACATTCCAAGTTAGTAGCCTAATTTATACTGTCCAACTTTTTGGGTTCAGTACAAAATATTATGTTCTTCTTTTATTGTATATTAGTTATATATTAGACAGAAAATCCCGTGATTCTCTTATTGGATAAAGTTAAATTTAGCCAAAACTATACATATTATGAAGAAAAAAATTTACATGTGATAAATTTTACTTTTCTATTTATTTAAGTTTTTAAATATTATTCAATTCCAAAAATTCTATTTGCATTTTCATATGTAATTTGAGCAATTCTTTCTAATTCTATATTTTTTACTTCAGCAATCTTTTTTGCTACATATTTTACATTTCTAGAATCATTTCTCTTCCCTCTATTAGGTTCTGGAGATAAATATGGACTATCAGTTTCAATTAAAATTCTATCTAAAGGACACATTTCAATTATTTCATTTGCGTTCTTTGAATTTTTAAAAGTTATTGGTCCTGCAAATGATATGTAAAATCCAAGTTTTAGTCCTTCCTTAACTAGTTCTCTATTTAATGGGCAGCAATGAAATACTCCTTTTTTTACTACTTGATGTTTTTTTAAAATTTCTAAAGTATCCATTACAGCCTCTCTTGTATGTATCACAACAGGTAAATCCATAGAATTAGCTATTTCTATTTGCCTAATAAAAGCCTCCTTCTGTAAATCTATATTATCTTTGTTCCAGTAATAATCCAATCCTATTTCCCCAATTGCAACTATTTTTTTACTATCTTTTTTGTCGTTAATAAAATTTGTAAGCTTATTTAGCTGAAAATTTAATTCTTCTTCATTTTCTGGTATGTCATTTGGAGATATCCCAGAAATCGTATACATCCAATCATATCTTTTAGCAATTTCAAATGCAATCTCTGAAGATTTTAGGCTATAACCAGCATTAATTAATCTTGTTACACTTGATGAATATATATTTTCTATAATTTCTTCTCTGTCTTCATTAAATTTTTCGTCATTATAATGTGCATGAGAATCAAAAAATTCCATTCTTTCCTCCATATATTTAAATAATAAGTTATAATTATATTTTAATTTTTTGTTATTATAAATTAAAAGTCAATTTCCTCAAATACAGCTACAACACTTGCAACTGCATATTCTTTAATGTGTGAAATACTTACATCGATATCTTTTAGTTTTACATTAGCAGTTTTGTTTATATTTTTAACTAGTTTTTCCACATTTATCTCTGGTTTTCCACCTTCTATATTTATTAATTCAATATCTTTCCATAGAGCATCACTTCTACCATCTATATAACCTGAAACAGCTTTAAAAACTGCTTCTTTAGCTGCAAATCTTGCGGCTAAATGTTGATATTTCATAATTTCTGATTTGCTAGAATATTCTATTTCATTTTCAGTATATATTCTATTAAGAAAATTATTTCCCATCTCATTAATTGCTTTTTTTATTCTTTCTACCTCTATAATATCAATTCCTGTTGTAATCTTCATCTTATCTCATCCTTATTCTTATATTAATGCATACTTGCATATATAATTGTAAGTATATTTATTATTAATATTGTAATTACTATCACATTTGTTATTTTATTATTTTTATTTAATTGTTCTACATTATGTTTTTTATATGTTACATCATATTCATTCTTTATTTTAGAATACATTGAATTAATATCCATGTTATCTAGCCAACTATGCTCTAGCATTTTTCCAAATTCCTCATTAGTCAAATCTTGAATCCATAGTTTTTTAGTAAAATCTAATAATCTTTCTTCAGCTTTTTTAAATTTTTCTTTAAATTCATAATTAAGTTTATTTAAAAATATTTTCTTATATAAAGTTAATAAATACGTGTATAAATACTCACTTTCGAATTTTTGTGGAACTAAAGTAAAATTTGAAGTATTTATATTTGATGTGAATAATACCGTACTTGTTGCAGTAAATCCATATTTTATATATTGATTTTTATACATTAATTTCTTGTTTTCGTTTTCTTTTACATTGTGTGTTGTATATTCATCATTAATTATCTGCGAATTTACTGGTAATACAGAACGATATTTCTCAAAAAGGTTAGTCAAATCTTCCTCGTTAGTATTCTCGTTCCAGTCTTTTTGATCTATACAAGCATATGAATATATATAAAATTTTTCATTTCCTATATTAGCTTTTTTAGAAACATTATCTTTTCCAGTTATTTCTTTAATTAATAGAGATATATCCTTTACGTCTTTGAAAGAATTTGATTGAATTTTTATATTTTCATATTCTTTTAAATTATACGCAATCGAATTTATTTCTCTAAATTTATAATTGAAATTAAGTATATCTGAAAAATTATTGCTATTTTCTAAATTCGTTTTAAATAGTAAAAAACATATTCCAGTTTTATAACATATAATTTTTATTTCTGATATCTCAAAAAATATTCCATTCTCTGTTTGTACTTTTCCCTGTAAATTTTCAGGCAATTCATAATTAAATATATTGCAATCATGTTCTGAAAGTAATGTAGCTTGAATCGTTGTGTCCAATTTATTGAAATCCTTTATTCCTTTTTGTTCTAATTCAAATGACCAAAACATGAAGTCCCTAATATTTGGTAAAAAGTATGTATATAAATGAATATCTTTTAGTTTATTAAAGAACCTTATTTTGCATTTTTTATTTCTTAATAATCCTTGTAAATATTTTTTATATTTTTCTTCTTCAATTAAATATGGATAAATAAAATACGTATATTGATATTTTGTCATAAGTTCCATAAATATATTTCCTCCTAAGTTTGTTCATCAGTAAAATAATATAAGTTTAAATCTTGTCCTAAATGCCATTTTCCAATAAATTCTATCAAAACATTATTTTCTAAAGAATATGAAGGTGATACTGCAATTTGCCCTCTTGAATCTACTGCTCCCCACAAGCCATCTTGTTTCACGCTTGCATATCCATAATCATTTTGTTCTGTTGCTTCATCATAAATATAATTTACTACTACATTTCCATTTCTATCTACAAAACCATATTTTCCTTCTTCATTTCTACTCAAGAATATAGTATTAGTATTTAATATTTCATTACTACTCTTCTTTTCAAATCTAAAATTATAATAGTTATACTCATCATTTTCTCTTACTCTAATGTAGCCTTTTTCTTCATTTAATTCTGATATTATTACATTTGACAATTTTACTTCAAGATTTGAATCTAGTAAGTTCGATGTATAATCTTCATTAGTTGCTTCATAGATGTTAGCTGAACTTCTATATACTATATTTGTATAATTAAAATCTACTACTCTATTTCCTTCTGTATTAATTACACCATACTTTGAATTATTCTGTACAATATAATTGTTTCCAGCAGCATAAGTAATGCTATCATAGTTTATATCTATTATATTTTTTCCGTCAGATATTTGTACTACTCCATATTTATTATTGTCTTCAACTATAGCGTTTTCTCCATCTACAGAAATTATATCATCATAATTTCCATCTAAATATGTATTACCATCTGTATCTAAAATTTTCCAATTATTATTTTCTTCTACGATATAGTATTTTCCATTACCATAATCATTTTTTATATCATCATATTTAACTTCAACAGCAACTGTTTTTGTAAAATTAATTACTCCGCAATTTCCATTTTCATCTTTTACAATGTAACCTTCTTCATATTTATTTGATATTGGTTCAATCTCTTCGTACTGATTATCTATAATAACTGATCCAACATTATCTATAATTCCATATTTTCCATCTTTTTCTGTAAGTAGACTGTTCTCTACTCCTTTTAAAGCAGTTATTGAATCATATTCACAAGCTACTAATCTACTTCCATTTGTATCAATGATTCCATATTTTCCATCATTAGATACTTTTAATATGTTTGAAGCATACCATAAATTGTTGCTTTCATCATAATTTTCTATTGCTTCAACCAAGTCATAATCTGTAAATAACTCCTCATTTTTATCATTTATAACCTTTGTATCATAAGTATTTTCATCATAATCCACATTTAAAGTACATATAAACAATGGTTTAGTATTATCCGGTATAACTATATATTCGTCATACTCTGGATTGATTATAATATTACCGCTCGAATCTATTACTCCCCATTTACCATCTGTATATACTGGAAAGTATCTTAATGCTACTGTTTTAGTTTGTACATTACTTTCTGTATTAAACAGTTTTTTTATTCCTATAACAAACATAATTATCACTGCTATAGCTATAATTACTGCAAACACTTTTTTTATATTTAACTTTTGTTCACCGTCATATCTTTTACCTCTACTCATATATAGTACCTTACCTTTCTTCAAGTTTGTTTTAGAGTCTATTTTTTACACATATAATATATCATTTTTCGCGAGTAATTACAATAATATTACAAATTTTTTAAGAAAAAAACCTAAATAAGAAAAATATCTTATTCAGGTTTATTTTCATGTTTTATTTTTTACTTACTTTTGCAACAATGACACTCATATCATCTTTTTGATTTCCAAAATCGTTATCTATTGCTTCTCCTATAATAATATCAGCAATTTTTTGTGCATCATTTACTTCTACATCTTCTAATAAATATTTAAGCCATAAGTGTTTATTCAAATATTCTTTGTTTGAATCTATTACGCCGTCTGTACACATAACCAATATATCACCATCTTGTAAATCATAATCATAAACAACTAAATCTACATTATTTAGTATTCCAGTTGGTAGTGTCATAGACTTTAGTAATTGTACTTCTTTACCTCTTTTTACATATGTTGGACATGCTCCATTTTTTATAAATTCCATATTTCCATTAAACAAATCAAGTATTTCTATATCAAGTGTTGCATACATATCTTCTTCAGTATTTGCTGCTAAAGTAGAATTAATTAGTTTTAATGATACATCTTTTTCAAATCCTGCTGCCAATAATCTTTCAAGCATTTTTACAGCTATTTTGCTACTTTTCATAGCTTCAGGTCCAGATCCCATTCCATCACTTAATGCTAATAAATATTTGCCATCCTGTAATTTAATATGCAAAATACTATCTCCAGATACAGGAGAATCTGATTTTGTAGATTTCGCAATTCCTATTTGTAAATTAAATTTATCATCAGAAATGTATGTAAATTTGCATAAGTCTTTATTTAATCTTAAGCCACATTCTTGGTTTTGTATTATTATTTTTTGGTTTAATACATTACTTAATATTTTACATATCTTTTTTATATCACATTCTGTTCCATCTGGATTTTCACAAGTATCAGTATATATATCTATAATATATCTTCCTGAGTTTTTTTCTTTAATTTCAATATCTTTAATTTCAATATCCTTTTGTTCGAATAGCTTTAATATTTCTTTTTTCTTATCAATAAACTTATCTTCCTCTTTACTCATATCATTAGCCATTTTAGAAATTGCTTCTGATACTCCCATTAATTGTTCTGATACATTTTTCTTGCTTTCGTCTAATTTTTTCTTCCAAATAAAATTGATTTTACTAACTCTGTATGAATAGTTTATTGCTTTTACTATTTTATATAAATCTTCTTTTGCTTGGCTTTTAGTATTATCAAAACCAACTACATAGTTATTATTCTTTTCTAATATTTTTACAAGTTCTTTTTCAGTAATAATATCATTTTCTAATAGATGATCAAAAATATCTGTAATTAGATTTTCCGTAGGATAATATATTTCTTCAAACAACATATTATCCTCTAATTCTTCTAAATTTTTCTTTAATTCCTCCATGAATATATCTATATTTGTTTTTTCTTGTTCTTTTAAATCTTCACCCGAAAGTATTGTTGCTGCCGCTTCTTTGTAACTTTCTGCCATATCAAAAATTGTTTCAGACATACTATTTAACTTATATATTGTATCTTTATTCTCTTCTAGATCTCTCACTGTAACTTCTGGTAGAAGTTTAGTAGTTCCTACTAAATCTTCTATATTAATTTCGATATTTTTAGGTATTATTAAAAGTCCAAGTGAAGCTATTAATATTTCTTGAAATACTATAAGCTCTGATGTGTTTCCGTTTGTAGCATATGCTAGAACTACATTTCCTATTGTAAATCCTACTATAACTCCTATTCTACCAAATCTATTTAATAACCCTGCAATTAATCCTGATATTGCATAAGCTGCTATCATAATAGGCTCTGTACCAGAAATTACTCCGTAACACCACACCTATCGTTATACCTCCGGTAGCTCCGACAAGCATTCCATTTTTCCAACCCAACACTAGAACTATTAATATGCTCAATATATTTTTTATTGAGAAACCAAATATGTCCAAACTATCAAAAACTGTTACTGTAATAGAAAGCAACAAGCATGTCCCAATTACTTCTTCAATTGTAAATGCTCTTTTAGTTCCAAAATCTATTATCATTGTTATAGAATTTGCAAAAATTTTATAGAATATATATGTTGTCATTGCAAGCATTACACTACTTAGAAGTTCAAACACATAAAATTCTCTAAAGAACATCGGTATAACTTGTACAATAAAAACTGAAAAAAATAAATGTCCACCTATTTTTTTCTTTTCATTAACATTGTCTTGCACTCTTGGTCTTATAACAAGTATTGAAACAAAAAATATTAATGAAGTCATAAAATATGTAAGTAAATCAGTAAAACCAAAACTGATAAAAGTTCCAATTAGTGATAATACATACATTATTCCTATTGGTCTATTATTACTAAGTGCACCTGCTATTATTGCTAATCCAAATGGAGATAATGAAATAATGAGACTATTTTCACTAAATCCAACCATAGATATCAAAAATGTTATTAAATATAACATTATATTTTCTTTAGCAATTAATTTTTTTAGCACATCTTTCGCATTAACTTTTTTACTTTCTTCCTCATATTCATTTTGATTGTCTCTTAAATCTTTTGCTACATTTTGAAACATACCAACCACCTCTAACTTTTTATTTATGCATTAATGTTGTTATTCAATTGTTTTCCTTTGTGCTAATAGCATTTCATAATGCTACTTAATTATAGTTCATCCAAAAATATTTTTTTGTCGCATTTAATCCATAATATAAAAAAGTTTTTTACAAAATGTGATGTGCTTTTAATTATTTTTTTCTTTTATAACATTTTATGTATATAATTTTATCGCAAAATAGCGTTTTTTTCAATATATTGCGCAAAAAAATAGAACCTTATTTCTAAGGTTCTATCTTAATTATACTAATTATTGTTTTTTATTTTTTAAAACTTTTCTTCTTATTAGTATAATGCCACCGATTAACATTACTGCTACTATAGCACCAATTGCATAATAGATACGTGCCTCACCAAATGGTGGTAAAATAATTATTCTTTCTGCTGAGCTACTGTCAACTTCTGAAGCATCGTCCAATAGTGGATCTTGATTTCCTACCACTGAGTATGCCATTCTTCTACCAACTTCATTAGATGTTTTTACTAATTCCACCATATTACTATAAGTTAAATCGTCGTCTGTATTTTCTGGTGTTATTAATTGTGATAATATTAAAGTCTTACTAATTTCTTGTCCTGGTAGTAAATCCTCTGCGAAGCTTTCTGTTTGAATTATATTATTAAATTGTGCTAAGTTATCTGTTAATCTATTATTTACTAATCCTTCACTAATTATCTCTGATGCAGGTTTTACTTGCCATCCATCATTACTATTAGTTTCGTTATTAGCTGCAAACTGTAGGTTATTCTGTACATAATCTACTACTTGATTTGCACTTGTTGTTGAGATATGAGCTCCGGTTGTGTCTCCTTTATAATAGAAGTTTTTGCTATTTCCATCAACATAGTCGACCTCACCAACGTTTGTAACTTTTACAGTATAGGTTATTTGTATTGTAGCACCATGCATTAGCTCTTCATCCATTGTAAGTTGTACTAATCCTTTATCTGTTCTTGTTACTATATTATCTATTTCTTCTCTGTATGAATATCTATGTCTATTCTCATTTGTATAATATTCTTCATACATTCCTATAGCATCTCCAGATTGATAATAGTTATTATTTCCAACTCCATCATTATCAGCATCTACTTTATTTCTATCTATACTATATTCTTCATGGTCTTGCCAAATAGCATTGTTTGCTGCTTCATTTATATCAAATAATATACTGTTATTTGCAAGTGTTACCTTAATGTTAGATATAGATTTGTCAACCTCAAGTTGTGCTTTAGGGATTTCTGTTAATCCCAAGTCAACATTATTTAAAGAATAGCCATCATCATTTACTCCATCTGCTCTCTGTTTATTATACTCAACTTCTGCTACTATAACACCTGTTTCAGCTGTCATATATGTTTCATTCATAAGTTCTTCATATAAAGCATTCATTTCTGCATCTGTATATTCTGTTCCATTATATGTTGGTCTTTCATATGGTGATGCAAGAACTTCTGCTTTATGGTTTGTTATATCTCCAGTACTGTAACTTCTTACTGCTTCTCTTCCTTGAACTAATCTTGCAGAATTAACTGGTCCTATAATGTTTAATCCTTCTCTATTTGAAGTACTCCATATATCTTTTGCGTCTGAATAGTTTACTCCGGCATTATCTGCTTTAGATATATCATATCCATATGTTCCGCTCTCATTTTGTGTTTCTGTATTAGTATATGCAGTATATTTTCCAGATATATCTGTATTTCCTGATTGATCTATACCATCTTGATATGTTGTTGATTTGAAATCATGTCCATTATATGATACTGATTGTCCTTCTGATGGAATAGCTGTAGCCGCAGTATCTCCATAATAGAATCTTATTACATAATCTCCTGGTATATAATTTGTTATATTGTATCTACCATTTTCATCTGTAGTAGTTTCTTGCCAAATATATTCTGAACCGTCTATACATTTTTCAACTAATTGTACTGTTACTCCACTAATTCCTATTTCATCATCTTGCCTTATACCATCACCTATTATAGCATCTTGTGAAGCATTTGGATCTCCAATAGTTTCTGTTCTTTCATCTTCCCAAACTGTACCATTTGCTATTCTTGCTCCGTCGCTATCGATTAATAATCTTAAGCTTGGTGCTCTATCAGTATCATCTTCAAAGTTCTTCTCATATCTATCTCCAGTTAAATCACTTGCTACTAAGTTACCTGGATTAGAATCTCTGTCTAATAATCCTGCTATATCATTTGAATCTTTTTGTACTCCATTTGGAAGTTCTGTTCCATCTCTATAGAATGTTGAATATCCATTTATTTCAGCCAAATTCTCTTTTGGACTACTATCACTGTCTAAAATTATTCTTCCATTGCTATCTTTATTTACTTCAAATGTTAAGTAAATATATGCAGTTTCACCTGTTGCCAATTTTTTATTTTCTAGTCCTCTGATATATAAATTTTGATATTGGCTTCCTAAGTTCTTTTCATTATTATATTTACTATTTCCTTCATTTGCATTAACATCATGTGCGTTATCTATAAATGTTGCTGCTCCTGTACTTTCATTATCTATAACATCTTGAGATTGTTGCATCATGTTGTAATAATCATCTTCATCAACTGAAGTGTTTCTATTACTACTTGTTTGATACATTATCCAAGATAAGTTAGGCTTATATGTATAATCACTATCATAGTAATCTACTATTTCTTCAATATGAGACATAATGCTCATAGATTGATTTCTAATTGTGATTTTATATGTAACATAAACCTCAAGATCTGAACCAGGATGATTTAATGCTGCTGAACTATATGTGTAATCTGATTCATAAATTTCTCTGTTATAATCTGTTCCATAGTATGAATTGTAATCAGACATTCTTACATTTATATCCCAATATGTATTATTGTCTTGTCCATTAGCATTATTAGCTCCACTTCCTTCTGCTGCTCTCTTATCATAGTTATATACTACAGTTTTATCGTTAATCTTTAAAGCTGCTTTATATACATCTTTTCTAAGTGAAGTATCAAATTCTTGTCTTCTCCATAAACCTAAGTTTATATAATATTGTCCTGGATAAAGTGCTGTTCCGCTTGATGTATCATAATTTCCATTCTGAGCATCTCCTCCGCTTGAATAATCTGCTCCATTGTCATTGATATAGAAGTTATCAAAACCAGGATATAAATCAATCTCTTGAGTAAATGGAGAACCTGAATATGCTTGTATATTAGTATCCTCTATAAATTGTAATTTTCTCCACGTTTCACTATCGTTACCTGCTATTGCTGCATATATATTTCTCATTGCAGCATCATCTGGGAATCTTTTGTTTTGTCTAATGTAATCTCTAACTCTTCTAGAAATTTCTCCTTCTGCATAAGTATTAGTTTCTAGTCCAAGTTCATTATATAGATATCCATCTACTAATTGTGTTCCTGTTTGAGTATATCTTCCATTTTCATTTAAAGTATATCCCATTAATTCTAATTGAGTATATACTGAATTGCTATTTCCAACTCTATTTAGTGAGTTGCTTGATGGATAATTATCTGTATAAGCTCCAATTTCTCTAAATCTATTATCAAAATCTGTTCTTGTAATCTCTACTCCAGGTACAACTGTTGTGTTTGCCTCAGTTGCTTTTGAGCTTACATTCCATTCATTTGTATTATATAATCCTGCATTAATCATTTGCTCTGCCGAATTATATTGTCTACTTGCTGTATTCAAATATTCTGTTGGTAAATATCTCTGTCCATTGTATTCAAATACAACATAGTACTTTCTACTTGGGTCTAATCCTTTGAACAAATAATTTCCGTTTTCATCAGTATATGTAGGATTTATTCTACACATTAATTCTTCTTCTGAAATACCTGCTTCGTTTGGATCAGAATATAGTTGTGCAATTGATCCATCTTCTGTATATAAAGTAACTTTTATGTTCTTTAATGGTATATCTCCTGTTGTAGAACTTATACCATCTGCTAAAGACTCTTTTCCAGTTAAAGCATCTTCCCAAACATGTCCTCCCAAACTCATTTCAGAATAAACTTCTCCTATTCTTATTTCCAATTGTTGCTCATAAATACTTCTAATTGCATCTGCAGACATTATTGGTTGTTTTTCATTAGGTGGATATATTCCTGTTGTTGTACAAGAATAATCTCTAAATAGTAAGTTACCATAGTCATCATAGTGATTATGTTCCCCATAATGCTCATGATAATATGTTATAGTATACTTCCAACCATCAAGATCCACTCTTTCGCCATTTGCCATCATATATTTAAAATCTACTACTAAAGATATTGAAACAATTCGGTCTGAATAGCTTCCTTCAAAATCTGCATTTGGATCTCTAAAAGTTATTTGGAACTCTTCTCCACTTTTTGGATATACTTGATCACCTCTGTCTACCTTGAGTGAGCTGTCTGGTTCAAAATATTGAAATTCAACCTCTTCTCCATCCATAATGAAATCAAGTATTTCCATGTCATCATCCACAATTTCCCCTTGACTATTGTATCCAACAAGTCTTATATCACTAATTCCTCCGAATGTTACATCTCCATAGGTTGCTTGTGTATAGTTTATCTTAAATGGTCCTGCAGTATATGTATTTGTATTTTGATTAGAATTCAATTCAAATTCATTCATGTCTGTTGAATCTTGAGGGTTCAACCCATTTCCTGATCTTACCTGTTCATCAAATGTTTGATAATCTAAAGCTTCTTGATATAATCTTGAGCCTCCGTTATATTGATTGCTCAAAGCCCAAATTGCTTCTTGTTTTTCTAAAGAAAATTGCTTTAATGGTAAATCAGAAATTACATAGGCTTCAGCTGGTGTTAATGTTCCATGATCAGCCACTGTAAAAAATGTTGTAGATCTTAACCCTGCATATGGTTCAGCCGCATGCTTACAATAAGAAGTATATGTTTTTCCAATCAATGCTTCTGCTTGTGCTTTAGTTAATTGCCAATCTAGGACATCAGCAGCAACACCAAATCGGGTACAATAAATCTGATAATCACCATTTGCTGGTATCTCTTGAACACTATTTACTTCAAAAGCTTCAAAATCTCCAGACAAATAATAATCATATGTATTAGGATCAGGCTCCCCAGGAGCTAGTGAAGCACTAGAAGCTGCATAGGTTTCTGGTTCAGTTGCAGAAGTATTGTCGACTGCCAATGTATCTTTAGTAAAAGAACTATGTGTTCCTATTAAAGCTAATATTATTATTAGAAGTAATACTAAAGTCAATAAAACCTTCTTTTTCATATAATACCCTCCTTTCTTCTAACCTTTTTTATTTAAAACATGTTTTCTTATTTCATAAATTCCCACACCTAAAATTGTTATTACAGTGATTGTTAATATTGTATATCCAACAATTTTACCTGTTACCAAACCTAGTACTAATTCTGCATTTGATATATCATCTTCATTTGATACTTGGTTTGCTTGTATAGAATCTATATCTTGTAAACCTTGTTCATTATACGTTTCATAAAGCTCTGCTGTATTTCTTACTACCCCAAGTTTATCTTCTGTAATATTAACTGAAAGTATTAGTTTTACTTCTTGTGATTCTCCTGGTTCTATTCTAATATTTTCTAAGCTTGAATTATATATGTTTCCATTATCTGATAAATACCAATCATTATTTAATTCTGTACTAAATGAAAACTCTTCTGGTAAATAATCAACAATTGTTCTTGCATATCCACTAACATTGCCCTCATTTGTTACTACTATACTATATTCTATAACCGCTGTACTCTTTCCTAAGTTGCTTCCTAAAACCTCAACTCTAGCTACTTTTAAATCGTTATGCTCATCCACCCTGGTTCCTATAGTTGGCGTTGATAAAGTTACCTTGTCTATATATTTATCTATTCTTAGATCAAATTTTTCTGATTCATATATTCCTATATCTATATCTCTTGCATTTTCATCAACTATCACAATTGTGTCTGTTATAGCTGCAATTCTTCTCTCTCCGTCTAATGTTATATTAATGTCTATTGTATCTGAATTCAATGATGAATCTACTTCTTCTGCCTGGTATTTAGTTAGACTATATCTTGAAGAATCATATACGAAAATTACAACATATTCACCTGGCTCTAAATTATTAAATTCATATACACCCGTCTCAGATGTCTCGGTAATTTTTTCTTCGTTTGTATCTATATCACGAACTATTACATTATTAATTTTATCTAATAAATATACATCAATTCCAGGTGCTGTTGCTTCATCAGTATCCCTTCTACCATTTTGATTACTATCTATCCATGCTGTTCCTGTTATTCTATATCTGTTTTCTTCTCCTCCTGGATTGTCAGTTCCTGGATGATCTATGTCTTCATTATATTCAATAATATTTATAACTTCATTACTTTCAATATCTGATATAGTATCAGCTTGAACTATTATTTTATTTCTAACCTCTTTATCATTTCTATCTGATAAAAGATTTGCTTTTGCTATTATTGTAACCTCTGTAGTAGTATTTGGATTCATCTGGTTTAATGATATTAACAATTTTCCATCTTGCAATGTAGTAACTTTAACATTATCACCATTATTATATCTATAAGTTGCTTCTACAAATTCTAAACCTTCAGGCAATTCGTCTATTATGTTAACATTTGTTGCAGTTGATCTTCCTGCATTTGTTACAGAAAATTTATATGTTATGTTTTCCTCTTCTTTAACATATTTTGGTGAAGAAGTTAATTCTGAAATTTGCAAATTAACTTTCTCTGAACTATGTTCAAATACATTTGAATAATGTTCTTCTATATTATCTGCAACTGCTGTTACTAGCATTCTCATGTTTCCAGTAAATTCCGTTACTCTTGTTTTTAATATAATATATTTTACAGTTTCGAGTGTTCCTACCCCTACTTGCAATGTATTTCTTGATTCATCAAATGATACGCCATCAGTAATTTCTTCTTCATCAGGTAATTGATTTTTAACTACTGCACTAATGAATTCCATTCCTTCTGGTAACTCAATAGTTACTATAGTATTTTCTATTGTTTCTAAATCTGCAATATTAGATAATCTGATAGTATACTCTATTTCTTCTCCAGCTTTTAATACTTTTGTTTCTTCCACATGTCCTATCAAATCTATCTTCATTTTACCATCATCAACTTTCATAATATATTGATTTGAAGGTATTGGATTTTTTATATCATCTGTCGATATTTCTAAAGAATGAACAATTTCTTTAGGAAATTTATTTGATTCTGCAACATCATTTAATTCTTCGTCTGTCATATCTTCTGAGGCATTTTTATCTGTATAATTATCTATTTTGATATAGTATGGTATTTCTACTTCTTCATTTGGATTTACTGTTCCTACATCAATAGTTCTAACTTCATCTTCACTTGGTTTAAATTCACTTGCAACATAGAAATCCACAAATGATGAATATTCTGGTACAGGAATTCTTAATTTTACATTGTTTGCTATTTGAGTTCCACTATTTTTTACTGTTACAATCATTTTTACTATTTGGCCTTCTCTTACAGTGTTTATCGTTGCTCTAATATCTGCTGACAATTCTGGTCCTGATTCTGTAATAATTCCTATAATTGCAGAATCTTTGCTTTCTGGAATAGCACCAATATTTGCTTCATTATTATAATATACTTTATACATTCCATAAGCAGAATTATTTGGAGCTATATCAGCTGGAATTTCAATATTATATGTAAAATCAATTTTTTCTCCTGCTGACATTTTATAATCATCTTCAAACACTATTAAGAATGATTTTGATAATGTGGTTAATTCTTCTGTCCAATTATTATTTCCATCATTTATATCTCTAGTAGCATTTGGATTGTCTGAATAATATACTTTATAGTTTGAATCATTCTCCTCAGAAATCCCTATTTCTGTAGACAATGATGTGTCAAATGATGATCCTAAGTTTGTATCTGTGTCAATTTTTTTATTCCCTTTAGATGGAATTCTTCCCAAGATAACTATATTTCCAATATCATTTGGATAATTATTAATTATAGAACTATTCATTGTAGCTACTCTTTTTTCTGAATAAGTATCAATTTCAACTGTTTTTGGTTCATCTGATATTGATAAAACTGAATCAGCTCCATCTTTATAGTTACTAATTCCATTTGCTGCAACTACTCCATTTGGTGCAACGAAATTAACTTCTACTTCTATTGTACCTTCTGCTTTTGTTGCAGTATCATTTTCATTAGTATATTTCATGGTAATTTTATCTTTTCCACTTGGTGTTAATGTGTCTGTAGTTAAATCTGTATTTAGTACAATTATTGCACCTTTATATTCTGCATCAATTGCATATTCTGTTTGATTTCCTTCTAATATTATAGTAATTACTTTATGCCCACTTTTTTCTGTTACATCAGTATCTTTTATTTTTAAACCATTGGCTAATAAAATATCAGCGCTCTTTAGATTAACATCTTCTATATATGAAGGCAAAGTAATTTCTAAAGTAGGATTATTAAATAAAGCATTATATTCACTTGATGTATCAAGTACCGCTCTTATTTCTACATTTTCATTAGTTACTACTGTTGTTAAATCTTTTTTACTAATTGATAATTCAACTTTTGTTTCTGGCTCTTTTAATAATATTTGTCTCCAAGCTGTAAAAGTTGTAGTATTAGTCTTTCCTTCCAAATCAACTTTGATTTTCTCAAATGTTTTCATTTGATCTTTTGAATAACTCATATTTCCTTTTAAAGCTTTTACAATATTTATTTCTATTTGTCCTTCTGTAATTGGCGCAGATGTTGTAATAACTAATTTATTATTATCTTTTTCACTTATATCTAAAATATAGTTTCCATTTTCTAATGTTGAATCTTTATTTATTTTTCCTAGCTCTGTTCCATCAGAAGTTTTTACTATAATTTCTCCATCTTCACCCAACATTTTATTAAATATTTCTTGACTTATTTCTACTCTTTTATTATATGCATAATTGTTGTTTCCTACAGTAGTAGGGAATTCACTTTCATCTTCTGTAAGAAATACATCATAACCTTGTGTGAATTCTATAGAAGTAGTCAATTTAGCACTATTTACTGTTGCTGTATATTTTGTATAATACTCTGTTTCTACTTTATTAGTAGTTTCATAATTTGTATATAAATAACCTTTGCTGATATCACTAGATGAAGATATTGCAAAATCTGCAACTGTACCTTCTCTTTCTGTAAATTTTACATCAGCACTTGCTGTGTTATTTATTGTGTTTTCTTCATTATTATATATAGTTATATTTGAATTTGCTGTAATACTGCTATCAATTCCATTCTCAGATGCATAGTTATAAATATCTCTTCCTTCAAAAAGGAATGTTACCAAATATTCATCTGATGTTCCTTCTTTCCATGAAATACTATCATCCAAATTAGATGTATTAATTATAACTTTACCATTTTCTTGGTCGTAAGTATAATTAGCACTTGTAAAATCTAAGCCATCTGTTTTACCATTAGTTGCTGATGTAGTTGTAGCTATTACATTTACTGAAGTTGGTTTTGTAGCATTTAAAGTTGGAACTGTTACTTCGATGTTTGTTGATTTTATTGGGAAAGTGGCATCTTTTACATTTGATTTAATTTTAGCTTGTACCATTGCACCATAATTTCCATCTGTAGCGTATGGAACATACTTATTAGCCTCTATTGTTAATTCAGTCTCTGCATTTCCTGCCCATGATAATTTATTTGTTACTTCTTTCTCAATAGAGTTTTCATCTCCATTACCGTCTATATATGTTCCAGTAAATTTAGTTATTGTTTCTTTACTAAAATAATCTAGTGATACATCTTCGTTTTTTAATATTTCAATTGGAAGCTCTATAGTAATATCTGAACCATTATTCAACCTATTTAAAGATATTTTATTATTTTCTGTATCAACACTTTGAATATTTTCATTTGTTATTCCGTCTTTTAGTTTAAAATTAGTGTTTAGAAACTCTATTGTTCCATTTTGCAAATATCCTGCACTATTAATTTTAATTTTTAAATATATTTTTGAATCATCTGAATTTATATCAAATGTTTGATTATGTGATTCTCCATTAAAATACGAGTTAAACTCTACATTTTTGTGATTAGTCGTAGCTGTTTGTTCATTTAACTCTTCATCACTTAGTGCATATGCTATTGTGTATTCTCCAAGAATAATCATATTTGCACTTACTAAAATTAATACTAAAATTAATGCAATAATCTTTTTTAATAGTTTACTCATAATAACCTCCATTTTATATCCAACATATAAATATATTATACGATATTTTTATTGTTTTTTCAATACTTTCCAAGTTTTTCTTAAACTTTTTATGTATATTTAGTCAATATCTTCTATATAAATACCTAATATGACAATATAGTATAATATACATTATTATTTTAGCATTTTTTAATTTCATTTCAATACTTATTTTATTACGATTTCAAATATTATCTCCATTCTTTTTACGGAAACTCTAAACTAAGAGAAATATTAAATTTATATTACATTTTTATTACAGTTTTACAATAGTAACTATTTTTATTATTTTGAATATTATATTATAGTTTTTTTAACATATATTATATAGAGGTGATTGATTAATGAATAATAAAGAAAATAATAACAACAATATGAACATGGCACAACTAATGTCAATGCTTTCAAAAATGGATAAAAAAGATTTAGAGCAAGGTCTAAACAAAGTAAGCCAAATGTTAAAATCCAATGATGCAAATTCTATTATAAACGAGATAAAGAAAAATAAATAATTTTTTTGGAATGGAGGAATTTATATGAGTGAAGCAGATATGAGTAATATAATGGAGCAAATTAATAAAATGATGAAAAATAATGAGTTTCCAGATGACTTAAAAAGTATTTTAAACAATTTTAAAAATTCCTCTGATAATTCAAATGATTCTAATGAATCTAATCAATCTGCAACTCCAGATATTGATATAAATACAATTTTAAAAATGAAACAAATAATAGATTCTATGAATTCAAATAAAGATGATCCAAGAGCTAATTTGTTAAAATCATTAAAGCCTTACCTTAAAGAAAGTAGACAAAAAAAAGTAGATCAATATGTAAAACTTTTTGGACTTGGCAAAGCATTTGAAGCATTTAATTTTCTAGGTGGTGAAAACAAAAATGATGTATAATTTTCCTTTTTACCCGCACTTTTCTCCTAGATATTATAGCGTCTATCCACAAAATCACCAAAGAAGTACAAAGAAAGATAAAAATATTATCAATGAAAAAATAAGAGTAAACAACTCTAATCATAAATCAAAAAAAAGTTATAATATGTATGAAAACCAATCAAATACAAATAAGCTTACGGAAAATAACATTCAAAGTAATAATGATGATAATATTTTTGAAATATTTGGCATTAAACTACATTCTGATGATATTCTTCTTATTTGTTTAATATTCTTCTTATTTAAAGAAGGCGTAAAAGATGAATACTTATTTATATCATTAATACTTCTTCTTTTATCATAAGAAAATTGGACGTTAGCGAAATCGAAGATTTCGACGTCCACATGTGCATTTCGCTTCGCGAAAATGCACGGTCCAAGGAAAATTAACCTTGTTGTATACGGAAAAATCGTTAGAAATACTGAAATAACAAAGAAAAAGTCGATTTTTCCTATACAATAAAAAAGAAACTTTTTAAAAAACTATAGTTTACTATAATTTAAAAAGTTTCTTTTTAAATATTAATTTAGTAATATTATCTATTCAACAATCAATTCATCTTTGTCATTTATATATGCAGAAGTTTTGACTTTTTTTATCTCTTCTTCGTTTTTTTCAATTTCTTTTACTATGTCTGCTATCCTAATTTGAACTGCATCTATCTCAGATGCCTCTATAACTGCATCTTTGTTTCCTTTCGCACCTGCGTGTGCAAGACCTCTTAGAATTCCCAAAATCACGATGTTTTCACTTGCTATTACTTCCGCTCCTGCATTTACATCTCCAATAATTACCAAACTTCCTTCAAATTCTAACCTTTGTCCTGATCTCAATGAACCTTTATGAAATTTTGTTTCCGATGTTGCCACTTCTTTATAGAATGTTTTTTTAATACCATGTAATCCTAAAACTTTTGGACTATCAAATTCTATTTGAACATCAATAAATTTCTTTATTATTGTCTGGATTTCATCCATTTCCTTATTTTTTAAGACTTTTCCAGTGATTAATATTGGAGTTTTATCTTCTTTATATAAATTCTTTAATTCTATGATTTTTTTTCTTAGTTCAGATATAATTTCTCTTTGTTCAGCATTTTCTTCTATTTTTATAATAACTTGATTCTTTTTTATACTAATACTTATACAATTACTCATAATTTCACACTCACTTTTTATCTAACACTTTCTATACTTGAATTTGCATTTTTATCCTCTGTTACTTTTTCTGAGTTCATTCCAAAGTACTCTTCCATTATTTCTTTTGCCACTCCTGCTGTATAACCTCCTGAACCGAGCTTTTTCTACAAGTACCACAACAGCAATTTCTGGATTTTCATATGGAGCGAATCCAACAAACCATCCATGAGCTTCACCATCCACTCCTGTCTGCGCAGAACCTGTTTTACCTGCTATGTCTATATCAAAATCTGCAAATGTTGAATATGCTGTTCCTCCTGATTCACTTGTAACTCCTTTCATTCCTTTTCTAATAGCATCTAAATTTTCTTTTGATACATCTAAATCCTCTTTATTTTCATTTTCCGTTCCAAGTGTTTCCTTTGTATGATTTTCTATCTCTTCTTTTGATACTTCTGTTCCATCAGGATTTATTATAGATTTAATTAAAGTTACATCAACATTTTTTCCTCCATTAGCAACCATGCTAACATATCTAGCCATTTGTATTGGAGTAAAATTATTATAACTTTGTCCTATAGCTGCTGATAAAGTATCTGATATATACCATCCGTTTCCAAGAGTTTCAGCATACTCTCTAGATGCGACTGTACCTCTTGCTTCTCCTAGTAATTCTATTCCTGTTCTCTTGCCCAATCCATAATATCCTGCATATTCTGCTATTGTATCTATTCCTAGTCTATATCCTAAGTCATAGAAGAAATAATTACAAGAATATTTTATCGCTTGAGTGAGGTTTAAATATCCATGTCCAACACCATAACTTCTATAGTACCAACATGCTTGTCTATCTCCATATGGGTATATTCCATTATCATTAATTAATGTGGTCGGTGTTATTTCACCTGTATCTAATCCTGCTGTTGCCACTACCATTTTAAATGTAGAACCTGGTGCATATACTCCACCTATTGCTCTATTCATATATTTACCAGTAGTATCATCTGCATCATATTCTTCAGCATATTTTTCTGGATTATAATCCGGATAGCTTGCCATTGCAAGAATTTCTCCAGTATTTACATTCATTACAACTACTGCTCCAGCATCTGCATCGCTTTTTTCACCATATTTTCCAGCAGCTATATCTTTAATATTTTTTTCCAAAGCATCTTCGGCAACTTTTTGTAAGTTTGCATCTATTGTTAATACAACATCTGAACCCGCTATAGCTTCCTCTGAAATGTATTCACTGGTAATTGCTCCATCCACTGTCATATCTACTTGTTTTGTTCCATCTGTTCCCTTAAGATACTCCTCAAATACTTTTTGTATTCCATCTTTTCCTATTATATCATCATTTCTATAACTATCTTTTCTTTCTTCGTATTCTTCTGCATTAATTGCTCCAACATATCCTAGTACATGAGATGCAAGATTACCTGAAGTATAAGAAACTATTGGTTCCGTAACAACATTCATTCCTGCTAACTTCGCATTTTGTTCTCTAATTTGTACTGCTGATGTGTTGCTTATATCTCTTGCTATTATTACAGATTTTGTATTACTATATCCATTTCTTGTAATTTCATATCTTACAGCCATAATTTTCCTTGCTTGATTCACATCATTTTCTGATATCTCATATTTTTCTTTTAATGCATAAAAAGCTTGTTCTGCATTAAAATTTTCATCTATATCGTTACTATTCTTCCATTCTTTTTGTTCTTCTTCGCTTTCCATTGTAAATTTGAATGGATTTACCTCTATTGGAAGATTATCTACAAACTCATCTTTATTTGATTCTAATATTTCTATAAATTTTTTAATAGATTCATTAAGTTCCGAATCTGTAACCTTTGTACTATATATTTCTACACTATATCCAGTTTCTGTTCTAACTAATTCTATTCCAGTTCTATCTTTTATAGTTCCTCTTGCGGCTCTTACTGCAGTTTCTCTAGTTAGACGAGAATTAGATGTTTCTCTATACTCTTCACCATGCACAATTTGCAGGTTAAAAAGTTGTATAAGTAAAATAATACCAATTATGTATACAATAGTTGTAAGTATATTGTATCTTATCCTGTCATTCTGTCCTTTACTTTCTTTCAATTACTCACCACCTTTTGAGTTTTAAAAATACCTAGTAAGTATATTCTTTGTTTTGAATATTTCTTCCAAAGCATGTCCTAATTTCTGTATTAAAGCATATATAACAATAGAAATTAAAAGGTTATATATTGTTTCTATTAATAATATTTTTAAAAAGCTTATTATTTCTACATTTATATCTAAAGTTATTGCATTAAATATATAGCAACCAAGTTCGTATATTACAGTACTTCCAGCAATCATAAGCATTATTGTGATTCTACTTTCTTTTGAAAAATTTTTATCAAGATATTCTCCTAAAAGCCCTATAATTCCAAACATAACACAAGATATTCCAATTTGACGTCCAATTACGATATCTATAAAAAGTCCAAATATGATTCCTAAAATTAATCCTAACTTTTTACCAGCAAATAGTCCTATGAATAATATGTAAATTATAAATAAGTTCGGTTTTACACCTGCAATTGTAAACCAGGTAAAGAAATTTGCTTGTAAAAAATATATTATTAAAAAAGCCACTATTAACAATATCACTGCTACTACTTTTTTCAAGTCCACAATCTTCCTTTCTATTATTTATAACTTACAATTTAATCTAGTTTTAAATAATTTAATTTTTATTCGCTAACACTATTTGTTATTACAAGCACAGTATTAAGTTTATTAAAATCAACTGCAGTTTCTACTAATGCATACCTATCAGTTATATTATTCGTATTTACTACTTCTGTTATTGTACCTATATGTATTCCTTTTGGATATATTCCACCTATTCCAGAAGTTTCCACACTATCTCCTTCTAGCACAACAGCATCTGTAGGAATAAATGTAGCTCTTAATGTAGATTTACTATCTAAAGTACCTTGTACAACTATTGTATCTTCTGTTGTACTTATTTTGCTTGTTACTGCTGACGCTGTATCTACAATTGTTTGAACTTTTGCAGTGTTATCTGTTACAGAAATCACATGTCCAACTAAACCACTATCTGCTATAACTGTCATATCATTTTTTATTCCATCATCAGAGCCTACATTTATAACTATAGTACTACTGTAATTACTAATATCCCTATTAATTACATCTGCAGGGATAGTATTATAGTCTTTATATTTGTCTTTTAAATTAACATATTCTTTCAATGTTTCATTTTCCGCTTTTATAATTTCTAATTCCCTTAATGATTGTTCTAATTCGCTATTTTTATTTCTAAGTTCTTCATTTTCTGCTTTTAAGGTATCCATATCAGCAAAAAAACTATCATTACCAGATATTTTATTTTTCAAATAAGTAAATCCATTTTGTATAGGCATTACAAAAATATTACATATATCTTGTACATATGTAAGTTGGTTTGCATTACTATTTGAAAAAATAACTAATAGGATTATAATTATAATGGTTATTACAACCCCTATAATTCCACGTTTTTTGCTTTTATACATACTAGCTAATCATTCCTTTTCTTTTTACTTTCTTTTTCTTGAATTTATCAAAACTGTTTTTAATCTTTCTAAATCCTCTAATGTTTTTCCTGTTCCTTTTACTACACAATCTAAGGGATTTTCAGCAATATATACTGGCATCTCTGTTTTTTCTGCTATGAGTTTATCAATATTTTTTATTAATGCTCCTCCTCCAGCTAATACAATTCCTTTTTCCATTATATCTGATGATAATTCTGGCGGAGTTCTTTCTAGAGTTTGTCTAATAATATCAACTATTTTTTCAATTGATTCTCTCATTGCTTCTTCTACTTGATTAGATGTTATATTCATGGTTTGTGGTAATCCTGTAGTTAAGTCTCTCCCACTTATTTCCATAGTCAAATCTGTAACTAAAGGTTTAGCACATCCAATCTCTTTTTTGATTTGTTCTGCTGTTGTATCTCCAATTGCAAGATTCATTTCTCTTTTTACATAATTAACAATATCTTCATCTAGCTCGTCCCCAGCTATTCTAATAGAATTACTTACAACAACACCTCCAAGTGATATTACAGCAACCTCTGTTGTTCCGCCTCCAATGTCAACAATAATGCTTCCACTTGGTTCTGCTACTTCTAATCCTGCTCCTATTGCAGCAGCCATTGGTTCTTCTATTAAATATACTTCTCTTGCTCCTGCCTGTAAAATTGATTCTTCAACAGCTCTTTCTTCTACTTCCGTAATTCCAGAAGGTACACCTACAACCACTCTTGGTTTACCTATGTTATATCTCTGACATATTTTATTTATTATGTTTTTTAACATTAATTGCGTAGCTGTAAAATCTGCTATAACTCCATCCTTCATTGGCCTTATAGCTTTTATTTGTTCTGGTGTTCTTCCGAAGCATTTCTTTTGCTTCATGACCTGTTGCAAGTATCCTTTGCGCTTTTTTATCTATTGCAACAACAGAAGGTTCATTTAAAACAATTCCTTTTCCTTTCAATGTAACAAGTATATTTGCTGTTCCTAAATCTATTCCTATGTCTTTTGAACCTATGTTTAACAATCTCATTATAATAACCCCTCTCCAATATTAACTATTATTTTTTAAATAGAAAATGCTTTCAAATCCATAATCTCCAATTATAATATGATCTAATAATTCAACTCCAATAATTTTTGATGCTTGTGCTAATCTTTCCGTAAAATCAAAATCTTTTTGGCTTGGGGTTGGATCTCCACTTGGGTGATTATGAACCAAAATAATCTTTGGTGCTCCTAATTTAATAGCTTCTTGTAATACATCTTTTGGTTTTAATATTGCAGAATTGGTTCCTCCAAAACATACATCTACAATCTTTATTACTATATTCTTAGAATTAAGAATTAAAGTTTTGACAATTTCTCTTTTTTCAAATTTCATTTCTTCTGTTAATAACTCTGCTACATCTTTTGGTGAATTAATTTGTATTTGACTTGTATCCAGTGGTTTAGACATTCTTTTAGTTAGTTCGCAGATTGCTTTTAATTGTATGGCCTTTACTTTGCCTATCCCCTTTATACTCATAAATTCTTCTATAGATATATTCTGCAAAAATCTTAAGTTGTTTTCTCCATTTTTTTCTAATGATAATATTTTTTGCGCAATATTTACACTGCTCTCTTCTCTTGTTCCACTTTTTATTATTATTGCTATTAATTCTGCATTTGACAATGCTCTTTCTCCATACATCTCTAATTTTTCGTATGGTCTTTCTGATATAGGAAGCTCTTTCATTTTCATAGATATCAAATCCTTTCTATTAGCCCCCTATATTTTTATTATCTCAAAATTTAACTAGATATTATATCTCTATATTTTCTTATATATAAATATAGCAAGAATCATTCCAATAATACTTGAAATATTTATTTTGAACATAAGTCCAAAAGTAACTGTAATTACTTGTAAGTCTATGGTAATTGGATTTGATATTCCAAATTCTTCTCCATATGAAAGCCACCACAAAAAGTCAACTTGTGATGCTAGTTCTCCAAGTAGTCCTCCTACTACAATTCCACATAATATAAATAATATAAGTATCCATATATTTTTTTCTCTTGTTGCCATATTTATTATATCCTCCTCTTTTGCATATATTCACAATTTTATACTTATGTATTATATCTTGTATAGCAATTTTTTTCAAGATTTCTAGGAAAGTTTTTCTATTTATTTTTTTTTAATATTATGTTAAAATATTTTTATCAAAATCTCTTTTAATTTATTTGTTTTTATGATATATTTATAGTTACCTTTTTTTAAATATAAAATATAATAATAATATAATTAAAAGTTATTGGAGGACTTTTTTTAATGAAATTTGAAAAGCTTAATGAAAATAAAATAAGAATAACTCTATCAATGCATGATTTGGAAGAGAAAGATATAAATTTTCATGATTTTATGTCTAATTCCATTGAAACACAAGATTTATTTCTAGATATGCTTGAAGAGGCAGAAGAAAAAATCGGTTTTAAAACAAGAGATTGTAAAGTAAAAATAGAAGCTTTAGCAATGACAGAAGAAGATTTTGTTCTTACTATTACTAAAATTGCATCAGATACTAATAAAAAACATCTATATGTTTCTCCTAAAAAGAAACCAAAAGCTAAAAGAAAATGTTCAAATATAAATAGCACTTATTTAATTTATAAATTCAATTCATTTGATGATTACTGTAATTTTATTGAATTTATGGTACATAATAACCTTTCTGATTCAACTAAGGTCTCTGAAAAAATTAGTGTTTATTTATATAATGATTTATACTATCTTGTTCTAAATAATTTGAACACACAATATAAAAATATAGCAAAATTTTATACAGGGATTACTGAATTTGGATCTTATGTAGCAAATCCCGATTTATTTATTAGTAGATTATATGAATCTGGAGCATTAGTTATAAAGAATAATGCTTTTAAAAGAAGTTTATCACACTTTCAAAACAAATAAATAATAATTTATTCTAAAACTAACCCCCAAAAGTTAGGATTCCACTTAACCTTTGGAGGTTTATTTTATTGATATATACATTAATATACATAATTTTGAGGATTATATGTAACTCCATTTTTCCTTACTTCTAAATGTAAATGATTTCCTGTTGAATTACCTGTTGATCCAACTTTAGCAATGACCTCTCCTTGACTTACACTCTGTCCTGCTGACACTAATAGAGAACTACAATGAGCATAAACAGTAGTAACACCATTTCCATGAGAAATAATAACATAATTTCCAAATCCATCTCCGGCATTTCCAGAATAAGTTACTGTTCCTGCAGCAGCTGCTTTTATTGGAGTTCCATATGGTGCAGAGATATCTAATCCAGCATGAGTATGGTCTCTTACACTATCATTACTTCCATATCTTGAAGTTATTACTCCAGAAACAGGATTAATTAAGCTTATTCCTAAGCTTACATTAGAATATGAGTTTCCAGTACTATAATTAGAAGCTGGTGCTGATGAATATGTAACTGTCCTTACCACTACTTTTTCTTCGTATAACTTAGATACACACTTTTCTACACTTGTAAATTCTTTCAATTCTTTTCCATACTTTTCTACAATTCCAAGGTCATCTTGATTTGCACTATCTTTTTTTTCTAATTTGTCAATTACTTCTTCTGCATCCTTAAAAGAAGACAAATAAAATTTTTCTTCTTTATCTTCAGTTATAGCATAATATTTATAGTATGGTGTGCCATTTTCTGTAACTTTATTATATATTTCATCATCATTAGTTTCTACATCTTTTTTTAATAGGCACAATTCATATGTTGGCATAGCATCTATTTGAATAAAAGCTATATTTTTCTCTTCATCTTCAGAAATATAACTATTAATTCTCTCTTGCAACTCACTTTTATTTGATGTAAAACCTATAACTTCTCCATTTAAACTAACCTCATATGTAGGATTATAAAATAATACTACTAATCCTATTAGAACTATTGCAGATAGAAACATAAGAATTAATAGTTTTATTGATTTTCTTGTAGTTATTGCTACTTTTCTTAAAATATTAATGTTAAACATTCCTTTCCCTAAGCACATATTCTTATAAAATTACTTATTTTACAAAAATATGGTACTAATAAAATTTTAACATTAGTATTTTATATTAAAAAAAGATTTTAAACAATTTTTAAATCTGTTTAAAATCTTTTCTTATCTTTATTTTATTTCTAAATGCTCTACTTTACTTTTGATTTCTTCTTTTTTCTAGTTATTTTATTGTACCTCAGTCTTTACAGTTTGTATTTCCGTAACAGTTGCAGGTTGTGCTGGTTTGTAATATCCTTTAGCTTGAGCTGTTTTAAAAAGCTCGTATTGGAAACTTTCGTCATTATTTCTAATTTGTTGTAATGTTTGTCTTAATTGCATATTTTCTGTCTCAGATATAGCAGTTTGATATGAACCTAGGCTAGCTTTAACACCTGCTAAAATATCATTTACCATAGTTTTTTCATCCATTATATTTACCTCCAAACTTAATTATTTAAAAAAGACATTAATTTTTGTTTTGTATTCAAACTATCTTGAGCAGCTTTAGTGAACATTTGCTTTATTTGTGGGTCTACTGCTTGTGAAGCATATGTGTTCAATTTTTGGTATGATGTTTCGTGTGAACCTATAAAATGTCTTAAATTTTGTAATTCTACTTGACTAAGATTTGCCATTTTTAAATCATTCCTTTCATTATTATTCTTAGAATATTATGTTTCAAATTTTAATTTTTTATACAAAAAAAGCAAATAAAATAATATTATTTGCTTTTGAAAATTATTAAATTTTAATAAAAATTTATTATATTTGATTTTTTATATAATTTCTAAATTTGCAAATTTAGCCATTAATCTTTTATGCCCAGCTTTATCAAATGAAATATCTAACTTATAATCTTCTCCTTCTTCTTCAATTTTATTAATAATTCCTTCTCCAAATTTTTTATGATATATACGCTGACCTTCTTTATATTTAGATATATCAAAATCATTATTCAATTTTTTTGAATTAATTGAGTTTAGAAAACTTTCTGCTGTTTTAAATTGAAATCCGTTATTTGCTTGTATTGTACTCTCTTTGTATCCAAAATTACTACCCATATTAGAAGCTGCTATTTTTCCGTTACTCGTGTTAAAATTATCATCAAATTTATATGATTTTACTCTTGAACTCGTGCCATATTCCCATTTATATGGACTATCATTAAATTCTTCATTTTTGTCATTGTCTAAGTCATCAAATCCGTCTAATAAATCTGATGGAATTTCATTTACAAATCTAGATATTGCATTATAGCTTGTTGATCCAAATATAGTTCTCTTTTTTGAACACGTCAAATATAGATATTGCTTTGCTCTAGTAATTCCAACATAAAACAAACGTCTTTCCTCTTCTAGCTCTTTAGGTTCTCCTATAGATTTATTACCCGGAAATATACCTTCTTCCATTCCAACTAAAAATACTACTGGGAATTCTAATCCTTTAGCACTATGTAATGTCATTAATGTAACTGAATCTTCTGAATCCTCCATTCCATCAATATCACTACTTAATGTGATTCCCTCTAAGAAATCTGCTAAAGTATTTTCCGCTTCTTCTTCTTCAAACTCTATTGCAACAGTTAAGAACTCTTCTAGGTTTTCTATTCTAGTCTCAGCTTCTGTAGTATTCTCAAGCTCTAATGCTTTTACATATCCCGTTTTATTAAGAGTTTCTTTTATAAGCTCTGAAATACTGAGTTCTTCAATTTTCGATCTCAAATACTCAATAGTTTCTATAAATTCGTTAGCATTTGCTTTAACTCTGTTTAATCCATACTCATCTGCATGTTTTATAATGTCAAACATAGAAAGTCCAGTTTTTTCAGAAATTTCACTAATATTGTCAATACTTGTTTTTCCTATACCTCTTTTAGGTTCATTGATTATTCTTTTTAGTGATATATTATCTGAAAAATTATATATCAATCTCAAATATGAAATTATGTCTTTTATTTCTTTTCTTTCATAGAATTTTAGACCACCCACTATTTTATATGGGATTCCTTCTCTTCTTAATATTTCCTCTATTGCTCTTGATTGTGAGTTCATTCTATACAAAACAGTAAAATCTGAATACTTAAAATATTCTTCTCTTCTTAGATGGTTTATTTCTTCTACTATAAATCTTCCCTCATCATATTCATCATCTGATTTATGAATTACTGGAAGATTTCCTTCTTCATTCTCAGTCCAAAGCTTTTTTTCATATTTATTTTCATTATGTTTTATAACTGCATTTGCAGCTTTCAAAATATTTCCTGTACATCTATAGTTCTGCTCTAATTTTATAATCTTTGTTCCTGGAAAATCTTTTTCAAAATTCAAAATGTTTGTAATATCTGCACCTCTAAAGCTATAAATCCCTTGATCATTATCACCTACAACTGTTATATTTCCATGTTTAGAAGCTAAAATTGTAACTAATGTAAATTGTGCTTTATTAGTGTCTTGATACTCGTCTACAAGTACATACTTAAATTTATTTGTATAATATTCCAAAGCATCTTCATTCTCTGTGAGAATTTTAATTGCATAATTAATAATATCATCAAAATCTATTGCATTATTTTCTTTTAATCTTTGTTGATATAGCTCATATATTCTACCAATTATTTCTTTCCTATAATCCCCTGCATATTTTACCTGATAAGCTTTTGGTTCTAGCATTTCATTTTTTCCATTACTAATTTCCGCTATAACACTTCTATCCGTAAACATTTTATCATCTATTTTTAATGTTTTCATACATTCTTTAACTAATGTTCTTTGATCAGATGTATCAAATATTAAAAAAGAATGGTCAAAACCTAATCTATCTATATATTTTCTCAAGATACGCACACATATAGAATGAAATGTACCAATCCACATATCTTTTGCTGCTTCTCCTACTAATTTTTCCACTCTTTCTTTCATTTCGTTTGCTGCTTTATTTGTAAAAGTTATTGCTAAAATATTCCATGGCTTTATATTTTTTTCCATTATTAAATATGCTATTTTATGTGTTAAAACCTTAGTTTTTCCACTTCCAGCTCCCGCTATTACTAAACATGGTCCTTCTGTCTCTAATACAGCTTCTTTCTGTTTATCATTTAATCCTTCTATTAATTCTTGCATTACTTTCTCCTTATTTACTAAACATTTATTTGCTATTCTATTTTAACTTAAATTAATTTATTTTTCAAGCGAACATATAATATATGTTAATATTTTTTTCGGCATAATTTTTCAAACAAAAGATTCCTTTATTTATCTATTTATAAAGGAACCTTCGTTTTCTATTATTTTTTATAAAATATATCTATATCTTCATTATATGATTCTTTTGTAAATCCTTCTTTCAGTAATAGTTGTTTTAGCCATTCTTCTTTTTCTATAGCATAAACTGTATTATCATTAATATCTATATTATAAAATACATATCTACCATATGAAAATATTCTTTCATTTATATTTGCTGTTTCCATAAATTCTTTAGGTGATGTTTTGTTTGCTATTAGTGTATAAATATATTGTTGAGATGCATTTAATCTCATATTTATATATTTATTATCATATTTTTCATTTTCTTCTATATATTGGGCAACACTAACTACATCATTATTAAATGATAGATTTGTATTTTCTTTTCCATATACTCCATAATAATAGCATAAAAACATTATAAAGAAAGCAATATATAATCCTATTATTGTACCAAATATATATTTTCTATTTTCAGATACATATAGTATTCCAACCGCAATATAATATATAAGTGATATATAAATTGCATTTATTCTTTCTATTCCCGGCTCAACTAAAATGCCACAAATAAACACAGCAATGAAATTGACTAACATTATAATATCTAGAGAAAAACTTTTTTCTTTAATATTTTTTATAACTTCTTTTATAGATTTTATAAATCCTAATATAGCAAATGGTATGCTTATGTAATATAATGTGCCGAATATAGGAAATGTACTATAATCATTTATATCAAATGCAAACATAACTTGAAACATCTTTATAAAATTATGAAAAATGTTACTTAAATTTATTTCACCAGTTCTAAATAACCACATTTTTAAAATAGAAATAAACGGTGTTTTTATTTCATTAATAACTCCCCAATTAACTAATAAACTTAGAATTAACGGGATTGCTAATAAAATTAATGGAATAAATAAAACGATTATATCCGTTAATTTTATTTTCTTTATATATAACATATATCCTAGTAACAAAACTAATATAATTGGTAAAATAATATAACTTAACGCATAAGTGTATAATGTAATTCCAAATAATAAACCTGCTAATAAATACATTATTTTATTTTTTGATTTTACTAATGCATATATGGAAATAAGCATCATAGATGACATCAAATTACAGTCCATTGCCCACCTAGATTGCATAAAATGCCATGGAACTATAACAATTAAAAATTCTAATAAAATTGCTAATTTTTTATTCTTTAAATCTTTAACAAGTAAAAATGCGAAAATCATATATAATATTGAAAAAATTAAAGCAGGAATTCTCACAACAGTCAAACTAAATCCAAATATTTTTATAAATACTGCTGCAATATATGTATAAAGGGCACTTTGTCCTCCTCCAAAATTTATCATATATACTGGAAAACTATTATCGAATCTGTCTGTGCCATAGTTTGCAATACAATATGCATCATACGTTATGCCTGCTTCATCTACATTAATTCCAATAGGTATCTCTCCGATTTTAATTACTCTCGTAATTATTCCGACTAATAGTATAAGAACTAATATAATAAAATATATCTTTTCTTTCGTATTTTTCTCCATTTCCTACCCCTTTTATAAAATTATTTTCATAAATTCTATAATATATATATCTAAAAATCAACAAAAGTTAATTTTTTTTCTATAAATTTTAATAGCATGGAAATTTCATATGTTCATTGCAAAAACACCTATAATAAATCCAAGAATATTACCCATAGCAGACATCCTCCCTTGATATAATTTACTTGATTCTGGTGTGAGCTCTCCAGATACTATATATATCATCGCACCTGCCGAAAATGCTAAACAAATTGCAATTATCTTTTCTGATATTCCTCCGACAATCGCTCCTAAAAAAGCTCCCAATCCAGTTGTTATTCCTGATAATATAACGTAATATATAACTTTTGATACTTTC
Organism: uncultured Clostridium sp.; assembly: GCA_946495655.1. Lineage (GTDB taxonomy): Bacteria > Bacillota > Clostridia > TANB77 > CAG-508 > CALXVA01. Next base: position 32,184 of record CAMMDS010000015.1, read on the forward strand.
ATTCCACCATTCTTCATTGGCACAGCCATTGATATCCCTTCTGGTAGATTCTAAAGTAGACAGTTATAGTGTTAATTATCTTCTTATCAAGTTATTTTGTTTTGTCGAAATAACTCTCGTTTTTTGTCAAGTTATTTTGTTTATTCAAAATAACTTTTGTATTGTCATAAATTGTTTTGTCAAAATTGTCAACTTTTTTAAATAATATTATTCTTCTTTATATCAGATAAATTATTCAACTTCTTAAAATTAAAAACTATATCCACCTGTTTATCCTGGTGTACTTCTATTCTGTTAATAAGTACTCTCATAATTTCCGGTGTCGGATTTTCAAGTTTTAGAAACTCTTTAACAAGTTTTTCTATTTCTTCATCATTATCATTTACGCACTCTTCTGCTTCTTTTTTTAATTCTGTGTACTCCGTTTCCTTGTCCTTTTCAGCTTTTTTTAATTTTTCAAATAGTCTTTCATACATTTCCGCACTTAGTTTGTTATTTAGCTTATCAATATACATTTTATCAATATTATTATTTATGAGTTCTATTTCTTTTTCTATTTTGTCCAACATTTTTTTGTAATCATATTTTGTCTTACTATTTTTAATATTCAACATAATCTTTTTATTGTCAATTTCAATAAATAATTTTCTTATATAATCAATTATCTGTTTTTCCAATCGCTCATAACTAAAGCCATGAGATGTACATAAATTCAATTTAGAGTTTCTACGATAATTATTACATATCATGTCTAATCTTCCATCTTTTCTACTTCTAACTCCAATTTTGTGTTTACACTCATAACATACTAGCAATCCATCTAATAAAAAATGATTCTTTTTTTCGTTTCTATCATATTTTTGCACTATTTCCATTTTTTGCACTCTGTTAAAAACATTCTTATCAATAATTGGCTCGTGGGTATTTTCTACTATTTGCCATTGTTCTTTTGGATTTGCTCGAAGTTTCCTATTTTTATAGCTTATCCTACTCCTTTTGTTTTGAATTGTATCTCCAATATATGCTTTGTTTTGTAATATAAGTTTGACAGTTTTATTTTCCCAAAATGTTACTTTGTTATATCTAATTTGAGTTGCAGTTG